>DASVMK010000174.1:0-12893 GCA_036384395.1 Novosphingobium sp.
ATCCTGTTGTGCTCGGCAAGGTGCGCGCGACGCTGGCGATGCGCGACGACCTCGAGCACATGAACCAGGTCATGCCGGTGCTGATCCACGGCGACGCCGCCTTCGCCGGCCAGGGCATCGTCTGGGAATGCCTGGGTTTCCAGGGCATCCGCGGCTACGCCACCGGCGGCTGCCTGCACTTCATCATCAACAACCAGATCGGCTTCACCACCAGCCCGCAGTTCGCGCGCAACTCGCCCTACCCGAGCGACGTGGCCAAGGGCGTCCAGGCGCCGATCTTCCACGTCAACGGCGACGATCCCGAGGCCGTGACCTTCGCCTGCAAGATGGCGATCGAGTTCCGCCAGAAGTTCGACAAGGACGTGGTGATCGACATGTGGTGCTATCGCCGCTTCGGTCACAACGAAGGCGACGAGCCGAGCTTCACCCAGCCGCTGATGTACGACAAGATCCGCAAGCATCCGCCGGTCAGCGCGCTCTACGCCGATCGCCTGATCAAGGAAGGCGCGATCGAGCCGGGCTTCAGCGACGAAGTGACCAAGGGCTTCGTCGATCATCTCGAGCGGGAATTCGAGGCGGCCAAGAGCTACAATCCGAACGAGGCCGACTGGTTCGCCGGGCGCTGGAGCGGGTTCAACAAGCCCGCCGATCCCGAGACCGCGCGGCGCAACGTGCCGACCGGCATCGACCGGAAGCTGTTCGACAGCCTCGGCCGCACGCTGACCACGGTTCCCGACGATATCCAGATCCACAAGACGCTGGCTCGCGTGATCGACGCCAAGCGCGAGACGTTCGCGCGCGGCGACGGCTTCGACTGGGCCACCGGCGAGGCGCTGGCTTTCGGCTCGCTGCTGTCCGAAGGCTACAACGTGCGGCTGTCCGGCCAGGATTCGGGCCGCGGCACGTTCAGCCAGCGCCACGCGGTGTGGGTCGATCAGACCGACGAGCATCGCTACGTTCCGCTGTGGAGCGTGCCGCACGGCAAGTTCGAAGTGCTCGACAGCCCGCTGTCCGAATACGGCGTGCTCGGCTTCGAATACGGCTATGCGATGACCGATCCCAAGACGCTGGTGCTGTGGGAAGCGCAGTTCGGCGACTTCGCCAACGGCGCGCAGATCATCATCGATCAGTACATCGCCGCCGCCGAGGCCAAGTGGCTGCGCGCCAACGGCCTCGTGCTGCTGCTGCCGCACGGCTACGAAGGCCAGGGTCCGGAGCACAGCTCGGCCCGCCTGGAACGCTTCCTGCAGCTCTGCGCGCAGGACAACATCCAGGTCTGCAACATCTCGACGCCGTCGAACTACTTCCACGTCCTGCGCCGCCAGATGCACCGGCCGTTCCGCAAGCCGCTGGTCATCATGACACCCAAGTCGCTGCTGCGGCATCCGCTGGCGAAGTCCGAAGCCGACGATTTCGTCGGCGAGAGCCACTTCCGCCGCATCATGTCGGACCGCACCCCGCCGGCCGACGACAAGGTCAAGAAGCTCGTCCTGTGCTCGGGCAAGGTCGGCTACGACCTGATGGAAGCGCGCGACGAGAACGGCCTCGACGACGTCACCGTGGTCCGCATCGAGCAGCTCTATCCCTTCCCCAGCGAGCCGCTCGCGCTGCGCATCGCCCGCATGACAAACCTCGAGGACGTGGTGTGGTGCCAGGAGGAGCCGAGGAACAACGGCGCCTGGTTCTTCGTCGAACCCTTCCTGGAAGAGGTGCTGAAGGACGCGAAGTGCCGCGTCGCCCGGCCGCGCTACGCCGGCCGCGCCGCCAGCGCCTCGCCCGCAACCGGCCTCGCCAAGCGGCATGTCTCCGAGCAGGCGGCGCTCGTCGCCGATGCGCTCGGCCTGTCGGTCCGCTCCGAGATCCGCAGAAAACAGAAGAACTGAGCCGGGACTCGCCCGCCGTCCCAAACCATTCGCCAGAACGCCCCAGGAAACCCAGCCATGTCCAGCGAAGTCCAAGTCCCCACGCTCGGCGAATCCGTCACGGAAGCCACCATCGGTCAATGGCTCAAGCAGCCCGGCGAAGCCGTCGCGCTGGACGAGCCGATCGCCAGCCTCGAGACCGACAAGGTCGCGGTCGAGGTGATGGCGCCGGCGGCCGGCGTCATGGGCCAGCATCTCGCGGCCGAGGGCGACAACGTCGCGGTCGGCGCGGTGATCGCCACGATCGAGGATTCGACCGCGGTCGCGGGCGCCGCGCCGGTCACCCCGCGCGCGGAAAAGGCCGTGCCGCCCGCCTCCGACACGCTGCCCAAGAACGCCGATCCGGTCGATGGCGAAGCTAGCGGCGATGGGGCCGCCGTGCTCTCGCCCTCGGTGCGCAAGGCGGTGCTCGAATACGGCATCGATCCGGCGAGCGTGAAGGGCACCGGCAAGGACGGCCGTCTGACCAAGGAAGACGTGGTCGCCGCGGCGCAAGCCAAGCAGGCAGCGCCGGCGCCCAGCGCCTCGGCTCCGGCCGCCGCACCCTCGCCCGCCGCGGCGAGCACCGGCGCGCGCCGCGAGGAGCGCGTCAAGATGACGCGCCTGCGCCAGACCGTCGCCAAGCGCCTGAAAAGCGCGCAGGAGACCGCCGCGCTTCTCACCACCTTCAACGACGTCGACATGTCCGCCGTCATCGAGGCGCGCGACAAGTACAAGGACCTGTTCGAGAAGAAGCACGGCCAGCGCCTGGGCTTCATGGGCTTCTTCGCCAAGGCCAGCGTCCTGGCGCTGAAGGACATTCCCGCGGTCAACGCCCAGATCCAGGGTGACGAGATCGTCTATCACGACTACGTCGACATCTCGGTCGCGGTCTCGGCGCCGAACGGCCTGGTCGTGCCGGTGGTCCGCAATGCCGACCAGCTCTCGTTCGCCGGCATCGAGAAGGCGATCGCCGACTACGGCAAGAAGGCCAAGGACGGCACGCTGACGATGGACGACATGAAGGGCGGCACCTTCACCATCTCCAACGGCGGCGTGTTCGGCAGCCTGATGTCGACCCCGATCATCAACCCGCCGCAGTCGGCGGTGCTCGGCCTCCACCGCATCGAGGACCGACCGGTCGTGCGGAACGGCGAGATCGTCATCCGCCCGATGATGTACATCGCGCTGTCCTACGATCACCGCCTGATCGACGGGCGCGAGGCGGTGACGGCGCTCAAGATCATCAAGGAAGCGATCGAGGATCCCACGCGGCTGCTGATCGACCTGTGACGAGCCCGCGATGACCGAGACCGCCGCCAGGCACTACGAATATGTCGTGCATGACGAAGCCCACTACGCGCGGGATTTCGACAAGCACCTGCACGACAGTTCGGCGGACTTCTGGCGGCGCTACGGCGGCCAGCCCGATGTGCGGGGCAAGCGCGTGCTCGATTTCGGCTCGGCCACCGGCGGCATGATTCACCGGCTGATGCAGGCCGGCGCCGCATCGGCGGTGGGCGTCGATCTCGACGTCGGCTCTTCGAACTACGCGCGCCAACGCCTGACGCGCGAATGGGGCGACCGCGTCACCATCCTGTGCCAGGATGTGCGCACCGTCGCGGTGGAGCCGGTCGACCTGATCGTCTCGCAAAACACGATGGAGCATGTCAGCCCGCTGCAAGAGATCCTCGACGCGGTAGTGCGCCTGTGCAAGCCGGGCGGCGAGATGTATTTCGGCTATGCGCCGCTATGGCATTCGCCCTTCGGCCATCACCACAATCCGCGCACCAACCTGCCCTGGCTGCACCTGCTGCGCGGCGACCGGATCGTGCTCGACGCGCTGGAGCGAAAGATCGGTCGCAAGTACGCCAGCATCCCGGATGCGGGCTTCAACCGCGCCACCGCCTCCGATTTCCGCGCCGCCTTCGCAAGCCAACCGGCCGAGGTGATCGCGCTGCGGCGCAATCCGGGCTCGGGCGGCTGGAAATCGCTGGTTTCGCAATTGCTGCTGATCCCGGCAGCCATCCCTTTCCTCGAGAAATATCTGACGACCGGCATGTACTGGCATCTTCGCAAGATGCCCGAAACCGTGCCCCAAGACATGGAGATTGAACGTTGAGCGACTACGACGTCCTGGTCATCGGCGCCGGCCCCGGCGGCTATGTCGCCGCGATCCGCGCCGCGCAGCTCGGCCTCAAGACGGCCTGCGCCGACGTGCGCGAGACGCTGGGCGGCACCTGCCTCAACGTCGGCTGCATCCCGTCGAAGGCGCTGCTCCATGCGTCCGAGCTCTATGAGGAGGCCGCCGGCGGCGCACTAGCCAAGCTCGGCGTCAAGATCGACAAGATGAGCCTCGACCTCGGCACCATGCAGGGACAGCGCATCGACGCGATCAAGGGCCTGACCGGCGGCATCGAGTTCCTGTTCAAGAAGAACAAGGTCGATTGGCTCAAGGGCCTCGCCACCTTCAAGGATGCCCGCACGGTCGAGATCGCCGGCAAGACCTACACCGCGAAGAACGTGGTCATCGCCACCGGCTCCTCGGTCACGCCGCTGCCCGGCGTCGCGGTCGACAACGACAAGCAGGTGATCGTCGATTCCACCGGCGCGCTGGAACTAGCCAAGGTGCCCGAGCACCTCGTCGTGATCGGCGGCGGCGTGATCGGGCTGGAACTGGGCTCGGTCTGGCGCCGGCTCGGCGCCAAGGTCACGGTAATCGAATTCCTCGACCAGCTCCTTCCCGGCATGGACGGCGAAGTCCGCAAGGAAGCCGCCAAGATTTTCAAGAAGCAGGGCATGGCGCTCAAGCTCTCGACCAAGGTCACCGGCGCGGTCGTCAAGGGCAAGAAGGCGACGCTGACGCTGGAACCCGCAGCGGGTGGCGCTTCGGAGACGATCGAGGCCGACTGCGTGCTCGTCGCCATCGGCCGCCGGCCCAACACCGAAGGCCTCGGCCTCGACAGGATCGGGCTTGAGCTCAACGCCCGCGGCCAGATCGAGACCGACCACGACTTCCGCACCCGCGTCGACGGCGTCTGGGCGATCGGCGACGTCATCCCCGGCCCGATGCTGGCGCACAAGGCCGAGGACGAGGGCATCGCCGTGGCCGATAACATCGCCGGCCAGCACGGCATCGTGAACCACGCGGTGATCCCCGGCGTCGTCTATACCAGCCCCGAGATCGCCGGCGTCGGCCTGACCGAGGAAGCCGCGAAGGAGCGCGGCGAAATCAAGGTCGGCAAGTTCCCGATGATGGCCAACAGCCGCGCCAAGACCAACCACGAGCCCGACGGCTTCGTGAAAGTCATCGCCGACGCCAAGACCGACCGCGTGCTGGGCGTCTGGTGCATCGCCAGCGTCGCCGGCACGATGATCGGCCAGGCCGCGCAGGCGATGGAATTCGGCGCGACGAGCGAGGACATCGCCTATACCTGCCACGCGCATCCGACTCATTCGGAAGCGATCAAGGAAGCCGCGATGGCCGTCCTTGGCAAACCCATCCACATGTGAGCGGAGACCGCCATGACCCAGACGATCACTCTCACGCTCACCCAGGACGAGCTCGGCATCCTCTCCGACGCGCTCGAGGCGGACCTCGAAGGCTACGTCGAATCCGCCAAGGAAGCCCGCGGCAACAACAACCGCGCCGACGTCGAGACCTTTACCGAAGCGGCCCAGCGCGTGCAGGCGCTGCTGACCAAGGTGCAGGACCTGCTCGACGAGGATTGAGGGCCAATAGCCTGCGTCCCCGCGAGCCAAAGGCTCGCGCGGGGACGCGGCAATGTGTTAGGCCCGCCCCATGCCCGTCCCGGCCGCCCTGCCAGCAATCATCGGCTCGCTCGACCTCGTCGGCATCGCGATCTTCGCGATCTCGGGGGCGGCGCTCGCGGCGCGGCTGCGGCAGACGTTCGTAACGCTGGCGTTCTTCGCGCTGGTCACCGGCGTCGGGGGCGGCTCGGTGCGGGACCTGCTGATCGGCGCGCCGGTGTTCTGGGTGCACGACCCGTGGGTGGCGCCCGTCTGCCTGAGCGCCGCGCTGCTCGCCTGGTTCACCCCGCACCGCTGGTGGGAGGGCCGGCTGATCGAATGGGCCGACGCCGCCGGGCTGGCCGCCTATTCCACGCTCGGCGCGGCCAAGGCGCTGACCTACGGTGTGCCGCCGGTCAGCGCCGTGCTGATGGGCGCCGTGACCGGCTGCGTCGGCGGCATCATCCGCGACGTGCTGGCGGGCCGCCCCTCGATCCTGATGCGCCCCGAGCTTTACGTCACCGCCGCCGCGCTCTCGGCCGCGCTCTGCGTGACCGGACATCTGCTCGGGTTGCCGGCCTGGGTGATCTGGACCCTCGCCGTGCTGGCGGGCTTCACGCTGCGCGGCGCCGCGATCCAATGGGGGCTGGCGATCCCCGCCTACGCCCGAGGCGATCCTAAAGCGTCGTGAAGATCGCGCCGAAGTCCTTGCCGCCGTTCCCGGCCTCGTTGAACGCCTCGTAGATCGCGGTGGCATGCTCGCCCAGCGGCACGGTCGCGCCGGATTCGGCGGCGGCGGCCATGGCCAGGCGCAGGTCCTTGAGCATCAGCGCCGCGGCGAAGCCGCCCTGGTAGCCGTTGTCCGCCGGGCTCGCCGCGCCGACGCCGGGCGCGGGCGTATAGTCGTTGAGCGACCAGTTGTAGCCGGTCGACTTCGAGCTGATCTCGTAGAACTTCTGCATGTCGAGGCCCGAGCGCTCGGCCAGCTTCAGCGCCTCGCAAGTGCCGATCATGTGGATCGCCAGCAGCATGTTGTTGCACATCTTGGCGACCTGCCCGGCGCCCGGCGCGCCGGCGTGGATCACCGCTTTGGCCATCGGCGCCAGCACCGCCTCCGCCCGCGCGAAAGCGGCATCGCTCCCCCCGACCATGAACGTCAGCGTGCCGCCGTTGGCCGCCGCGATCCCGCCCGAGACCGGCGCGTCGACCATCGTGTAGCCGGCCCGCTCCGCCAGCCCCTCGACCTTGCGCGCGGTGGCGACGTCGATCGTCGAACAATCGAGCAGCAGCGCCCCGGCCGGCGCGTGGCCGATCACGTCGTCGGCATAGACCTTCTCGACGATGGCGCCGTTGGGTAGCATCGAGACCACGGCCTCGACGCCCTGCACCGCCTCGCGCACGGTGGTGTAGACCGCGCAGCCGTTGCCCTTGGCCTTGTCGAGCGCCTCGGCGGCAAGATCGAAGGCATGGACATCGTGGCCCGCCTTGACCAGATTCGCGGCCATCCCGCCGCCCATGTTGCCGAGGCCGATGAAGGCGATCTTCATGTCTCTGTTTTCCCTGTCGCGATCCAGCGATGCCCTTTGTCGGTGACGACGAAGGACGGTTCGAAATGGCCGGTCGGTTCGAATGCCAGGAAACCGCCGTGCTCCAGCCGGCTGACCACCGACCGGTCCATCCACACGCGGTCCTTGCGCAGCTTCAGCCCGCCGGCGGGCAGCGGACGCCCCCCGGTAATGCGAACGTAGGCGCGCAAGTAGGCCAGGTCCGACAGCGGCTCCTCGCCGCCCTGCGCATCCTCGGCCGCATGCCACCAGGTCAGCCGCTGGCTGCCCGGTCGCTTCTGCTTCTCTACGGTCAGTGCCGAGGGTCTCGCCGAGCCGACCCGCTTCAGTTCCTCATCGAGGATCGCCAGCGCTTCGTCCTTGCGCGGAAAGACCGGCGGCGAAGCCACGGCTTACTTGCCCTTCCACACCGCCGGGCGCTTCTCGACGAAGGCCTTCATGCCCTCGGACTTGTCCTCGGTCGCCGCGAGAATGCCCCAGGTGCGGCGTTCGAACAGCAGGCCCTGCTCCAGCGTGGTCTCGAAGGCGACGTTGACCATCTCCTTGTTGAGCAACGCGGCGAGGCGCGGCATCGCGGCGATCTCGGCGGCGATGGCGACGACCGCGTCGACGAAGCCCTCGGCCGGCAGCACGCGCGCGGCGAGGCCCGACTTCTCAGCCTCGGCGGCGTCCATCATCCGGCCGGTGAGGCACAAGTCCATCGCCTTGGCCTTGCCCACCGCGCGCGTCAGGCGCTGGGTGCCGCCCATGCCCGGCGCGACGCCAAGCTTGATCTCGGGCTGGCCGAACCTGGCCTTCTCGGAGGCGACGATCATGTCGGCCATCATCGCCAGCTCGCACCCGCCGCCGAGCGCGAAGCCGTTGACCGCGGCGATCCACGGCTTGCGCACGCGCGCCGCGATGTCCTTCTGCCAGCCGTCGAAGAAGCCCTTGGCGAACACGTCGGTCGCCGGCATGTCGGCCATCTCGGCGATATCGGCGCCGGCGGCGAAGGCCTTGTCGCCCGCGCCGGTCAGCACCGCGCAGCCCTGGCTGTCGTCCGCCTCGAACGCCGCGAAGGCCGCGATCAGTTCCTTGAGCACGGTGCTGCTCAGTGCGTTGAGCGCCTGCGGGCGGTTGAGTTGGATCAGCGTGACCGCACCGCGGGTTTCGACGATAAGGGTTTCGTAGCTCATAGGGGTCTCCATTCCTGATCCGCCGACAGCGGCGCGAAAATCGTATCGAGGAGTTCGTCGGTCACGGCTTCGGGCGTCGCCGGGTTCCACTGCGGCGCGTTGTCCTTGTCGACCAGCACCGCGCGCACACCTTCGGCGAAATCGGGCAGCATCAGCACGCGCGCGGCGATGCGGTATTCGAGCGCCATGTTCGCGGCGAAGCTGTCGAGCGCCTCGGACTCGGCGAGCTGGCGCAGCGAGACCTTGCAGGCTTGCGGGCTCTTGAGCCGCAGCGTCGCCAGCTCCTTGGCCGCCCACTCGCTGTCATCACCTGCCAGACTGGCGAGGATGTCTTCCAGCCGGTCGGAGGCGAAGTGCCGGGCGATGGCCTGGGCATTGGCAGCGATCCGCGCCTCGGGCGGCGTGACCGACAGCGCGGCGAGCACCCCGCCCGGCTCATGCCCGGCGGCGATCCGCGCCTTGGCCTCGGCGAGCTGTTCGGAGGGCAGGTAGTGCGTGGCGAGCCCCGTCCACAGGCACTCCGCGCCGTCGAGCCGTGCGCCGGTGAGCGCGAGGAACTGGCCCATGCGGCCCGGCAGGCGCGACAGATACCAGCCGCCGCCGACGTCGGGGAACAGGCCGATGCCGGTCTCGGGCATGGCGAAGCGGGTGTTCTCGGTCGCGACGCGGAATGGCGCGGGCTGCGAGATGCCGACGCCGCCGCCCATCGTGATGCCGTCCATGAAGGCGACGATCGGCTTGGGGTAGGTGAACATCAGGTGGTTGAGCTGATATTCCTCGTAGAAGAACTTGCGCCCTCGCTCGCCGCCGTCGGTCAGCGCCGACTGCCGGACGAGGTTGACGTCGCCGCCGGCGCAGAAGCCGCGCCCTTCGGCGTGGTCGAGCATGACGACGGAAACCTCGGCATCGTCGCGCCAGGCGAGCAGCGCCTCGGTCATCGCGTGGTCCATCTCCACGGTCAGCGCGTGGATCGCCTTGGGTCGATTGAGCGAAAGCATCCCCGCGACCCCCTCGCGGCGGGTGAGCAGTTCTTCGGTGCTCACTTGAGCAGATCCCGGCCGATGATCATGCGCATCACCTCGTTGGTGCCTTCCAGGATGCGATGCACGCGCAGATCGCGCCAGAAGCGCTCGATCGGGTAGTCGCGCAGGTAGCCGTAGCCGCCGAACAGTTGCAGCGCGCGATCGACGATCGAACTGCCGTTGTCGCTGGCGAGCTTCTTGGCCATCGCCGCGAAGCGTGTCTTGTCGGGCGCGCTGGCGGTGACCTTGGCGGCCGCGAGGTAGAGCAGAGCGCGCGCCGCCTCGAGATCGGTCGCCATGTCGGCGAGCTGGAACTGGGTGTTCTGGAAATCGCCGATCGGCTTGCCGAACTGGCTGCGGTCCTTGACGTAAGCCACTGCTTCATCAAGGCAACGCTGCGCGCCGCCGAGCGAGCAGGCGCCGATGTTGATGCGCCCGCCGTCGAGCCCGGCCATCGCGAACTTGAAGCCGTCGCCCTCGGCGCCGATGCGGTTCGCCACCGGCACGCGGACGTTGTCGAACATCACTTGCGCGGTAGGCGAGGCGTTCCAGCCGAGCTTCTTCTCGGGCGTGCCGAAGCTGACGCCGGGCATGTCCTTCTCGATCACCAGCGCCGAGATGCCCTTGGGGCCTTCCGCGCCGGTGCGGACCATCGTCACGTAGATGTCGTTGTAGCCGCCGCCCGAGATGAACTGCTTGGCGCCGTTGACGACATAGTGGTCGCCCCCGGAGTCACTCGCCAGCCGCGCGGTGGTCTTGAGCGAGGCCGCGTCGGAGCCCGATCCCGGCTCGGTCAGGCAATAGCTGGCGATCTTTTCCATGCCGACGAGGTGGGGGAGATAACGCGCCTGCAGCTCCGGCCCGGCGAAGCTGTCGATCATCCAGGCGACCATGTTGTGGATCGAGATATAGGCGCTGGTGGCCGGACAACCGTAGGACATCGCCTCCATGATCAGCGCCGCCTCGAGCCGGCCCAGGCCGATGCCGCCGTTCTCTTCCTTGACGTAGATCGCCCCGAAGCCGAGCTCGCCCGCCGCCTTCCACACATCGACCGGGTAGTGGTGCTCCTCGTCCCATCGCGCCGCGAAGGGCGTGATGCGGTCGGCGGTGAACTTGCGCGCCATATCCTGGATGGCGAGCTGGTCGTCGGTAAGCTGGAACAGGTCGGTCATGGCCCCTCGGGTCTTTTCGTGTGTTACGCGCAGCGCGTGTAGGTGAGCGGACCGGGCAGCGCGTCCGGGCCGGTGTCCTTGCGGATCAGCGTCTTGCCGCCGTCCTCGAGCTCGAGATCGACGTCGAGCGTCCAGCTCTGGCCCTCGCCGGTGAAGGCGTAAGTGGCTTCGATCTCGCCGGCGTCGCCGTCCTTGATGGCGCCCAGCTTGGCGACCGATTCGTAGAACTTGAGCGAGGTGGCATCGATCGTCAGCAGCCCCTTGGCGTCGCCGCGCGTCGACGTGCAGTCGGCCGCGACGAGACCCCAGCGCCCGCGAATGGCCTGCGGGATCGCGGTGGGGACCGCCTCGGGCGCGCCAGGCGCGGGCGCGGAAGCGCTCGCCGCCGCGCCCGGCTCGGCCACGGCCCTGTCGGCCACCGTCTTGTCGGCCGGCGCCTCGTCCTCCGCCTTCTGTGAGCACGCGGCGAGCGCGAGCGCGGCCAGGAGCAGGCTATGCCGGGCCATTGCCATCATGCGAACGCTCCTTCAGCGAAACCCGCCATGCCGACGGAGAGAGGCGATCCGCCTCAGGCCAGCGCGGCGATCACGTCCTTGCCGAACAGGTCCTCGTCGCTGGGAAGCACCTTCGGCGTCGCCAGCGGCTTCGACACCCAGGTCTCGTTGATCAGATCGCGCCAAGAGATGTTGTTGTTGGTGGCGTTGCCGCCCCACGAGCCGCAGCCCAGCGAGAAGGTCTGGCGCATCCCGTTCCACAGGTTTCCCGAGTTGGAGACCGACTGCGGCTGGTTGACCATGACGCGGCTGGTGTAGGTCTCGCTGGCGAGGCGCAGGATGTTGTCCTCGTTCTTCGAATAGATCCCGCAGGAGTGGCCGCGGCCCTGGTAGTTCTGGACCCCGTTGGTGATGCGGATCGCATCGTCGATGTCCTTGGCCCGGTACAGCGCCATCGTCACCGACAGCTTCTCGCCCGAGAACGGATAATCTTCGCCAAAGCCGGTTTCCGGCACGATCAGGAAGGTCTTGCCGGCGGGCAGGTCGATCCCCGCCATGCCGCAGATGGTTTCGGGCGACTGGGCGACGATCTTGGTGTTGAGGTGGCCGTCGACCCAGATCGTGTTCTGCAGCTTGGTCTTGTTCTCGCCTTCCACGACGAAGCCGCCCTGGGCCTGAAGCTTGTCCAGCATCTCGTCGTAGATCGAATCGAACAGGATCACCGAATTGTCCGAAGAGCACGAGGCGGCGAAGTCGAAGGTTTTGGAGATGCGGATCTTCTCGGCCGCGTCGTCGAGGTCGGCGGTGTCGTCGACGGTGATCACCGCGTTGCCAACGCCGACGCCGAGCGCCGGGGTGCCCGACGAATAGGCGGCATGGACCATCGGGCCGCCGCCGGTGGCGAGCACGCGGTCGCACTGGCGCATGACCTCGTTGGTCTTCTCGACCGAGGGAGTCTCGATCGGAATGACGAGGTCGGCCGGGGCGCCCATCTTGACCAGCGCCTCGCGCATCTTGTTGCAGATGATCGCGTTGGAAACCTTGGCCCGCGGGTGCGGGGCGATGATGATCGAGTTGCGGCCCTTCACCGCACAGATCGCCTTGATCACCGGGGTCGCCTCGGGATTGGTCGAGGGCGACAGCGCGCCGATCACGCCGACCGGCTTGGCGATCTTGATCAGGCCGCGCTCCTTGTCCTCCTCGATCACGCCGACCGACTTGTCGTCGATGATGTCGAGCAGAGCCGCGCGGGTCTTGCGGCTTATCTTGGTGAACTTGCCCTCGTAGTTGCCGAGTTGCGATTCATCGATCGTGTGCCGGGCGATCTCTTCGGCGACGCCCGGCTGGGCGACGGCCCAGACCATGCCGCGGATCAGGCGATCGACCTGTTCCTGCGTGTAATGCTCGATCTGCGCCTGCGCGGCGCGCGAACGGGCGATGAGCTCCGCGACTTCCTTGGCTTCGGGGGTGTCGTTGATCTGTTGGACGGCAGCCATTATCAAGTCCTCGGTCTAGGCGAAAAGTCAGGTCTGGAATGTAGGATGCTGAGCGGCATTTGCGAGTGCGCATCCTCTTCCCACTATGCGATTTAACCGGCCGATTAAACTTTCACCGGCCTTCGGGCAAGTGCGATAAAATGCAACACCGGTTGCACTCCCTCACCCCAGCATCTTCCCCAAGCGTTGCTGGACGATGGCCTCGGCCTCGCCGACGATGCGGTCCATGAGTTGCTGGACGGTGGGGATGTCGTGGATGAGGCCCTGGACCATGCCGGCCCAGAAGATGCCCTTGTCGAGATCGCCGGTCTGGAGGAG
>DASVMK010000175.1:0-2945 GCA_036384395.1 Novosphingobium sp.
CGTCCGGGAAAGAAGATCACTTGATCTCGACGGTGCCGCCGGCTTCCTCGATCTTCTTCTTGATCTCTTCGGCCTCGGCCTTGTTGACGCCTTCCTTGATCGCCTTCGGGGCGCTCTCGACCAGGGTCTTGGCTTCGGTCAGGCCCAGGTTGGTGATCGCGCGGACCTCCTTGATGACCTGGATCTTCTTGCCGCCGTCGCCGGTCAGGATGACGTCGAATTCGGTCTGCTCTTCGGCAGCCTCGGCGGCAGCGCCACCACCGGCCGGAGCGGCCACGGCGACGGCAGCGGCGGCGGAAACGCCCCACGCTTCTTCCAGCGCCTTGGCGAGGTCGGCCGCCTCGAGGACGGTCAGCTGCGACAGTTCTTCAACAAGCTTGGCGATATCGGCCATGATGCATACTCCTCAAATTGTGGCCGGACAGGCCCGAACGGCGCTGCCCGGAAATCGTTGAAACCGCTTTTAGGCAGCGTCCTTCGCGGCGTAGGCGCCGAAGACGCGCGCCAGCTTCGCCGCCGGAGCGGTGGAAAGCTGGGCGATCTTGGTCGCCGGAGCCTGGACGAGGCCGACAAGCTTCGCGCGCAGTTCGTCGAGCGACGGCATCGAGGCGAGCGCCTTGACCCCTTCCGCGTTCAGAACCAGCGTGCCCATCGAACCGCCGACGATCTCGATCTTGTCGGTCGTCTTGGCGAAGTCCACGACCGCCTTGGCGGCGGCGACGGGATCGACCGAAGTGGCGATCGCCGTCGGACCCGTGAACATCTCGTCGATGCCCGCGTAGTTCGTGTCCTTGATGGCAAGCTTGGCAAGACGGTTCTTCGCAACCTTGTAGGTCGCGCCCGCTTCGCGCACCTTTCCGCGCAGGGCGGTGGACTGAGCCACCGACATGCCGAGGTTGCGGGTGATCACCACCACGCCGACCTCGTTGAAAGTCGCGTTCAGCGATGCGACCGATTCGGCTTTCTGCGAACGATCCATGCCTTACTCCTTCACAATGGCCGCCTGGGGCATGCCCCGCGCGGCCGGCTACGTTTGTCCATGATGCGCGCGGCACCACGGGCGAGTCCGTTGAGGGGGGAAGGAGTTGCGCCGAAACGCAAAAGGCACCGCACTCACGAAACGGGAGCGAGGGCCGGGTAAATCTCTTTTCCCCGTCTAGGCTGGAAATTAAGCGACGGCAGACCCGGCGCACCAACTGTCTCGGACGGATGAACCGGCAGACAGGCCGCCGATCCGGGCGGGCCAATGGCGGAACGAGCGGGAAAAGTCAATCGCGGCTAATCTGCGTCCGCCTCGTAGCACAGCAGGTCGCCCGGCTGGCACCGCAGTTCGCGGCAGATCGCCTCGAGCGTCGAGAAGCGGATCGCCTTGGCCTTGCCGGTCTTGAGGATCGAGAGGTTGGCGAGCGTGATGTCCACCCGCTCGGCCAGTTCGGTCAGCGTCATGCGGCGGGCGTGGAGCAGATCGTCGAGCCGGACGCGGATGCGGGCGCCCCCTTCGCTCGGGGCGTCGGCCTCGGGCATCAGACGGTGCCCTCGAGATCGTCGCGCATCGCGGCGCCGCGGCGGAAGACGCGGGCGAGGATGAACAGGATCAGCGCGAGCAGGATGCCGCCGACCGAAAAGCCGACGTCGATCCGCTCGACATGGCTGACGTGGGCGATCCAGCCGGTGAGCGCGCCCGCGGGAATCGCGAGAAGTTGCACCACCAGCGCGATCCAGCCCATGCGATCGAGGCGGACGGCGTTGTCCGGGATGAAGGGATCGCCCTCGGCGACGGTGTCGATGATCCGGCGCAACAGCCGCAGGAACAAGACGCTGAGGCCCGTCATGACCGCGAAGACCGAGAGGAAGCCCAGGATCATGTAGATGAGGTCCGCCGGCAACGGACCGCCGGCACGGTCGGCCAGCGCGATCTCCACACGCGGCCACCACAGCCCGACCGATGCGGCCGAGAAGGCGGAGAGCGCTGTCACGCCGATCGCGCCGATCATGAAGATCGACAGCAGCAGTCGCACCGTCCCCAGCAGGGGATCGCGGGTGCGGCCTCGACTCAAGCGACCGCCGGGGCGAGCGTCGCCGCCCACAGGACCATCGCGATGTTCGCGGCGACCGCGATCGCGGCCGCATGCAGGACGGTGAGTTTCATGGTGGGCACTCTCTTAAGACATTCAGACGGCCAGCGTCGAGAACCACAGCAGGTTGACGACGTTGAGGGTGGCGAAAGCGGCGGCAGCAAAGCCAAAGTAGCGGGCCATTGATCGTTCTCCGATATTCTCGATATCGACATTCAATAAGGCGAGTCGGGCATATTGTCAATCGATAATATCGAAAAACGATATTCTCCGCATCGTTTCGCAAAAAACGAAAAAGGCGGCCCCGCGAGGAGCCGCCTTTCCGCGTGCCGATATATCGGCGGATCAGACCTTGAGCGGCACCTCCCGCTCGGCGTCTTCGGGGGCGGCGCCGTCCTTGTGCGCGGCCGGATCGTAGGTGCGCCAGTCGAACGGCGTGCGGGCGTCGCGGCTGAGCGCAGCCTCGCGCTGTTGCAGCAGCAGGCGCGCACGGCGACGACGCGCCTTGGGCGTGGTGAAGGGGTTGGCCGCGTCGGGCTCGGCCGCGACCATACGGTCGAGCAGCGCCTCGCGCGCGGCGCCCGTCGGCACCGGCCCGGCGGGCATCGCGAAAGCCGCATCCGCATTTGCGAGCTGGCGCAGTCCTGCGGGGAACGCGACCGGGGCCGCCGCCGGCGTGGCGACGATCGGCGCGGCGGCGGCCGCGGCGGTCAGCGGCGTATCGGCGAGAGGCTCGTCCTCATCGGCATCGCGGCGACGGCGCAGCGCGAGAACGCCCACCCCGGCCAGGCCCAATGCGCCGAGCAGGCCCAGCAGCCCGGCCTCGACGCCGAGGTCCGCGCGTTCCCCGGCC
Source organism: Novosphingobium sp. (assembly GCA_036384395.1). Taxonomy (GTDB): domain Bacteria; phylum Pseudomonadota; class Alphaproteobacteria; order Sphingomonadales; family Sphingomonadaceae; genus Novosphingobium. The sequence goes on from DASVMK010000175.1 coordinate 2,929, forward strand.
GCTTGCGACGGGGCCCG
>DASVMK010000176.1:0-22301 GCA_036384395.1 Novosphingobium sp.
CTGGCGCGAGTACAGCGGCTCGCTCCAGCGTTTCGCGGCGAGCGACCTTGCCGTGCCGGGCATCGATGCCGAGGCGCTGGCGGTGATGAACCTGGCGGGCGCGTTCCTCTGGCCGGTCTGGGCGCGCGCGCACGATGGCGGTGCGGCCGGCCCCGATGCGCTCGGCGGCCGTTTCGCGCGCGAGTGCCTGCGGCTGGCCCTGTTCGGCTCGATGCGGATCAGCGCATATCCCGAGATCGTCGCCAGCCTGCGCGTTCCGCCGGCCAAGCCGGCCTGACAAGAATCGAACCTCGGCCGCATCAAGCAATCGGGGATCGACGGAACCCCGCTGCAGGATCGCTGACGCCTTCGTCGTTCGGCTATATCAACGGCTCGACCATCGGGCGTCCGGTTCAGGTCGGCTTCAACAAGAAGTTCTGATACCGACAGCCTAATCAAGGAGCGGCCGGCGCGCTGCCCCAGCCGTTTTCTTGTGTGGTCGCCGGACTCCGCCGGGGCGATCAAAATCGCGCGGGCGTTCTGCTTCGTCGCCCGTTCCCCTTTCGCCGAATTTGCGCTAGCGCCCGGGCCATGCCGATGCGCCGGGGGCCCTGTGGCCTGGTCCGGCGCGGTTCTGAACGAAGGGAATTGCCATGTTTTCCGCGATTGTGATCGAAAAGACCGAGGGCGGGCAGACCGTCTCGCTGCAGCAGCTCGACGAGAGCGCGCTCCCGGCCAGCGACGTCAAGATCGACGTCGCCTACTCAACGCTGAACTATAAGGATGCGCTGGCGATCACCGGCAAGTCGCCGATCGCGCGCATCTCGCCGCTGGTCCCCGGCATCGATCTCGTCGGCACCGTGACCGAGAGCGCCAGCGCCGACTGGAAGGCCGGCGACACCGTCGTGCTCAACGGCTGGGGCGTGGGCGAAGGGCACTGGGGCGGTCTCAGCCAGAAGGCCAGCCTCAAGGGCGAGTGGCTCGTGCCGCTGCCCAGCGCGTTCACCCCGCGGCAGGCGATGGCGATCGGCACCGCCGGCTACACCGCCGCGCTTTGCGTCGATGCGCTGGTCAATGCCGGCGTGACCCCGGACAAGGGCGAAATCCTGGTGACGGGCGCCACCGGCGGCGTCGGCTCGGTCGCGGTGGCGCTGCTCAAGAAGGCCGGCTACACCGTCGCCGCTTCTTCGGGCAAGGCCTCGGAAGCCGCTTACCTGACCCAGCTCGGCGCGAGCACGATCATCGATCGCGCCGAACTGTCCGAGAAGGGCAAGCCGTTGCAGAAGGAGCGCTGGGCCGGCGTGATCGACTCGGTCGGCAGCTTCACACTGGTAAACGCTTGCGCGCAGACCCGCTATGGCGGCGCGGTCGCGGCTTGCGGCCTGGCGCAGGGCCCGGACTTCCCGGCGACCGTCATGCCGTTCATCCTGCGCGGCGTCAGCCTGCTCGGCATCGACAGCGTGATGGCGCCCAAGGCGCGCCGCCTGGCCGCCTGGGAGCGCCTGGCGCGTGATCTCGATCCGGCGCTGCTCGAGGTGATCGGCCAGGAAATCGGCCTCGGCGAAGCGATCGAGGCCGCCAGCGGCCTGATCGACGGCAAGGTGCGCGGCCGCATCATCGTCGACGTGAACCGCTAACAGAGCCGGAAATGGCGGAGCGGGGCAGGCGCCGGAGCGCCGCCCGGCTCTCGCCGCCGAGAGGATGCAGAAAGATGAGTAGCAAGGTCGAAGTCGTCGATGGCCTGTCGATCGCGCGCGGCATTCCGCTGGCCGAGGAGACCGGGATCGGCGCGCTCACGCTGGCCGGCTACGTCCGCGAGATCGCCGAGCGCTATGGCCCGCGCGAGGCGGCGGTCATCCACCTGGACGGCGGCGTCGAGCGCTGGACTTACGACGATCTGTGGCAGCGCTCGCGCCAGGTCGCAAAGGCGCTGATCGCCGGCGGCCTGGCCAAGGGCGCACGCGTCGGCATCCTCGTCACCAACCGGCTCGAATTCCTGGCGAGCACGTTCGGCACCGCGCTGGCGGGCGGCGTCGCCAATCCGATCAGCACGTTCTTCACCCCCACCGAGATCGACGTGGTGCTGCAGGCCTCCGCCTGTTCGGTGCTGCTGATCGAGCGCAACGTCCTCAAGAAGGACTTCGCGGCGATGCTCACCGAGCTGGAGCCGGGAATCGCCTCGGCCGAGCCGGCCAAGCTGGTCTCGCTGCGCTTCCCTTTCCTGCGCCACCTGGCGCTGGTCGACAGCGACGAGGGCGTCGGTTCGATCGAGGGGTGGAGCACCTTCCTGGCGCGCGGCGAGGGCGTGTCGGACGATCTCGTCGATGCGAAGGCGGCGGCGGTGGCGCCCAGCGATCCGGGCATCCTGCTGTTCTCCTCCGGCTCGACGGGCAAGGCCAAGGGTATCCTCAGCGCCAATCGCGCAGTCTGCCTTCAGCTGTGGCGCTGGGCGCAGTGGTACGACATCCAGCCCGAGGCGCCGCCGCGGACCTGGTCGGCCAACGGTTTCTTCTGGTCGGGCAATTTCGTCATGGCGCTCGGCGGCACGCTGTCGTCGGGCGGTACGCTCGTGCTCCAGCGCTGGTTCGACGCGGCCGAGGCGCTCGACCTTATGGAGAAGGAGCGGGCGACGATGCCGATCGCCTGGCCGCATCAGTGGGCCCAGCTCGCCGCCGCGCCCAACTACGAGACGGTCGATCTCTCGTCGCTGCGCTATGCCGACAAGACGATGCAGATCGCCAAGCACCCGACGGTCAAGACCGATTGGTCCGCGCCCAACGAGGCCTATGGCAACACCGAGACCTTCACGCTGATCACCGTCTTCGCCTCCAACACCCCGGCCGAGGTGTCCGCCCGGAGCCACGGCCAGCCCACCGCCGGATCGACGGTCAAGATCGTCGATCCGCTGACCGGCGTCATCGTGCCGCTGGGCGAGCGCGGCGAGATCGCGGTCAAGGGACCGACGCTGATGCTCGGCTACCTCGGCATCCCGCTCGACGAGAGCCTCGACGACGAGGGCTACCTGCGCACCGGCGACGGCGGCTACCTCGATGCCGAGGGGCGACTGTTCTGGGAAGGGCGGCTCAACGACATCATCAAGACCGGCGGCGCCAACGTCTCGCCGCTCGAGATCGACGAGGTCATCCGCGATTGCCCCGGCGTCAAGATCACTCAGACGGTCGGCGTGCCCGACGAGCTGCTGGGCGAACTGGTCGTCACTTGCATCGTGCCCCACGAAGGGGCGGCGCTGACCGACGCGGACATTCGCGCTTTCGCCAAGGAAAAGCTGGCGAGCTACAAGCTGCCGCGCCGCGTGCTGTTCTTCGCCGAGGACGAGCTCAAGACCACCGGCAGCGCCAAAGTGAAGACCGCCGACTTGCGTAAGCTGGCGGCGGAGCGGCTGGCGGAAGAGGCCTGAGGAAGGCCGGGGCGGGGGGCTTCAGGTCTTGGAGGAGAGCGCGGCGGTCGCCGCTCTCTGCCGCTCCAGGCGCAGACAATCGAGGATCTTGGCCCCGGCGAGGAACACCGCGCCGGTGCAGGCCAGGAAAAGCAGCTTGCCGCCCCAGCCGGGGTACTGGGTGAGGTAGATCCGCCCGCGCTCGGTCGCGCCCAACGCCAGGGCGTAGATGATCATGTAGGCCTCTACCCGTGTCTTGATCAGGAAAAGGCGGCGGAGCTTCCGGAACACGTGAACCTCTGAACGGGCATGAAGCGCGGAAACGTTCATGCCACTCATGATAGTCAGCGAAAAGCGATTGGTCGGTCCCGATTTGGGATGGGTGCCGCGCCGGCGAGGGTGGCGGAGCGTTCACGGGCCGCGCGGTTGCCAAGCGGGCGGGCTTGCGTCATAGGCGGCAGCCGTTCCTTCCCGGAGCATCTGACGCAATCCAGCCGCTCCGCCACGGGCGCGGGCGGCGCAATGCATGGTGAGGCATTATGAACGAGACGGTTGAACGCGCCGGGTTGAAGGTCGACGCTGGTCTGGCCAATTTCCTCGAAGCCGAAGTGCTGCCCCCGATCGGCCAGAATGCCGAGCGTTTTTGGCAGGGCTTCGCCGCGCTGCTCGGCGATTTCGCCCCGCGCAACCGCGCGCTGCTCGCCAAGCGTGACGCGATCCAGGTCCAGATCGACGCCTGGCACGAGGCGCGCGCCGGCAAACCGCTCGACGCTGCCGAATACCGCGCGTTCCTGACGGAGATCGGCTATCTTGTGCCTGAGCCCGGTGATTTCTCGGTGACGACGCAAAACGTCGACGCCGAAATCGCTACGCTGGCCGGGCCGCAGCTGGTCGTGCCGGTGCTGAACGCGCGCTTCCTGCTCAACGCCGCCAACGCGCGCTGGGGTAGCCTTTACGACGCCTACTACGGTACGGACGCGCTCGATGCGCCGGCCGCGAAGCCGGGCGGCTACGATGCCGCGCGCGGCGCCGCGGTGATCCGCGCCGGCCGTGCCTTCCTCGACAAGGCGGTGCCGCTGGCCGCGGGGAGCTGGGCCGACTGGACCGGCGAGGGCGATCCCGCGCTCGCCGACCAGAGCCAGCTAGTCGGCCGCAAGGACGGCGGGTTGCTGCTGCGGCATAACGGCCTCCACATCGAACTGGTGCTCGATCGTTCGCACCCGATCGGCTCCACCGATGTCGCCGGCATCGCCGACATCGTACTCGAAGCCGCGCTGACGACGATCGTCGATCTCGAGGATTCGGTCGCCGCCGTCGATGCCGAGGACAAGCTGGTCGCCTATCGCAACTGGCTCGGCGTGATCCGGGGTGATCTGGCGGACAGCTTCGAGAAGGGCGGCAAGACCCTGACCCGCGTCCTCGCCGAGGACCGCGTCTGGACCGCGCTCGATGGTTCGAGCCTGGTCCTGCCGGGCCGCAGCCTGCTGTTCGTGCGCAACGTCGGCCATCTGATGACCAACCCGGCGATCCAGCTTGCCGACGGCAACGAGATCCCCGAAGGCATCATGGACGCGGTATTTACCGCGGCCATCAGCAGCCAGGACGTCAAGCGCCTCACCAAGCACGGCAACAGCCGCACGGGCAGCATCTACATCGTCAAGCCGAAGATGCACGGGCCCGAGGAAGTGGCCTTCACCAACGACCTGTTCGATGCGGTCGAGGATCTGTTCGGCCTGCCGCGACACACGATGAAGGTTGGTGTGATGGACGAGGAGCGCCGCACCAGCGCCAACCTCGCCGCCTGCATCGCGGCGGTGAAGGACCGCATCGTCTTCATCAACACCGGCTTCCTCGATCGCACCGGCGACGAGATGCACACCTCGATGCGCGCGGGGCCGATGATCCGCAAGAACGCGATGAAGGGCTCCGCCTGGATCGCCAGCTACGAGAAGCGCAACGTCGCCATCGGCCTCAAGCACGGGCTTTCGGGCCGTGCGCAGATCGGCAAGGGCATGTGGGCCGCGCCCGATCGCATGGGCGCGATGATGGCCGAGAAGACCGGGCATCCCAAGTCCGGCGCCAACACCGCCTGGGTGCCGTCGCCGACCGCGGCGACCCTCCACGCGATGCACTACCACGAGATCGACGTGTTCGACGTGCAGCGCGCGCTGGCCGGCGAACCCGTCCCCGGCCTGGACGACCTGCTGACGATCCCGCTCGCCACCGGCACCAACTTCTCGGAAGCCGAAGTGCGCGAGGAGCTCGACAACAACGCGCAAGGGCTGCTCGGCTACGTCGTGCGCTGGATCGACCAGGGCGTTGGTTGCTCCAAGGTGCCGGACATCAACGATGTCGGCCTGATGGAAGACCGCGCGACCCTGCGCATCTCGTCGCAGCACATGGCCAACTGGCTGCTGCACGGTGTCTGCACCGAGGCTCAGGTGATGGACTCGCTCAAGCGCATGGCCGCCAAGGTCGACGCGCAGAACGCGGGCGATCCGCTTTACGAGCCGATGGCCGGCAACTGGGACGGCAGCTTCGCCTTCCGGGCCGCTTGCGACCTGGTGTTCAAGGGCGTGGAGCAGCCCAACGGCTACACCGAGCCGCTGCTGCACGCCTGGCGCCTGAAGAAGAAGGCGGCGGCCTGATCGATCGCGAGAATCCTCCCGGTGAAAGCCGGGAGGGGCGCTGCTATACCGGGGGCACCTGGACGGCGTGGTGCAGCACGTAGAGCAGCGATCCCCGCTCGTCGAACACCGGGGTGTTGGTGGGGAGCCAGTGCCGCTCGACGAAGCAGCCGCGGGCGTCGCGCACGTCGTAGCGCTGGCGCACCATGACATGGCGTTGCCCGGTCTGCGTCGCGCGTTGCAGCGATTCGAACAAGTTGCTGACCCCGTCGGCGTCGGGCATGTCGGGATTGTCGGGAAAGACATCGAACAGCCGGTCTCCCGCGACGCCGCTGCGTTGCGTCAGCGTCTGCGCGGCGTAGGCGTCGTTGACGTCGAGGATGCGCAGGCCCGGGCGCGGATCGATCACCATATAGGGATCGCCCGAGGCGTCGATCAGCTGGAGCAGCCGCCGCCGTTCGGCCCGGGAGAGCTGGATCGGTTTTCCGTGCTGCGCGAACTGGCCGAGATAGGCCTGCGCGCCCATCATCTCGGCCGCGAATACCGCGAGTTCCCGCCGCGTCTCCTCGACGATGTGGCTGAAGGTCGCTCCCATGCTGCCGGGTTACCAGCGCAAGGGTAAGGTTTTGGTGAATGCGGGCCTGCGGTTATCCGCAGAGGCCGTCAGCCTGCCTTGTTGGGTTTGCGGGCTTTCGAGCGTTTGGCCGGCGCGGCGCTTTCGCGCGCGGGGGCGAGGACGCCGTCGGCGTCGCTCTCGGGCGAGGTGAACACGTCCTCGCCCTTGGCCTTCTTGCCGATGGCGTATTTGTAAACGACGTAGGCGGAAGCGCCGGCCAGGGTCCAACGAGCAAGTTTCATCCGGTTCCTCCAAGATCGGTCAATTCTTGCGCGATACCGACGAATTCATCGACACTCAACGTTTCCGCGCGCCTTTCGGCTGCGATCCCCAGCCGATCGAGCGCGGAAAGCGCGCCCGGCAGGCCTTTCAAGCTCTGCCGCAGCATCTTGCGCCGCTGGCCGAAGGCGGCCTCGGTCACGCGCTCGAGCATGCGCGCCGACACGCCGGGTGGCATTTCGCCGGGGACGACGTGGACGATCGCCGACATGACCTTGGGCGGCGGGGTGAAGGCGCTGCGGTGGACCTTCATCGCCAGCTTGGATTGCGCGCGCCACTGCGCCAGCACGGCGAGGCGGCCGTAGGCGTCGCTGCCCGCCTCGGCGACGATGCGCTGCGCGACCTCCTGCTGGAACATCAGCGTCAGCGACGACCAGCGCGGCGGCCAGTCCTGTCCCGAAAGCCAGCCGGTGAACAGCGCGGTGCCGACGTTGTAGGGCAGGTTGGCGACGATCGCGTAAGGCTCGTCGAACAGTGCCTCGGGCGCGACTTTCAGCGCGTCGCCCTCGATCACCCGCAGCTTGCCGGGGAACGCCTCGGCCAGTTCGGCGAGCGCGGGCAGGCAGCGGCGGTCCATCTCGATCGCGGTGACGTGCGCGCCGGCGCGCAGCAGCGCCCGCGTCAGCCCGCCGGGGCCTGGGCCGACCTCGAGCACCGGGCGGCCCGCCAGCCTGCCGGGGATCGCGGCGATGCGGTCCAGCAACTGCTCGTCGAACAGGAAGTTCTGGCCCAGCGCCTTCGACGCGGACAGGCCGTGGCGCGCGATCACTTCGCGCAAGGGGGGCAGGGTGGGTTGGCTCATGCCCGACGCGCCGCGCAGTCGCCCGCCATACGAACCGCCGCGATGGTCGCGCCCGCGTTCGCCACGTGCTGGCCGGCGATGGCAAAGGCGGTGCCGTGATCGGGCGAGGTGCGGACGATCGGCAGGCCGAGCGTCATGTTGACGCCGTTGTCGAAGTCGAGCGCCTTCAGCGGGATCAGCGCCTGGTCGTGGTACATGCACAGCGCCACGTCGTAGCCGTCGCGCGCATGCGGCGCGAACAGCGCGTCGGCCGGGTGCGGGCCGCTGGCGTCGATGCCTTCGGCCCGCAGCATGGCGACGGCGGGCGCGACCACGCGCTGGTCCTCGTCGCCGAAGCGGCCGTCCTCGCCGGCATGGGGATTGAGTGCGGCCACGGCGAGGCGCGGCGCGGCCAGGCCGAAATCGCGGCGGAAACCGGCATCGACGATCCGCGCGCGCCGGACGATCAGTTCGGTGGAGATCAGCGTGGGCACCGCCGCGAGGGCGACGTGCACGGTCAGCGGTACGGTGCGCAGCCGCGGACCCGCGAGCAGCATCACCGCGTCCTCGGGCGCGACGCCGCAGGCCTGGGCGACGAATTCGGTCTGCCCCGGATGATCGAAGCCCACCTCGGCGAGGCGCGATTTGGCGATAGGGCCGGTGACGATCCCCGCCGCCGAGCCCGCGACCGCGAGGCGCGTCGCTTCGCTCAGCGAGGCGAGCGCGAGCGCGGCACCTTCGCGGCTGGGCTGGCCGGGCGTGTAGGCGCCGTCGCGCGGGCCGAGTACGGGCAGGGCGTGGGAAAACGCCGCGCTCGCTTCATCGGGATCGGAGATTTGGGCGATCGGGAGGTCGAACCCGCGCGTCTTGGCGGCGGCGACCAGCACCGCCGCGCCGCCGCATACGAAGAACGGCGACAGGGCCTCCGCGTCCCGGCGCCGCCAGGCTTCGGCGATGAGCTCGGGCCCGATGCCTGCGGGATCGCCCAGCGAGACCGCCAGAGGGGCGGCGCTCACGTCAGTTGTAGTCGATCACGGCGTCGCGGCGCAGGTCGCGCAGGTAGATCTGCGCGCGCTTGTTGACCCGGTCGTCTTCCATCTGCGCCTGGAGCTGGTCGAAGTTCGGCCCTTGCGCGGTCTGCGGGTCGTCGCGGCCGCACAGCATCAGCACGCGCACGCCTTCGTCGATCGAACCGAACGGCGGCGAGGTCTCGCCGATCGACAGCTTGAGGATCGCCTCCTGCAACGGCCCAGGCAGATCGCGGGCGCGGACCTGGTCGTTGGCGACCACTTGCGCGCCCTGCTGCTGCGCCACCGCATCGACCGCGCCGCAGCCTTGCGCGTGCTTCATGGCAGTGGCGAAGTCGCCGGCGCGCTTGGTCGCCTCCGCCTGCGAGATGCCCTTGGGGAAGGTGATCGAGACTTGCTTGAGCGCCAGCACCGCGTCGCGCGGATCGGCGGTGAGCACCTGGCGCTTGTCGATCAGATAGACGATCGAATAGCCGCCCGGCACTTCGATCGGGCCGACGAGCTGGCCGGTTTGCAGTTCGCGCGCCGCCGTGGCGAGTTCGCCGGGGAGCTGCGCCAGCCGCACCCAGCCCAAGTCGCCGCCGACCGCCGCCGTCGACGCTTCGGAGAACTGGCGGGCGTAGGCGACGAAGCTGCCGCCCTGGCGAAGTTGCTCGACGATGCGCTTGGCGTTCTCGAACACTTGCGGCCTGGCCTCGGGCGCGGCCGACAGGTAGATTTCGCCGATCCGGTATTCCTCGGTGCCCTTGGCCGCCTGGAGCCGCGCGAGCAGCTCCTTCACTTCCTCGTCCGAGACGTTGACGAACGGCTGGATATTGCGACGGAGCAAGCGCTGCCAGGCCAGTTCGCCGCGGATCTGGCGCTTGAGCGAAGCGGGCGAGGAGCCGATCTTGGCGAGATGGGCGTCCATCGCCTTCACATCCTGGCGGAAGTTCTGCTGTGCCACGCGGGCGTAAGTCTGCTCGACCTCGGCCTCGTCGATGTCGATTTCCGAGGCCTTGGCCTCCTGGATCTGCAGCGTCTCGTCGATCAGGTTGCGCAGCACCTGCAGCCGCAGCCGTTGCTGTTCCTCGGCGCTCGGCTTGGCGTCGCTGGCGGCGAGGATCAGCGCGAGGCGCTGGTCGACGTCGGTGCCGGTGATGATGTCGCCGTTGACCACCGCGGTCGCGCGGCGGACGTTGGGGTCGCTCTTCCCGAAGATTTGCACGTTCTGCGGAATGGTGATCGCGCCTTGCGGGGTCTCATTGGGCCCGGCTGGATTGGCGGGGGCATCCTGCGCGCTGGCGGCTGCGGCCAGTGCGATCGGGGCGGTCAGGCTCAACAACAGCCCGGCGCGGCCGGTCATCGTCCTGCGGAAAATCGTGTTCACCGTGGCGTCGTTCCTGTCCTGGGCGGCCTTGTGGCGGCCACCGCGTTTCGCGCGGCGCGGCTTAACCAATACTGAGCGATGTCGATAGCCTCTTTGCGCATCCGCGCCAACGCCGCGCCCTAGCGCATCCCCAGGTTGCGCAAGGCGAAGTTGAGCTGGAAGGAATTGCCGCGCCGCGCGTCGCCGGTCGTCACGTAGTCGCGCCGCCAGGTCACGCCCAGTTCCAGGCAGTCGTCCTGATAGGCGACGCCCAGCCGCGTGCGCAGCGGCTGGAAACCGTCGGCGATGGACGTCGGGTCCTCGTCGCGGTTGGTCAGGTTGAACACGCCCGCGCCGAACACCGACCAGTACTTGGCGAAAGCGACCCGCCCGGCGACGCGCAGTTCCTCGCGGTCCTGCAAGTCCTCGACCGTGTCGATGTCGCGGTTGAGCCGCAGGTAGCCGACTTCCAGGTAGGTGCGCTGGCTGCCGACGGTGGCGTCGAACTCGTTGCGGCGGACGGCGAAGGTGTCCTTGTCCAGTCGGAAGCGATGGGTAAGCTTGACGAAGTCGCGGAACCGCACCTCGGTGCGGCCGACCACGTCGGACAGCCGGCTCGACAGGCCGGTGCCTTCGGGCAGCAGCGTCGGCTCGCGGGTGAGGCGATAGGACTGGCCGATCGTCGTCTTGATCCGCCAGCCCGGCCGATCGTATTGCCAGTCGAAGCCATAGGTGAACCGCACCCCGTCCTCGATCCGGTCGTAGCCGGGGAAGCGGTTGAGCGCGAAGAGGTTGCTGTCCTCCAGGTCGATCGCGCGCGCGTCCTCGTTGGGGACCGCCAGATTGCGGATCGACGGCGCCGCGACCATCTGGAAACGCGGGGTCAGCACTTGCGTGCCGGTGCCGAGCTTTCCGACCAGCGGCCATTTGACATCGACCGCCGCGATGGCGACGCCGCGCGCTTGCCAGCCGGGATCGCCGCGGTAGATCGCGGTGGTGGTGAGCGCGTTCTCGTCCGAATGGTAGAGATCGCCGCGCAGCAGCGCGGTCAGCGTTATTTCCTGGCCGAGCCCGGTCAGCCGGCGCAAGTCCCAGCGCGCGCTGGCGAAGGCGCGCTGGGTGTCCTGGCCGTCGTTGCGGGTGATGGCCAGGCTGTTGAGCTGGAGCTGGATCTTGCCGCCGAGCACCGGATCGGCGAGCCGGCGGCGATAATCGACCACGGGCAGGGCGACCGGAACCAGCCCCTGCCGCTCGCCGACACGCATGGTCTGGGTGACCCAGCCGGCGATCGACAGGTAGCTGTCGTCGTCGATCCGCTCGATGTCGATCATCGAGCGCAGGCGGTCATCACGGCTGATGTCGTAGCGGCGCAGGAACGTGCGGTCGGACGCGAAGCGAAGCGAGCTGGTCATGCTCCAGGTCGGCGAAAGCTGAATCCGTCCGTTGGCGAACAGATAGCCGCGGAAACTGTCGGTGCGCCCGGCATTGTTGATGTTGACCGGGATCTTGCCGCTGCCCGTGGCATAGCCGGTGATCTGGAAGGCGCCGTTGTCGGTCAAGGTACGATACTGCGCCGAAACCATCGGCGGCGCGTTGGTGTAAACGTAGCCGGTCACCGCCAGATCGCGGTTGTCGCCAAAGCGCTGATACCACGACTGGGTGATCTCGATGCCGTTCGACGGGGACGAGCCGATGTCCGGAACCAGCAGACCGGACTGCGGGCGGCCGTCGGTCGCCAGCGCCAGTCCGGGTAGGGGCAACAGCGAGAGCCCGAAGATCTCCAGCCGGGCTCCCCGAAAGGAAACGCGCTTCCTCGCGGCGTTGTAGGTTACCTGGTTGGCGGTGACCCGCCAGGACGGGTCCTTAGGGCAGCCTTCGGCATCCACGGCGGCGCAGCCCGAATAGGCCGCCTTGGTCAACACGATGTTCCCGGCCTGGTCGCGCGTGCCCGATTCGGCGGCCAGGCGCCCACCTTCGCGCAGGACCAGCAGCATGCTCTGCATCGCGCCGGCCTTGAGCTCGTCGGTGAGCTCGAGCCGTTCGGTGTAAAGCTGGTTGCCGTCCTCGTCGACCAGTCGGATGTTGCCCGTGGCGACGAGCTGGCCGGTCTTGCGGTTATAGGTGACGACGTTGCCGCGCATCGACTGATCGGCGCGCCGCAGCACGACATTGCCCGTCGCGGTGATCGTGTCGGCGTCGTTGGAATATTCGACGCGGTCGGCTTCGAAGGCGATCGTGTCCGCCGCGGGCGCCGCTGCGGCTGTCGGCGTATCGGAAGGGGCGGGCGTCACGGGCGGAGCGGGCGCGACGGTCGGCGCGGCGGCGTCGGCCTGTGTTTGTGCCCAGGCGAGATGCGGCGCGCTCAGGAGGGCCAGGGTCAGCGTCCCGATCGTGGTGCGCCAGCTACGCAAGCGGCGTGGGCGGACTTGCGAGGATTGCAACAGGGCCGGGAGCATGGCTTGCCTATCGCACCGCCGGTGCCTAACTGCAATCCATCCTCGCCGCCTCCGGCCTCCTTTTGGCACGTCTCAGGAGAGTTCATGCGAATCCAGTTCCTTGCCGCACCCCAGACATCCCCGTCGCGCCTCCTCGTTCGCCCGGTCAACCAGGACGCGCTGCCGGGCGATCTCGACCCGGTGGTCGCGGAAGGCGCGCGGGCGAGCCGCTTCGCCGGCAAGGCGGGACAAGTCCACGAGGCCTTCGTCGCGGGCGATGGTGCGTTCCGACGGTTGGCGCTGGCCGGCCTTGGCGAACCGGCGTCGGCGGGGCGGATCGGCGCGATCGAGCGCGCCGGCGCGGCGATCAGCGCCAAGTACCTCGCCTCGGGCGAAACCGCGCTGACGGTGGATCTCACCGGCGCCGGCTTGTCGGCCGCGGAGAGCGCGGCCTTCCTCCTCGGCCTGCGGCTGCGCGGCTGGCGGCAGGACGGCTATCGCACGAAGCTGGCGGACGAGCAGAAAGTCACGCTGCAGGACGCCTTCGTGATCGGCGCGGGCGAGGGTGTCGAAGCCGAATGGCGGCGCGAAGCGGCGGTGGCCGAGGGCGTCGAGTTCACCCGCGAGCTCGTCACCGAGCCGGCCAACATGCTCTATCCCGAAAGCTTCGTCGCGCGCTGCCAGGACCGGCTCGCCGGAACCGGCGTGCAGATCCGCGTGCTCGACGAGGCCGAGATGCGCGCGCTCGGAATGGGCGCGCTGCTCGGGGTCTCGCAAGGTTCGCCGCGCGCGCCGCGGCTGCTGGCGATGGAATGGAAGGGCGAGGGCGCGCAGCAGGCCGCGCCGCTCGCCTTCGTCGGCAAGGGCGTGACTTTCGACACCGGCGGTATCTCGATCAAGCCGGCCGCCGGCATGGAAGACATGAAGTGGGACATGGGCGGCGCCGGCGCGGTCGCGGGTGCGATGCTCGCGCTGGCCCGCCGCCAGGCGAAGGCGCATGTCATCGGCGTCTGCGGCCTGGTCGAGAACATGCCCGATGGCGCTGCCCAGCGGCCGGGCGACGTGGTGACCTCGATGTCGGGGCAGACGATCGAGGTGATCAACACCGATGCCGAAGGGCGCCTGGTGCTCTGCGACGTGCTGACCTGGGTGCAGAAGGAATATGCGCCCTCGACGATCATCGACCTCGCGACGCTGACCGGGGCGATCATCGCGTCGCTGGGCAACGAGTACGCCGGCATCTTCACCAACGACGAGACGCTCGGCGAGCGGCTGATCGCGGCGGGCAAGGCCAGCGGCGACAAGCTGTGGAAGATGCCGATGGGCCCCAACTACGACAAGCAGATCGATAGCCCGATCGCAGATATGAAGAATGTCGGCCCGCGCAACGGCGGCTCGATCACGGCGGCGCAGTTCCTTCTGCGCTACATCGACAAGGGCACGCCCTGGGCGCATCTCGACATCGCCGGCATGGTCTGGGCCGACAAGGCCGGGGCGACCTGGGAGAAGGGCGCGACCGGCTATGGCGTGCGCCTGCTCGATCGCTACGTGCGGGACAACGTCGAGGGTTGAGCGCTTATCCGATGCGCGTCGATTTCTACCAGCTCAGCCGCGATCCCGCCGAAGCCGCGCTGCCGCTGATCGCGCGCCAGGTGCTCAAGCTCGGCGAGCGGCTGCTGGTGGTTTCCGGCGACGCGGCGCAGCGCGAGCGTATCGGTCGGGAGCTGTGGACCCGGCTGCCCGACAGCTTCCTCGCCAACGGCAGCGCCGACCAGCCGCATGCGGCGCGCCAGCCGATCCTGCTGTCCGAACGGGCGGAGCCCGCGAACGGCGCCAACTACCTGGCGCTGGCCGACGGCGTCTGGCGCGACGCTGCGCATCCCTTCGCCCGCGTGTTCTATCTGTTCGACGCCGAGACGGTGCAGGGCGCGCGCGACTGCTGGCGCGCGCTCGGTCAGCGCGAGGGCATCGACCGCCGCTTCTGGAAGCAGGAGGGCGGGCGCTGGGTTGAGGGCCCCTGAGGGTCATTTCCGTGGCGCTCAGCGGCGTCCCGCCTTGCCGCCCGGCGATTTCGCGGCTAGGGGCGCCGCCAATCCCAAACCCTAACACTTCGCAAGGAACCAGGAACATGGCGGTTACCCGCACCTTCTCGATCATCAAGCCCGACGCCACCCGTCGCAACCTGACCGGCGCGGTCACCAAGATGCTGGAAGAAGCGGGCCTGCGCGTCGTCGCCTCGAAGCGCATCCAGATGACCAAGGAGCAGGCCGAGGGCTTCTACGCGGTCCACAAGGAGCGCCCGTTCTTCAACGATCTCGTCGCCTTCATGATCAGCGGCCCGGTGGTCGTCCAGGTGCTCGAGGGCGAGGACGCGGTGAAGCGCAATCGCGATGTGATGGGCGCGACCAACCCCGAGCAGGCCGACGAAGGCACGATCCGCAAGGCCTTCGCGGAATCGATCGAGGCCAACTCGGTCCACGGCTCGGACTCGGACGACAACGCCAAGATCGAGATCGAATACTTCTTCAAGCCCGAAGAGCTGGTCGGCTAAGCCCACCTTCAGGCACAGTATCGCGGGGGCCGGCGGAGCGATCCGCCGGCCCTTTTGCGTTTGATCGCGCCGGCCACGCTGCCTATCCTTCGCCGCCAAGGAGATCGGCAATGCAGAACATGGGCGAGACGGGCGAAAGTTGCCCGTTCGAATTCAACTTCGACCCGGCGACCTTCAAGGTCGGCGACACGGTCAGCTATCGGGTGACCGGCAGCCTCGAGGGCTTCCCCTTCGTCGGCACGCTGCTCGAAGTGCATGCCGACTACGTCGTCATCGCCGGCGATCCGCAGGACCCCGAAGCGCGCTATCGCGGGACGCGCGAGAGCCGGCCGGTGGTGGAGCACAGCGAAGTCTAAAACTCCGCCGAGGCGTCCATCAATTTGGTCAGCCGTTTGGGCGCCACCGACTGCCAGCTGCGCCGCAGCCAGTCGGCGACGTGATCCCAATCGACGCCCTTGCGGTTGAGGACGATGCCGACCCAGCCCGAGGCGCCGTAGTAGGCGGGGCGATAGTAGGTCTGAGGATCCCGCTCGATCAGTGCCGCCAGCTCGTCGGCGCCGCTGGTCTTGACCAGGACGCCCAGCTCGTCGCCGTGATGGTGGCGCGTGAAGATGGCGAAATACTTGCCGCCGACGATGCGCCAGCCGGGCGAGCCGTGCGAGGGGCGCTCCTCGATCTCGGGCAGGGCGGCGACGAGCTTGCTCAACCGCGCATGCAGCCAATCGGGATCGACTTCCTGCGACACCAGCTTCGCCAATGCGCGCGAGTAGAGCTGGTGCTCGGCGATCAGCACGCGCGCGGCGAGGCTTTCGGCGGTGTCGCCGGGGACGATCGCGACCGGGGTCTGGGCGAGGATCGGCCCGTCGTCGAGTTCGGCGGTGACGAGGTGGACGGTGGCGCCGCCCGTCCGGTCGCCGGCGTCGAGCGCGCGCTGGTGGGTGTGGAGGCCCTGGTACTTGGGCAGCAGCGAGGGGTGGATGTTGACCATCCGGCCTTCCCAGCTCGCGACGAACTCGGGCGTCAGGATCCGCATGTAACCGGCGAGCGCGACCCACTCGGCGCCGCTGGCACGGATCGCCGCGTCCATCGCCGCGTCGTGATCGGCGCGGGCCATGCCCTTGTGCGGCAACGAAAATGTCGCCACCCCCTCGGCCTCGGCGAGCTTCAGGCCGCCGGCCTCGGGGTTGTTGCTGGCGACGAGCACCAGCTCGTAGGGGCAGTCCTCGGCGCGGCTGGCATAGAGCAGCGCGGCCATGTTGGTGCCGCCGCCCGAGATGAGAACCGCGACTTTGGCCCGTTCAGGCATTATGGGTGGCGGTCCAACTCTGGCGGGCGCTCCAGGCCTCGGCGCTGCCCGAGACGGTGCAGCCGCGCGGGCCGGCGACGATGCGGCCGACGCGGTGGACGGTCTCTCCGGCGCCCTCAAGTGCCCCTGAAACGCCCTCAACTTCCGCCGGATCGACCGCCAGCACCATGCCGATGCCGCAATTGAAGGTGCGCGCCATCTCGGCCGGCTCGATGTTGCCCTGCGCCTGGAGGAACGCCATCAGGCGGGGCTGCTCCCAGAGGTCGGCCTCGACCTCGGCGTGGAGGCCCTGCGGCAGCACGCGCGGGATGTTTTCGAGCAGCCCGCCGCCGGTGATGTGGGCGAGCGCCTTGATCTTGCCGGCGCGCACCGTCGGCAGCAGGCTCTTCACGTAGATCCGGGTCGGTTCGATCAGGTGATCGATCAGCAGCCGGTCCGAATCGAACAGCGCCGGACGATCGAGCTTCCAGCCCTTGTCCTCGGCGAGGCGGCGGACCAGCGAGTAGCCGTTCGAATGGACGCCCGAGGAGGCGAGGCCGAGCAGCACGTCGCCCTCCGACACCTTGTCGCCGGTCAACTGCTCGCCGCGCTCCACCGCGCCGCCGCAGAAGCCGGCGAGGTCGTAGTCGCCGGGCGCGTACATGCCAGGCATCTCGGCGGTCTCGCCGCCGATCAGCGCGCAGCCGGCGATGCGGCAACCCTCGGCGATGCCGGCGACGACCCGCTCGGCGACGCCATTGTCGAGCTTGCCGGTGGCGAAGTAGTCGAGGAAGAACAGCGGCTCGGCGCCCTGGACGATCAGGTCGTTGACGCACATCGCGACGAGATCGATGCCGATCCTGTCGTGCCGGTCGTGATCGATGGCGAGCTTGACCTTGGTGCCGACGCCGTCGTTGCCCATGACCAGCAGCGGATCGGTGTAGCCCGCCGCGCGCAGATCGAAGAACCCGCCGAATCCGCCGAGTTCCGCGTCGGCGCCGGGTCGCGCGGTCGATTTCGCCAGGGGGCCGATGGCTTTCACCAGGGCGTTTCCGGCGGCGATCGAGACGCCCGCCTGTTCGTAGCTATAGGACTTTTCGTCAGACATGGCCGCCGCCTAGCCTTTTCGCGCTTGGATTTCCATGAGCGATTGGGCAAAAGGCGCGCGGTTTTCCCCGATGTCACTCGCCACCTTACCCAAACCCTTGCGCAGATGGCGCCCCGGCCCCGCGGCGCAGCTCGTCGGCGGGCTCGCGGTGGCGCTCGCGGTGGCGCTGGCGGCGATCGGTCCCGAGCGGCTCCTCGCGCAGATCGAGGGCGAGCGCGGCATCGCGCCGATCGCCAGCACCACCGACATCCAGGTGGGCGGCATCCAGGTCAACACCACCGGCAAGGACGCGGTCGAGGCGCGGCTCAACGGCTGGAAGGAAGCGCAGCGCAAGGCCTGGGAATCGCTCAAGGGCCCGGCGATGAGCGACGAGCAGATCGACGCGATGGTAGCCGCCGTGGTGATCGAGCATGAGCAGATCGGCCCGCGCCGCTACGTCGCGACGCTGGGCGTCATCTTCGACCGGGCGAAGACCGGCCAGCTCCTCGCCGCCGCCGATCCGACGGGCGGCGCCCTCCAGCGCTCGGCGCCGCTGCTGGTGATCCCGGTGCTCGCCTCTGGCGGGACCGAGCAGGTGTTCGAAGTGCGCGGTCCGTGGCAGCGCGCCTGGGCCAACTTCGCCACCGGCGCGAGCCCGATCGACTACGTCCGCCCCGCCGGCTCGGGCAGCGATTCGCTGCTGCTCACCGCCGGGCAGGTGGGACGCCGCAGCCGCACCTGGTGGCGCAGCGTGCTCGACCAGTTCGGCGCGTCCGACGTCATCATGCCGATGGCCCGGCTCGAGCGGCAATGGCCCGGCGGGCCGGTGAAGGGCACTTTCACCGCGCGATTCGGGCCGGACAACACCTACCTCGACAGCTTCACGATGAGCGCGCCGAGCGAGGACGCGGTGCCGGCGATGCTGGCGCAGGCGCTGGTGCGAATGGACCGCACCTATGCCGATGCGCTGGCGCGCGGGCAGTTGCGGCCGAACCCGACGCTGGTCGAAGAGCAGAGCGCGATCAATTCGATGCTGGCGATGCTCACCGCCGCGCTGCAGCGCGAGGAAGCGCGCCTCGCGCCCGATGCGCCGGCCACGACGACCACGCCCACCGCCACACCGACCGGCACCGCCAGCCCTGCGCCGACCGCCGCCACGCCGGCCGCGTCGGTCATCTCGATCCAGTTCGCCTCGCCCGATGCGCGCTCGGTCGACGCCGCGCTCGGCGCGGTGCGCGGCACGCCCGGCGTGCAGGACGCGGCCACCACCAGCATCGCCATCGGCGGGACTTCGGTGATGCGGGTCAACGCCTCCGCCAGCCTCGATGCCATCGCCGCCGCGCTGCGCGCGCGGGGCTGGCAAGTCACCGTCGGCAGCAACGCGCTGAGCATCCGGCGTTAGAGCGACGCCTCCGCTCAACCTGAATTAGATAAGCGAACCATGTCGCGACAGATTGCTCTTCCTCTGACCGGGCCGGGCGCGGGGCCGCGGCGGATCGTGGTCGGCAGCGCCAACGCCGCGGCGATCGACGCGCTGGCGGCGGCGCAGAGCTGGCCCTATCGCACCGCGATCCTGTTCGGCCCGCCGCGCGCCGGCAAGTCGCTGCTCGCCCGCTGGTTCGTCGAGAGCCACGGCGGCGCGGCGATCGACGATGCCGAGCAAATGGACGAGACCGCGCTGTTCCACCGCTGGAACCGCGCGCAGGAAGCCGGGCAGCCGCTGCTGATCGTCTGCAACCGGGCCGAGGAGGAGGGCTGGACCATCGCGCTGCCCGATCTCGCCTCGCGCTTGGGCGCGGCGCTGCGGCTGACGATCGGCGCGCCCGACGACGCCATGCTGGCCGAACTGATCGCGCTCCACGCCGAGGCGCGCGGCCTCGCGCTCGGCCCCGATGCCAGTGCCTATCTTGTGCCGCGCTGCCGGCGTTCCCATCTGGGCGTCGAGCGACTGGTGGCGGCGATCGACCGCATCAGCCTGGAGCGCAAGCAGCCCCCGACGCTGGCGATCTGGCGCGAGGCTTTGGACGAGATCGCGGGAGGTGGCGTGCAAGGCTTGCCTTGATCGCCGGAAAGTGGGAAAAAACAGCATTATGCCGGGAAGACTTGTCGCCTATCTGGACTCGATCGTCGCGCGCGATCCCGCGCCGCGCTCGCGCTGGGAAGTGCTGCTCTATCCGGGGCTCTGGGCGGTCTTCTGGCATCGCGTGGCGCATGCGCTGTTCAACGCACGGCTGTTCTTCCTCGCCCGCGCGGTCAACCATACCTCGCGCTTCCTCACCGGGATCGACATCCATCCCGGCGCGCGCATCGGCCGGCATCTGTTCATCGACCACGGCTTCACCGTGATCGGCGAGACCGCCGACATCGGCGACAATGTGACGATCTACCAGTGCGTGACGCTGGGCGGCACCAACCCGGCCAACGGCAAGGGCGGCAAGCGCCACCCGACGCTGCAGGACAACGCCATCGTGGGTTCGGGCGCGCAGATCCTCGGGCCGATCACCGTGGGCCAGCGCGCGCGCATCGGCGCCAACGCGGTGGTGACCGAGGACGTGCCCGACGGCGCGACAATGGTCGGCGTCAAGGCGCGCTCCACGCTGGTCGCCGCCGAGACCTGGCAGAAGGATTTCATCCCCTACGGCACGCCCTGCAAGGAGCCCTGTGTCGAAGGGGGCGAGCCGGTGGGCCCGCGCATCGAGGACCTCGAGGCCGAGGTCGCCGCGCTGCGCGCCCAGGTCGAGGCCCTGCTGGGCGAGCGCGACGCCGCAAAGGAAGCGGCCCCCGCCGGCCGTAAGCGCCCCGCTGCGCAGACCGGGAACTGAACGGGATGGCGACAGGCGGAGCAGGCATGACCAGCGGCGCCACCGTCATCGCGTTTCCCAGTACCCGCAGCCTGCAGATCGGTTTCGACCGGATCGAGCTCCAGCGCATCCTCGACCTCTATGGCCGCATGGTCGCCGCCGGCCAGTGGCGCGACTACGCGATGGACTTCGGCCACGACGCCGCCAACTTCAGCGCCTTCCGCCGCGCCGCCGAACGCCCCCAGGCCCGCATCGAAAAACGCCCCGCACTCCGCGGCCGCCAGGGCATGTGGACGCTGTTCGGCGAAGCCGGCCAGGTGTTGAAACGTGGGCATGAACTGGCAGGTGTGTTGTTCCCCCTGGAGCGGCGGTTGTTGAAGGTGGTGGAGGGGTAGGGCTGGAGCTGGGGGCGATGTCGGGGGGCGCCAACTTTGAGGACATACAGGACGCCCGAACAGCAGCCCGACAGAGGCCGCCCGGCTAGGCCGCGTGAGCGGGCTTTGCGGCCAGGAAGGGGGTGATCGCCGATAATGCCCGGTCGATGTACAGTTCCTTCTCACCGACCGGCGCAACGTAGTGCATCGCTCCCGTGGCATCCTCAACAGATGCGCCACGGGCGATCATCCACATAGCCAGATATTGAGACGCCAGGCATCCGCCAGCCGTGGCCACATTGCCATGCGCGACGAATGGTGCGTCGATTACATTAACCCCGGCCTCGATCACCCATGGTTTTGTGGTCAGGTCGGTGCAGGCTGGGAGTTCCCCCACCAAGCCGAGCTTGGCTAGGATCAGCGTGCCTGAGCATTGCGCGGCGATTAGCTGGCGCGAGGGATCGAGCTTGATCCGGGCGAGCAGATCAGCATCCGCCGCGATGTCGCGAGTTTTCAATCCGCTACCAATCAGAACCGCATCGGCTTCAGTGGCGAACTCGATTGGCTTCTGACGCCGCACGGTGACGCCGTTCATCGAAGTGATCTCGGGGGTCGGTGAGGTGATGTGTGCAGCCCAGCCTTTAGCTTTCATGCGGTTCAGGATCGCTGCTGCAACGAAACTATCAAGCTCATTGTAGCCATCGAACGTGAGCACCGCGATCTGCACTGTAACCTCGTGAGTTGGTAATTTTTGGGAAACGCGCCCTACCGCACTTCGTGATTTGATGCACGTCTGCTTTCGACCGCCAGTGACCGAAACCGGCCTGTCCGGACACCCGACTTTTCCGCCGCCGCCCGGGTCAGCCGGTCCGACCCTGCGGGTAGTGCTGGACCGCCGTCGCGATCTCGACCCAGTCGTGGCGGTGCTGTTCCCAGACCGAGCGCACTGGTTGCATGGCGTGAGGCTCGTCGAACAGGCCGATCGGAATGCCGATCATATCGGGGTTCTTGGTCCCTCGCATGTAGACGGTCGTGCCGCAATCGGGGCAGAAAAACTGATCGAACACGCCCCCGGCGTCGGTCGGGCGGGTGAAGTGGGAGGCGCGGCCTTCGACCTTGACTCGGTCGTGCGGATAGTAGGCCGCCTCGCCGAACGGGGAGCCGGAGCGTTTCTGGCACGCGATGCAATGACAGGCCACGACAGCAGGGCTTGGGCCCGGCACCTCGGCGTGCAATTGTCCGCACTGGCACGATGCTTTCATGGCTTTCCGTCTCGCAAGATAACCCAATCGGAACAATGTCGGAGGTCTGGGCGGCGGCGCAGACCAGCTCGCTTACCCGCCCTTCGCCGCTTTCTGCAGCAGCTCCATCGCGTGCATCGACTGTTCCATGCCGTTCTGGATCGGCTTGTCGGTCGCGCGGTCGCTGATGCGGGGCCAGGCGGCGGCGAAGCCTTCGACGGTGCGGTCGGCTTCGGGGAGGAGGACGCCTTCGTTCATCGTCACCCAGCCGCTCTGGTACACGCCGGCTCCGGCGCCGACGATGGCGTTGGTCGGCGCGTCGTCGGACACCAGGAACAGCGCGGCGGGGACGACGCTTTCGGCGCTGAACGCCTTGAACGCTTCCTCGGGAAAGATGTCGGCGGTCATGCGGGTGCCGGCGGTCGGCGCCAGCGAATTGACGCGGATGTCGTTCTTGGCGCCTTCGAGGTAG
>DASVMK010000177.1:0-14182 GCA_036384395.1 Novosphingobium sp.
GAAAGTCTGGTCCGGCAGGGCGTCGAATTCGTGTTCGGCTATCCCGGCGGGGCGGTGCTGCCGATCTACGACGCGCTTTTCGGCGACGAACGCATTCGCCACATCCTCGTCCGGCATGAAGCCGGCGCGGCCCACGCGGCCGAGGGCTATGCCCGCTCGACCGGCAAGCCCGGCGTCGTCCTCGTCACCTCGGGTCCGGGCGCGACCAACGCGATCACCGGCATCGCCGACGCCTTCATGGATTCGATTCCGCTGGTCGTCATCACCGGCCAGGTCGCCACCGGCCTGATCGGCTCGGACGCCTTCCAGGAAGCCGACACCATCGGCATCTCGCGCCACTGCACCAAGCACAACTACCTGGTGCGCGATCCGGCCGAATTGGCCGCGACGATCGACGAGGCGTTCCAGATCGCCACGACCGGCCGTCCCGGCCCGGTGCTGATCGACATCCCCAAGGACGTCCAGGTCGCCTCGGCCTTGCTGCACGACGCGGCGCCGCAGCGTCGCAACCGCTACACGCCGCGGCTCGAGGCGAGTTCCGACGAGATCGCCGAGGCCATCGCGCTGATGGAGAAGGCCGAGCGCCCGATCCTTTATACCGGGGGCGGCGTGATCAACTCCGGCCCCGAGGCATCGACGCTGCTGCGCAAGCTGCAGGCGCTGACCGGCGCGCCCGTCACCTCGACGCTGATGGGGCTGGGCGCGTTCCCGGCCGACAGCGCCGACTGGCTCGGCATGCTGGGCATGCACGGCACTTACGAATCCAACATGGCGATGAACCGCTCGGACCTGATCGTCTGCGTCGGCGCGCGTTTCGACGACCGGGTGACCGGCCGGCTCGACGCCTTTTCGCCGCACTCGACCAAGATCCACATCGACATCGATCGCGCCTCGATCAACAAGGTGGTGCCGGTCGATCTCGGGATCGTCGGCGACTGCGGGACCGTGCTCGGCCAGTTGATCGAAGCCTGGGGCGCCCGCCGCCCACGCGATCTCGCCCCCTGGAAGCGGCAGATCGACGAGTGGCGCGCGCGCAACAGCCTGGCGTTCCCCAGGAGCGAGACGGCGATCATGCCGCAGCTCGCGGTGCAGCGGCTCTATGAGTTGACCAAGGACCGCGATCCGATCATCACCACCGAGGTCGGCCAGCACCAGATGTGGGCGGCGCAGTACTTCCACTTCTTCGGGCCGAACAAGTGGCTGACGTCGGGCGGGCTCGGCACGATGGGCTATGGCCTGCCGGCGGCGATCGGCGCGCAGTGCGGCAACCCGAACGACCTCGTCATCGACGTGGCCGGCGACGCCTCGATCCAGATGAATATCCAGGAGCTGGGCACCGCCACGCAGTACCGCCTGCCGGTCAAGGTGTTCATCCTCAACAATGAATGGATGGGCATGGTCCGCCAGTGGCAGGAGCTCACTTACGAGAGCCGCTACTCGAACTCGTACTCGGACAGCCTGCCAGATTTCGTGCGGCTGGCCGAGGCTTACGGCTGGAAGGGCATCCGCATCGAGAACGAGAGCCAGCTCGACGACGGCATCCGCGCGATGATCGCCCACCAGGGGCCGGTGATCGTCGATTGCCGCGTGTCGAACGCCGCGAACTGCTTCCCGATGATCCCCTCGGGCGCGGCGTACACCGACATGATCCTTTCCGGCGACCAGGTCGCGGGGACGATGGACGACGAAGCGAAAGCGTTGGTTTGAGGGCTTTGGTGCAATGAAGATCAAGCAAGAGGCGGCGGAACGCCACGTCCTCACCATCACGGTCGACAACGAGGCGGGCATCCTGGCGAAGATCGCCGGGCTGTTCACCGCGCGCGGCTACAACATCGACAGCCTGACCGTGGCCGACATCACCGAGAACCACGCGCTGAGCCGGATCACCATCGTCACCAACGGCCCGCCCGCCCAGGTCGATCAGATCCGCGCCCAGCTCGAGCGGCTGGTGCCGGTGCACAAGGTGATCGACCTCACCGAGGTCGGCCCTTACGTCGAGCGCGAGCTGGCGCTGATCAAGGTCGCCGGCACCGGCGACATCCGCGTCGAGGCGCTGCGCGTGGCCGAGGTGTTCCGCGCCAAGGTGGTCGATACCACCACCAGGAGCTTCGTGTTCGAGCTGACCGGCACGCCCGACAAGATCGACAGCTTCGTCGCGATCATGCGCGATCTCGGCCTCGTCGAGGTCGGCCGCACCGGCATCGTCGGCATGATGCGGGGGCCTGAGGGCGCCTGAGGGACATTTCACGGCACACATCGTCACCCTGAAGCGGCTTCAGGGATCATTTTCACCGAATTAGGCAAGGAAACTAAGATGAAGGTCTATTACGACGCCGATTGCGACATCAACCTCGTCACCGGCAAGAAGATCGCGATCCTCGGCTACGGCAGCCAGGGTCATGCCCACGCGCAGAACTTGCGCGACTCGGGCGTCAAGGACGTCGCCATCGCGCTGCGCACCGGCTCGGCCACCGCCAAGAAGGCCGAAGGCGCCGGCTTCAAGGTGCTGTCGAACGCCGAAGCCGCCAAGTGGGCCGACATCCTGATGATCCTGGCGCCCGACGAACACCAGGCGGCGATCTACGCCGAGGACATCCACGCCAACCTCAAGCCCGGCGCGGCGCTGGCCTTCGCCCACGGCCTCAATGTCCACTTCGGCCTGATCGAGCCGCGCGCCGACATCGACGTGATCATGATCGCGCCCAAGGGCCCGGGCCATACCGTCCGCTCCGAATACCAGCGCGGCGGCGGCGTTCCCTGCCTGGTCGCGGTCCACCAGGATTCGACCGGCAACGCCCACGAAGTCGCGCTCGCCTATGCCAGTGGCGTCGGCGGCGGCCGTTCGGGCATCATCGAGACCAACTTCCGCGAGGAATGCGAGACCGACCTGTTCGGCGAGCAGGCGGTGCTCTGCGGCGGCGCCACGGCGCTGGTCCAGGCCGGTTTCGAGACGCTGGTCGAAGCGGGCTACGCCCCCGAGATGGCCTATTTCGAGTGCCTCCACGAACTCAAGCTGATCGTCGATCTGATGTATGAAGGCGGCATCGCCAACATGCGCTACTCGATCTCGAACACCGCCGAATACGGCGACATCACCACCGGCCCGCGCATCATCACCGCGGAGACCAAGAAGGAGATGAAGCGAGTCCTCGACGACATCCAGTCGGGCCGCTTCGTCAAGAACTTCGTGCTCGACAACCGCGCCGGCCAGCCCGAGCTCAAGGCCGCCCGTCTCGCGGCCAAGCGCCATCCGATCGAGGAAACCGGCGCCAAGCTGCGCGCCATGATGCCCTGGATCGGCGCCAACGCGCTGGTCGACAAGTCGAAGAACTGAGGATCCCCAAGCACCCTCGTCCCCGGTGGACGGGGGTGCTGTTCCCCGCATTAAATCTCGCGCAAAGCCGCATGCCAAAACGGGACTGCCCGGAAAACGCGGTTTTCCGCCATGTCCGTTTGTGATGTGATTTCCCCATAGCGAACTTCAGGGGGTTCACATGGGGCATGCACTTCTCCGCCGGGAGACCGACAACGTCGAGCGGCTTCACGCGGCGTTTTCGGCGTCTCCAGTCAGCGACGAGCTCGACCGGATCATGACGCTGCTGCGCGGGCTCTGCCCGCCCGACACGACGATCGGCTTTGAGTTCGCCGGCCGGCTGCAAGTCAACATCGATGTCCGCAAGCGCGAGGACGTGCTGCTGATCAAGGCTCTGCTGCCGACGATCGAGTCGGGCCTGTTCCGCAACCTGGCGCTCGGCAACACGCCCAACCGCGCGTTCTTCCACCGGATCACCGCCGAAGTGGCGCGTTAAGACCGGATCGCGGAAAAGATACAGCGCCCCTCGCAAGCGGGGTCACTGTCGTTTGTCAGAGGTCTCGCTCAGGCGTAGGACAGCGTCGTCCGCCGCCGCATCGCGCCGCCGACCAGGCCGAAGCCCAGGATCATCAGCGCCCAAGTCGCCGGCTCGGGCACCGCGGGAGCGGCGGCGAGCTGGATCGAGACCTGGCGCAGGCTTTCGAAGTTCATCGCCGCGCCGCCCGTCTCCAACGTGCGCAGGCCCGAGAGCTCCAGCGAAGTGAAGATGCGGTTGTCGAGCGACGAGATGCCGAAGTGGGTGACGCCGCCGGTGCCAATCGCCACGTTCTCGAACGTGATGTCGGGCAGGCCGGAGAGCTGCTTGAGAATGAAGTCGCCGTAGTAGGTGTTGCTGCCGGTGCCCAGCGCCTTCAGGCTGAAGTTGATCGCGGTGAAGCCGGCGTTCGGCGCCTGCGGATCGATCACGATGCTGGCGAAGCCCGTCTCGCCCCCGCCGTTGCCCGGCCCGTCCATCGAGGAGAACCCGCCGTTGCCCGAATGCTCGAGCACGGTCGGCGCGGTGAAGTCCACGCGGAAGCCATCGTCGGTCGGCAGCGACAGCGTCGTGGCGTTCGGCTGGCCGTCGTCGGTAATGTGGTTCGAGAGGTTGCCTGCGCCGAAGTCCAGCGTCACGCCGCTCTGCGTGGTGTCGATGGTGATCGCGGCGAGGGCGGGCGAAGCCGCCCCAAACGCCGCGCCGGTGGCGACGGCGGAAAGCAGAATTTTCATTGCGTTGTTTCCGTTGCGAGCCCCGAACCGCTCCTCACGGTTCTCTATGCCGCGTCCTTACATAAATGAAGGTACGTGGCTAGTCACCGTTGCGACGGCGTGTCGTTTCGAAACGGGGTGGGGCATAACCGTTAGTGACTGGGCAGCGCGCCGAACTCGCCGCCCTCTTTACAACCGACCGCGCAAACCCCATAGCCTAGGCATGACCAACCGCCTTGGCCTGCTTCTGCGACTTATCCGCCCTTGGGCGTGAGCTGGCGTGCCGTCTCGCGGCATGCGCCGCGGCCAAGGGTGACCAGCCAGACCTGAACGCAGAACGCCACGCGAGTTTCCGACAATGCCCATGCTGAACGACCCTTCGGTCAAGTACCGCCCGTTTCCCACCATCGACCTGCCCGACCGCCAGTGGCCGAGCCGCACGATCACCCAGGCCCCGCGCTGGCTCTCCACCGATTTGCGCGACGGCAACCAGGCGCTGATCGATCCGATGGGGGCGGAGAAGAAGACGCGCTTCTTCGACCTCTTGATCAAGGTCGGCCTCAAGGAGATCGAGGTCGGCTTCCCCGCCGCCGGGGCCACCGAGTTCGACTTCATCCAGGGGCTGGTCCGCTCGGGCCGCATCCCCGACGATGTGCTGGTCCAGGTGCTGACCCAGTCGCGCGAGGACCTGATCAAGACTTCGTTCGAGAGCCTGGAAGGCGCGCCCGCGGCGATCGTCCACCTCTACAACGCCGTCTCGCCGCTGTGGCGCCAGGTGGTGTTCGGCATGGAGCGGCCGCAGATCAAGGACATCGCGGTCGGCGGCGCCAAAGTGCTGCGCGATCAGGCGGCCCGTTTCCCCGGCACGAAGTGGCACTTCGAATACAGCCCCGAGACCTTCTCCACCGCCGAGCTCGATTTCAGCCTGGAATGCTGCGAAGCGGTAATGGCGGTGCTGAAGCCGACGCCCGAGCATCCGATCATCCTCAACCTGCCGGCGACGGTCGAGGCGGCGACGCCCAATGTCTATGCGGACCAGATCGAATACTTCTGCCGCAACCTGCCGAACCGCGACAGCGCGGTGATCAGCCTGCACACCCACAACGATCGCGGCACCGGCGTCGCGGCGGCCGAGCTGGGGCTGATGGCCGGCGCCGACCGCGTCGAGGGTTGCCTGTTCGGCAACGGCGAGCGCACCGGCAATTGCTGCCTGGTGACGGTCGGCCTCAACCTCTACACGCAAGGCGTCGATCCGCGCCTGGACTTCTCCGACATCGACGAGGTCATCCAGACGGTCGAATACTGCAACCAGCTGCCCGTCGCCGAGCGCCATCCCTATGGCGGCGAGCTGGTGTTCACCGCCTTTTCCGGCAGCCATCAGGACGCGATCAAGAAGGGCTTCGCCGCGCAGGAGCAGCGCAACGACCAGCTCTGGGCGGTGCCCTACCTGCCGATCGATCCCGCCGATCTCGGCCGCAGCTACGAGGCGGTGATCCGCGTCAACTCGCAGTCGGGCAAGGGCGGCTTCGCCTGGGTGCTCGAGCAGGATCAGGGCCTGAAGCTGCCCAAGCGGATGCAGGCGCACTTCTCCAAGCACGTCCAGGAACTGGCCGACGAACTGGGCCGCGAGTTGCAGGCGAGCGACATATGGGATGTGTTCCGGAGGATCTACAAACTCGATGGCGGCCACTTCGAGCTGCAGGACTACGAGGAGACCAAGGCGGCCGACGGTAGCCGCGTCTTCGCCGGCAAGATCGGCGTCGACGGCCAGGTCCGCTCGGTCTCCGGCCGGGGCAACGGCTTGCTGTCGTCGGTGGTGGCGACGTTGGCCGACAGCTTCGGCGTCGCCCTCGAAGTGCGCGACTACAGCGAGCACGCGATGGCCAAGGGCTCCGACGCCCGCGCGGCCGCTTATGTCGAATGCGTGACCGCCGATGGGCGGACCGTGTGGGGCGTGGGCGTCGATGAGGACGTCGCCACCGCCGGCGTCCGTGCCGTGCTCAGCGCGGCGAACGGGGTTTGATCTCTCAATTCCTCCCCGAGCTCCGCTCGGGGAGGGGGACCACCCGAAGGGTGGTGGAGGGGCATTTTCGGCTTGGACGGTGAGGGGTGGTGACCAAAGCACTTGCCCCTCCACCCCCGCCCTGCGGGCGGCGGTCCCCCTCCCCGAGACAAGCTCGGGGAGGAATTCGAACTACCCCTTCTTCGGCAACGCGACCTCGGCCACGCCGGTGCACATCGTCGTGCCCTTTTGGCTCTTCATCAGGTGTTTGACCTGGATCAGGTGCCGGCCTTCATCGTCGACCATCTTGTCGATGACTTCGGCGGTCTGGATGGTGATGTCGCCCGACAGCGCCGGGCCGCGGTAGTTGGCGGTGGAATGGACGACCATGCCGTGCTCGCCGGCCCAGCCTGCGAGGTAATCGGTCACCCAGGCACCCATCGAGGCGCCGTAGCCGTAGGCGCGCGGCATGCCGATCCGGCGCGCGTACTTGGGGAACAAGTGCCCCCGCGAGGCGCCGTAATAGGCGCCGTCGGTCAGTTCGGGATTGATCCGCTCCATGTGCGGATCGTTCTCGTGGCCGGCCATCTCCTTGGTGAAGCCGAAGTCCTCGAGGTTGATCTCGCGGCGGTCGAGCGTGCCCCAGGTGGTGAACAGGTAGGCGCGCCATTCGGTGGTGAAGCTGGCGATCGTGTGCGGGCCGAACACGCGCTCGGGCAGCTGATCGCCGACGCTGACGTCATCCCACCAGCGCTCTCCGTGGCCGAGATCGTGGAGCATCTGGATCCACGCGAACTTGCGCTCTTCGAGCGCATCGAGTTCAGCGTCGGTCCACTCGGGCTCCTCGAACTCGGCGGTGTTGACCGTCTCGGCGCCCGCCGCCGCGAGATAGCGGATCGCGGTCGAGCGCTGCTTGGTGATCAGCTCGCCGGCCTGGTTGCGGTAGAAGTTGTCCCCGCGCTGGAAGCAGGTCGGGCCGAATCCGGTGTTCTTGACGCTGTAGTCGAACGGGATGCGCTCGTTGGTGACGATCTCGCCGCCGAAGACGCGGGGGCCATAGTGCCAGAACTCGTCGCCGCCGAACAGCAGGTGCGAGTTCTCGATCTTGCCGATGCACGACGGCGCGGTGCCGTGGCCGTCGTCCATCGCGATGGGGAAGCTCTGCGGCGCGACCAGGCGGCCCCACTTGCTCGCCGCGGCATAGGCCGGGTCGAAGTGCAGCAGGTTGGGATAGTGCATCGCGTGCACCCAGCGGCGGATGTCGTTGTTGCCGAGCGGCTCGCGCAGCGGCGAGCTGTCGATGGGCTTGCCGAGGTACTGGTCGATGTCCGAGCAATCGAGGGTCTGGTCGTCGGTGGCCATGTCCGAACTCCTGTGTGCGTAAGTTTGACCCCTCGATAGAAGGCCCCGGCGCTGGTGTCCAAACGCCGGGGCGGTTTCCCCGAGGGTTTTTTCGGTCTCAGGACTTCTTGGGAAGCGCCACCTCGGCGGTGCCGGTCGCCAGGATCACGTCGTTCTGGTTGGCCATCTTGTGCTTGATCTGGACGATATGGCGGCCCTCGTCATCGACCATCTTGTCGATCACCTCGCCGGTCTGGACGGTGATGTCGCCGGTCAGCGCCGGGCCGCGATAGTTCGCGACCGAATGCACGACCCAGCCGTGCTCGCCCGCCCAGCCGCCGAGGTAGTCGAGGCCCCACGAGCCCATCGAGGCGCCGTAGCCGTAGCCGCGCGGCATGCCGATCCGGCGCGCGTACTTGGGGAACAGGTGCCCGCGCGACGGACCGTAATAGGCGCCGTCGGTCAGCTCCGGGTTGATCCGCACCATGTCGGGATCGTTCTCCCAGCCGGCCATCTCGCGCGTGAAGCCGACGGCTTCGAGGTCGTTCTTGCGGAAGGCGATCGCGCCCCAGGTGTTCATCAGGAAGGCGCGCCATTCGGTGGTGAAGCTGGCGATGGTGTGGACGCCGAACACGCGCTCGGGAAGCTGGTCGCCCACCTGGACGTCGTCCCACCAGCGCTCCTTATGCCCGAGGTCGTGCATCATCTGGATCCAGGCGAACTTGCGGTCCTCGAGCGCGGCCAGCGCCTCGTCGCTCCACTCGGGCTCCTCGAACGCGGCGGTGTCAACGGTTTCGCCGCCGGCCTGCGCGCGGTAGCGGATCGAGGTGGAGCGTTGCTTGACGATCAGCTCTCCGTCCTGGTTGTAGAAGTTGTTGTCGCCGCGCTGGAAGCAGGTCGGACCGGCGAACTTGGTTTCCTTGACGACATAGTCGAACGGAATCCGCTCATTGCGGATCCTGTCGCCGGCCTTGATCCGCGGGCCGTAGAACCAGTGCTCGTCGCCGCCAAACAGCAGGTGCGAATTCTCGATGCGCCCGACGCAAGCCGGCGCGGCGCAGTGCCCGTCGTCGGTCGCGACCGCGAAGCTCTGGGGGGCGACGATCCCGCCCCAGCGGCTCGCGGCGGCATAGTCGGGCTCGAAGTGCAGCAGGTTCGGATAGTGCATCGCATGGACCCAGCGACGGATGTCGTTGTTGCCGATGGGTTCGCGAAGCGTCGACGATTCGATGGGCTTGCCGAGATACTGATCGATGTCCGAGCAATCGAACGTGTCTGCTGCCATGATATGCTCTCCCTTTGCCGTGTCGGCGGAATGACGACGAGCCGCCCGGACGATTGCGCACCGCCGCGGCGATGGCTTCGACATTGACCAGGTGTTCAGCGAAGGCAATGGCCAAGCGCGCTCGACAGGTTCTATCGGGCTGGGTATGGCGGATTTAATCGCTCGATTAAACGGATCCGCCCATGCCTCTATCCGACCGTTTCCAGACCCTGCGCCTGCCGGTCATCGCCGCGCCGATGTTCATCGTCTCCAGCCCTGAACTGGTGATCGCGCAGTGCAAGGCGGGGATCGTCGGCAGCTTCCCGGCGCTCAACGCGCGGCCCTCGAGCCAGCTCGACGAATGGCTGCATCGCATCGTCGAGGAACTCGCCGCGCACGATCGCGTCCATCCCGAGCGGCCGGCGGCGCCGTTCGCGGTCAACCAGATCGTCCACAAGACCAACAACCGGCTGGAGGACGACCTGGCGATCTGCGCCAAGTGGCGCGTGCCGCTGGTTATCACCTCGCTGGGTGCGCGCGAAGACGTCAACGCCGGCGTGCGGGGCTGGGGCGGTATGGTGCTGCACGACGTGATCGACGATGCGTTCGCCCGCAAGGCGATCGAGAAGGGCGCCGACGGGCTTATCGCGGTAGCGGCGGGCGCGGGCGGCCATGCCGGTTCGCAGTCTCCCTTCGCGCTGATGCAGGAAATCCGCGCGTGGTTCAGCGGCCCGGTCGCGCTGTCGGGCGCCATCGCCAACGGCCGCTCGATCCTGGCGGCGCAAGCGATGGGCGCCGATTTCGCCTATATCGGCAGCCCCTGGATCGCCACGCCCGAGGCGAACGCGCCCGACGCCTACAAGCAGGCGATCGCGCAAGGGCGCGCGGCGGACATCGTCTATTCCAACTTGTTCACCGGGGTCCACGGCAACTACTTGCGTGCCTCGATCGTCGCGGCGGGGCTCGATCCCGACCATCTGCCCGAAAGCGATCCCGGCAAGATGAACTTCGGGTCGGGCGGCGCCACCGCGGCCAAGGCGTGGAAAGACATATGGGGATCGGGCCAGGGCATCGGCGCGGTCAAGACGGTCGAGCCGGTGGCGGCGCGAGTCTCGCGGCTGGCGGACGAATACGGCGCGGCGTGGGCCGAGCTGCGGGCCAAGCTGGGCGGGAGCTAGTCCTCCGTCGCCGGCCACAGCGCGTCGGCCATCGCGTCGATCTCGGTGAAGTCGAAAGCCGGGCCCAGCCGGCCTCGATCTGGCTTATCCGTTCGGCCACCAGCGCGGTGTGGCGATGGTGCGGGCCGCGATGCAGCGGCAACCTCAGGCGCAACGCGGCGCGGTCGCAACTGGG
The DNA here is from genome assembly GCA_036384395.1 of Novosphingobium sp. Lineage (GTDB taxonomy): Bacteria > Pseudomonadota > Alphaproteobacteria > Sphingomonadales > Sphingomonadaceae > Novosphingobium. The sequence continues at coordinate 10,522 of DASVMK010000177.1, forward strand.
CAACAGTGGGCCGTTGCGGCGGAAGTCGTCGAAGCCGACGTGCTCGGGGTCGAGGTTGTCGAACAGCGCGGCGAAGCAGCTGCGCGCAACCAGTGCACGGGGCAACAGGTGGTGGCGCTGCAGGCCGGGATCGTAACCGGGCGCGCCACGGAGATTGACGGACAGGAAGGAAAGCCGCGGGCGGACGACCGCGGCTGCCGTCACGCCATCCGTCTCAGTTCGACGGTCTCGCCATCGGCCGAGGGCGCGGCCAGCAGGCGCGTGCCCTCGGGCCCGGTGAGTTCCTGCGGCTCCTCAAGCCGGCCGGCGCGAACCAGCAGATCGGCGGCGCGGACCGCGAGCTTGACGGTTTCGGCCGTGGTCTCGCCCTTGTGGCCTTCGACGCGGACTTCCTGGCCGGTAAAGAAGCGCAAGCCTTCGCTCCGCACCGCGCCGCCGGGCTCGCGCGCCATCGCCGCGAGGCCGAGCACGGGGAAGGGGCCGCCCGCCAGCCAGTTCGCCATGATTCGCCCGAAATAGCCAGGATCGATCCAGGTCGCCGCCGGATGCCAGCTTACCGCGCGCAAGGCCGGCAGTTCGGTGAAGGCGAGGGCGATGGCCAGCATGACGCGCACCAACGGCACCATGCTGGCCCCGCCGGCGAGGTGCTGCCCCGCCGCGAGCCGGACTGCTTCAAAGTGGAATTGGTCGGCCGTCTCGGGCAGGCCGAAGAAGTGCCGCGCCTGCGGAGCGGTTTCGGCGGGGCCGGGCCCGAGGCCCGAGAGGTCGAAGGTCAACCCGCTCGCCAGGATCTCCAGCCAACCCGCGCCCGCGCCGGGGTCATGGCTGATACGCGCCGCGGCGAGCGCGGCCGAAGGGTGCTGCAACAGCCGCTCGACGTCTGAGGCCGACGGGCGCTCGCCGCTCGCGAACAGCAGCGACAGTCCGGTCGAGACGCGTGCCGTACCCAGTTCTGTTACAATAGCGATCGCGGCCTCCTGCGAAGTCCGTTTCACCGCCCGTCTGGCACCGAAGCGCGCTCGCCGTCTAGGGGATTGCCCGCCTTATGCTACCGGAACGGAGCATATTTCGGTCAGAACACGCCCAGCCGAAGCCCTTCGGCCAGCGCCGCGCCCAGGTCCGTTGCACGCGCCAGCTCGGGCGCGGGCACGATCTTGGGTGCAAGGATTTCCTCCGGAGTCTGCGCGCCCATGTTAACGATCAGCGGGTCCGCGACGCGCTTCAGCCGCCAGCCGGTGACGATCCGGTCGATCTGCGCCTGTGCGCCGCGGCCGTCCGATCCGGCGGCGATCAAGGTGGCATAAGGCCGGCCTTCGATCCGCCCGAGCAGCGGATAATAGCAGCGGTCGAACATCTCCTTCATCGCCCCGCTCATGCTCGCGAGGTTCTCCGGGCAGACGAAGAGATAACCGGTGGCGGCCAGCAGCGCCTCGGCGGTCGCGGCCTCGGCCGGGATCAGCGCGGTGTCGCCGCCCGCACCGTCGAAGGCGGCGGCGGCAAGGGCTTGCGCGGCCCCGGTTCGACTGTGCCAGACGATCGCCAGCACGCGGCTCTCCTTGTCGATCAGTTCCCGCTGAGGTCCGACGGGTCGAGCCCGCCGTCGCTCTCCATCCAGGCCTTGAAGAAGGATTCGTTGGCCTCGCGCAGCGCGCTCACCGAAACGCCGGCCAGCGTGGCGCCGCCGACCGTGCCGATCATCGCCGCGCCGGGAATGTCGAGGCCCGGCCGCGTGGTGACGACATAGCGGCCCTGGTCCTCGCCGAACGCGGCCGCGGCGTCGAGTTGCGCGACGTCCGCACCCAGGCCGCTTGCCATCGCCATTTCGGCCAGGGCGACCAGCAACCCGCCGTCGCTGACGTCGTGAACCGCCGTCGCCTTGCCCGCGGCGATCAGTGCGCGGACCGCTTCGCCGGCGGCGCGCTCGGCCGCCAGATCGACCGGCGGCGGCGGGCCATCCTCGCGGCCGTGGATCTCGCGCAGCCACAATGACTGGCCGAGATGCGTGCCCGCTCCGCCGATCAGCCAGATGGCGTCGCCCTCGTTCTTGAAGGCGATCGTGGCCATCGTCTCGTGGTCCTGCATCAGACCCACGCCGCCGATCGCCGGGGTCGGCAGAATAGCCGAACCGCCGCCGGTCGCCTTGCTCTCGTTGTAGAGGCTGACGTTGCCCGAGACGATCGGGAAGTCCAATGCGCGGCAGGCATCGCCCATGCCTTCGAGGCAGCCGACGATCTGGCCCATGATCTCGGGCCGCTGCGGATTGGCGAAGTTAAGGCAGTTGGTGATCGCCAGCGGCAGCGCGCCCACCGCGCTGATGTTGCGATAGCACTCGGCGACCGCCTGCTTGCCGCCCTCGTAGGGGTCGGCGAAGCAGTAGCGCGGCGTGCAGTCGGTGCTCATCGCCAGCGCCTTGCGGGTGCCGTGGACGCGCACCACCGCGGCGTCGCCGCCCGACTTCTGCAGCGTGTCGGCGCCGACCTGGCTGTCGTACTGCTCGAAGATCCAGCGGCGCGAGGCGAGGTCGGGGCAGGCGATCAGCTTGAGCAGGTCCGCGCCCAGGTCGCCGTCCGCCGGCACGTTCGCCAGCGGCGCGGGCTTGGCCGGCTTGACGTGCGGCCGATCATAGAGCGGCGCGTCGTCGGCCAGCGGCCCGAGCGGAATGTCGCAGACCACTTCGCCGTCGAATTCCAGCACCATGTGGCCGGTGTCGGTCACTTCGCCGATCACCGCGAAGTCGAGCTCCCACTTCTTGAAGATCGCCTCGGCCATCGCTTCCTTGCCGGGCTTGAGCACCATGAGCATGCGCTCCTGGCTTTCCGAGAGCATCATTTCGTAGGGCGTCATACCCTCTTCGCGGCAGGGCACGGCGTTCATGTTCAGGCGGATGCCCGCGCCGCCCTTGCTGGCCATCTCGACCGACGAGGAGGTGAGCCCGGCCGCGCCCATGTCCTGGATGGCGACGATCGCGTCGGTCGCCATCAGTTCGAGGCAGGCCTCGATCAGCAGTTTCTCGACGAAAGGATCGCCGACCTGCACGGTCGGGCGCTTTTCCTCGATGTCCTCGCCGAAATCGGCGCTGGCCATCGTCGCGCCGTGGATGCCGTCGCGGCCGGTCTTGGATCCGACATAGACGATCGGATTGCCCAGGCCCGTGGCGGCCGAGTAGAAGATCTTGTCCTGCTGGGCGACGCCAACGGTCATCGCGTTGACCAGGATGTTGCCGTCGTAGGCCTGGTGGAAGTTGGTCTCCCCGCCGACGGTCGGCACGCCGACGCAGTTGCCGTAGCCGCCGATGCCCGCGACCACGCCCTGGACCAGGTGCTTCATCTTCGGGTGGTCGGGCCGGCCGAAACGCAGCGCGTTCAGGTTGGCGACGGGCCGCGCGCCCATCGTGAACACGTCGCGCAGGATGCCCCCCACGCCGGTTGCCGCGCCCTGATACGGCTCGATGTAGCTCGGGTGGTTATGGCTCTCCATCTTGAAGATGGCCGCTTGACCATCCCCGATGTCGATCACGCCGGCGTTCTCGCCGGGGCCGCAGATCACCCAGGGCGCCTTGGTGGGCAGCTTCATCAGGTGGAGCTTGCTCGACTTGTAGGAGCAATGCTCGGACCACATGACCGAGAAGATGCCGAGCTCGACGTAGTTCGGCTCGCGGCCG
>DASVMK010000178.1:0-3005 GCA_036384395.1 Novosphingobium sp.
CAACTTCGTCAGCGGAACCGGCTCCTAGATGAACAATTCCACGCTTGATCTCGCCAGCCTGCTCTGCTCGCGCTTGTGCCACGACATGCTGAGCCCGGTGGGGGCGCTGTCCAACGGGCTGGAGCTGCTGGCCGTCGAGAAGGACCCGGAGATGCGCCAGCGCTGCTTCGAGCTGCTCGAGCAGAGCGCGCGCACCTCGACCGACAAGCTCAAGTTCTTCCGCCTGGCGTTCGGCGCGGCGGGCGGCTTCGGCGAGATGGTGCCGGTGGAAGAGCCGCGCGCGCTGGTCGATGCGCTGGTCGCGCATAACGAGCGGGTCAAGGTGAACTGGGCGCTGTCGGGCGACGCGCTGCCCAAGCCGGCGGTCAAGACGCTGCTCAACCTCGCGCAGATCGGCCTCGACGCGCTGGTGCGTGGCGGCACACTCGACATCGGCGCCGAACTGCGCGCCGGGGCGAGCGAGATCGTCGTCCGTGCCGCTGGCCCGCGCATCGCCTTCGACCAGGACATCGGCCGCGCGCTCGACGGCACGCTGCCGGCCGATTCGCTGTCGAGCCGCACCGCCGCCGCCGCCATGCTCCAGCAACTCGCGGCCACCGTCGGCGGCGGACTGCAATATGCGCTGTCCGACGACGCATTGGTCATGGGCGCGGTGCTGCCGGTCGGCTAAGCAAGAGGCCTATGGACGAACTGATTCACCGCGAGGCGCCGTCTCCCAACTGGGACGAACGCGCGCTGCCGGTGTCGATGATCGTCCTGCACTACACTGGAATGCCCAGCGCCGAAGAGGCGATCGAACGCATGTGCGATCCCGCCGCCAAGGTCTCGGCGCACTACTGCATCGACGAGGACGGCACGGTCACCCGCCTGGTGCCCGAGGACAAGCGCGCCTGGCACGCCGGCCGCTCGTACTGGCGGGGGATCACCGACGTGAACTCGGCGAGCGTCGGCATCGAGCTGGTCAATCCCGGGCACGAATGGGGCTACCGCCCGTTTCCCGACGCGCAGATGGAGGCGCTGGTCCCGCTGCTCGCCGCGATCAAGGCGCGGCACGACGTGCCCCGCGCCAACATCGTCGGCCATTCCGATGTCGCCCCGGCGCGCAAGGAGGATCCGGGCGAGCTGTTCGACTGGGAGATGCTGGCCCACTACAAGCTGGTGCTGCCCACGCCCAAGCCGCGGATGAGCCTGGTCTATGACGAGCCGGGCGCGTTCTACCTGGCGCTCGAGCGCTTCGGCTACGACATCGTCGACGGCCGCGCCGCGATCCGCGCCTTCCAGCGCCGCTGGCGGCCGCGGATCATCGACGGCGAGCTTGACGGTGAAATCGGTGCGCTGTTGTTCGAGCTGCTCTTGGAACGCGACATCGGACGCGCTAGGTAGCGACCGCGCCAGGGGGCCGGGCAGCCGCGCCTGTCCCCGCGGAAGCGGGGATCGTTCTCCGCTCGAGCGGGACAGTCGAGGAAAGTCCGGGCTCCACGAAACGAGGGTGGCGGGTAACGCCCGCCCGGCGGGGCTTCGGCCCGGCTGAGGGACAGTGCCACAGAGAGCAGACCGCCAAGTCCCGCGAGGGACCGGCAAGGGTGAAAGGGTGCGGTAAGAGCGCACCGCGCGACCGGCAACGGAAGCGGCATGGCAAACCCCACCCGGAGCAAGACCGAATAGGGGCGGCGCGCTTCGGCTTCGGCCGAAGCTGGCGTGTTTCGCGCCGATCGCCCGGGTTGGTCGCTGGAGCGGCATGGCGACATGTCGCCGAGAGGAATGGCTGCCCTTGCGGGCAAGGTCCGAAAGGATACCGCCCGCAAGACAGAACCCGGCTTACAGGCTCCCTGGCGTTTTCCTGCGTTGACCGGATCGCGCTACCCGCGATCCTCGCGCGGCGCACCCAGTCACGCGCCTGGAAAACTAAGGCCGCCCGACGCTCACGTAAGTGAAGCCCGCCGCGCGCATTTCGGCGGGGTCATAGACGTTGCGCAAGTCGACCATGACCGGCGCCTTGGCGATCTGCTTGATGCGGGCGAGGTCGAGCGCGCGGAAGGCGTCCCATTCGGTGACGATCACCACCGCGTCGGCGCCCTCGATCGCCGCGTAGGCATCGGGCTTCATCGCCACCTGGGGCATCAGCGGCGCGGCCAGGTCCATGCCCTCGGGATCGTAGGCCGCCACCTCGACGCCGGCATCGGCCAGCGCCTGCGCGATGGCGATCGATGGCGCGTCGCGCATGTCGTCGGTGTTGGGCTTGAAGGTCAGGCCGAGCAGCGCGACGCGCTTGCCGCGGGGATCGCCGTCTAGAGCGTCGATCACCTTGCGGCCCATCGCTCGCTTGCGGGTGTCGTTGACCTTGGCCACCGCTTCGACGATCCGCACCGGACTGTCGTGGTCCTCGGCGGTCTTGAGCAGCGCCAGTGTGTCCTTGGGGAAGCAGCTTCCGCCATAGCCCGGCCCGGCGTGGAGGAACTTCGCGCCGATGCGGTTGTCGAGCCCGATGCCGCGGGCGATGTCCTGAACGTCGGCCCCGACCTTCTCGCACAAGTCGGCCATCTCGTTGATGAAGGTGATCTTGGTCGCGAGGAAGCTGTTGGTCGCGTACTTGATCAGCTCCGACGTCTCGAGGCTGGTGAACAGGATCGGCACCTCGATCGTGTTGAGCGGCCGGTAGCAGCCGATCATCGCCTCGCGCGCCAGCTCGCTGTCCACGCCGCACACCACCCGGTCCGGGCGCATGAAGTCCTCGATCGCCGAGCCCTCGCGCAGGAACTCGGGGTTGGACGCGATCTCGACCTGCAGGTCCGGGCGGACCTTGCGGAACAGTTCCTTGAGCTTGCGGCCGGTACCCACCGGCACGGTCGACTTGGTCACCACCACGGTCGGCGCCTTCAGCGCCTTGGCGATCGCCTCGCCCGCGGCGAACACGTAGGTGAGGTCGGCATGGCCGTCGCCGCGGCGGGTCGGCGTGCCCACGGCGATGAAGATCGCCTCCTTGTCCTGCACGCCCTCTTCCAGGG
>DASVMK010000179.1:0-7564 GCA_036384395.1 Novosphingobium sp.
CGTGACCGATCCGGTCAGCGGCGCGATCAACCTCGAGATGGCCGACGCGCCGACCTTCGGCGGCGTCACCGTCAACGCGGGCGGCACCGGCAAGATCACCGGGGTGACCGACGGCACCGTGGCGGCCGCCTCGACCGACGCAGTGAACGGTTCGCAGCTCTTCGCCACCAACCAGCAGGTCACCCAGAACACCACCGACATCGCCAATCTCGACGGCCGAGTGACGACCATCGAGGGCGATCTCACCAATGTCGGTGATACGCTCACCGAAATCGCCGGCGACACCTCCACCGCCTATACCGACGCGAACGGGGACGGCATCCGCTACGCCCGCACCAACGAGGCGGGCCTGCCCGAGACCGATGCCTTCGCGCAGGGCGTCGGCTCGACGGCGCTCGGCTATCAGGCCACGGCAAGCGCGGACAGCGCGGTGGCGCTGGGCCGAGGCGCACAGGCCAGCGTCGACGGCTCGCTGGCGCTGGGCGCGGGTTCGGTCGCCGATCGGGCGCTCGCGCCCATCACCGGGACGATCCCGGCGGGCACGGGCTTCGTGCCCTATAACACCAGCGATGCGACGCTGCTCGGCTCGGTGTCGGTGGGCAACGCGACCACCGGCTCGTACCGCCAGATCACCAATGTCGCGGACGGCACCAATGCGCAGGACGCGGTGACCATCCGCCAGTTGCAAGGCGCGATTTCGTCCGTGACCTCCACCGGGACCAAGTACTTCCACGCCAACTCCAACGCGGGCGACTCGCTCGCGGTCGGACAGGAGTCTGTGGCCGTGGGTCCGACCACGGTGGTCAACGGCGACAACGGCATCGGCATCGGCAACGGCGCGATCGTCGACCAGACCGCCCCCGGCGGCACGGCCATCGGCCAGGCGGCGCATGTCTCGCAGGCGGACGGCATCGCCCTCGGCACCAGCGCGACGGCCAACGGCATCCAGTCGATCGCCATCGGCGCGGGCGCCAACGCCAGCTTCTCGGGCAGCGTCGCGCTGGGCGCCGGGGCGACGACGAGCGTGGGCTCGCGCGCCGGCTACACCGGCTACGGCCTTGCTGCGCCGCAGACCTCGGCCGGCGAAGTCTCGGTCGGTTCGGCCGGAGCCGAACGCCAGATCACCAACCTCGCCGCCGGCTCGGCGCCGACCGATGCGGTCAATGTCAGCCAGTTGAACCAGGTCGCGCAGAACACCGCGACCGCGCTGGGCGGGGGTGCCACCTACGATCCAGCCACGGGCGCCTATACCGGGCCGAGCTACACCGTGGGCGGTAACACCTACAACACGGTCGGCGATGCGCTGGGTGCCCAGAACACCCAGATCGGCAACCTTGACGGCCGGGTCACCACCATTGAGGGCTCCGTTGCCAATGTCGACGGCCGGGTCACGGCCGTCGAGAACAACGTCACGAATCTGGGCAACAGCACTGCCGCCGGCCTGGGTGGCGGCTCGACCTACGATCCGGCGACGGGGACGGTCACGACCGCGCTGAACGTCGGCGGCAACACCTACAACAGCGTCAACGATGCGCTGGCGGCGGTCAACCAGACGGCCGGCGCCGGCTGGAACATCCAGGCAAACGGCGGACCGGCCACGAACGTCCCCTCGAACGGCACGCTCAACGTCACGGCGGGTTCGAACACCGTGGTGACCCTGAACGGCAACCAGTTGCAGGTCGCGATGGCGGACAACCCGACCTTTGCCGGCACGGTGACCGCGAACGGCGGCCTTGCCGTCGGCGCGAACACGACGGTCAACATGGGCGGCAACGTCGTGCAGAATGTCGGCGCCGGCGCGGTGGCGGCGGGATCGAGCGATGCCGTCAACGGCTCGCAGCTCTACCAGGTGCAGCAGGTCGCGGCCAACTCGATCCAGTACGACAACGCCGGCCGCACTTCGGTGACATTCAACCCCGGCGGCAATGCGGTGGCCTTGCATAATGTCGCAGCCGGTGTCGCGCCGACAGACGCGGTCAACGTCTCCCAGCTCAACAACGGCATCGAAAGCGCGGTCACCAGGGCCAACGACTACACCGATGCACGCCTTGCGGGCATGGAGTTCGATCTGGGTCAGGCACGGCGCGATTCGTTTGCCGGCACGGCGGGCGCGCTGGCGGCGGCCGGTCTGCCCCAAGCGTTCGAGCCAGGGCGCGGCATGCTCGCCTTCGGGGCCGGCACTTATCGGGGGCAGTCCGCCTTCGCGCTCGGCCTCTCGCGGGTGATGGACGATGGCAGGACCATCATCAAGTTCGGCGCCACCTACGACACGCAGGAACACGCGGGGGCGAACGCCGGCATCGGCTTCCAGTTCTGATCCATTCAGCCTCATCACCAACTAGGAGGGCACAATGAACGCCAAACTGATCGCACTCTCGCTGCTCTCGGGCCTGGGGCTCGCCGCCATCCCGGCTCGGGCGGAGGAGGCGCCGCCCGCCGCCGCCGCCTACACCGCGAAAGTGGATCCCGCCGAGTTCTCCGACCGCGCCCTGGACGGCAAGAAGCTCGGCGTCAGGGTCAATCCGGCCGCCGTACGACTGATCACGCCCGGGGTGGACAAGTTCAGCATCTACAACCTCGTCGGCCCGCCGCACTTCGGCGAGGGGATTACCCGCAAGTGGAACTACGTCCTGTTCTTCCCGCCCGCGCCGGGACACGCCGACCCGCAGCGCTGCCGCATGGAGATCCGCTTCGGCGGCGAGCGAACGGACGGCTATAACGTGGCCGTTTCCGAGATCGTCTGGCAGGACCAGGCCTGCGCCGACCGGGTTGCGGCCGCGAGCTGAATGGACGAGAGGCGGCGATATGCGCACCATCAGTCTCATCGTCGCCTCTCTGCTGGCCGTCGTCTCGGCCCCGCTGTCCGCGCAGACCTTCGGCCCGCCGATCACCGGGCTGTGCTTGCTGTCGCGAACCGGCGCCATCGCCGCATCGCGCGCGGGTCAGTCGATGCGGGCACAGCTCCAGCAGATGCAAGCGGCACTCAACGGCGAACTCGCCGGACGTCGGCTGGACCTCGACCGGCAGCGCCGCGCGCTGGAAGCGCGGCAGAACGCCACGGCGCCGATCGAATACCAGCGGCAGCAGGCGGCGCTCGCCCAGCAGGTGCAAATGCTCGAGCAGCAGCAGAACGCCCACTTCATCGCCGCGCAGACACAAGCTCAGCAACAAGTCGACCGAGCACTGGCAGACGCCCTGGCCCGGTCGATCACGCGGCAGAGTTGCAGCGTCGTCATGGAGCGGGACCAGTCCTACGGCTGGAATAATGGAATGGACATCACCGGCGCGGTGACCAGGGAGCTGGATTCGATCCTGCCGACAATCGTTCTCCGAACGGCATCTCGACCGCACCAGACAGTCCGGAAAATCTCCGACTGACCAAGCCCGGTGAGAAACCGGCGCTCCCGAGGGCGCGGGTCTCGTGATTTTGCGAAGGGCGATCACCTTAACATCGTCTGCGGAGACCCGCTCAAGCGATGCGGTGGGCGCGCGCCGGCTTTGCGTCCACGCTTCCCGCCCGATCGCGGCTGCGCAAGACCGCTCCCCATCTCGCCGAAATCGGGTGCAGATACGGCGTCCGAGCGCGGTTTCCGGTAGGGAGACAGGCGGATTTCAAATTCGCTCGATAACTCAATACTATACTTCTCGAGCCGGTGGATCTTGCCTTTTCGAGGCGGATACCCCCCGATTCTACGGAGGCAATTCTCGGCCGACTTCCCCGCCACGTTTGTGCCATGATCGGCATCGGTTCGTCGCACGCGGCGCTCGAACGACCGGTATAACCGAGGGTGCCGCGGGAAGTGTTCATCTGCCCGCAAGGTCGATCTGAACAGGCAGGAGGTCCAAAGGCATTCAGGTGCGGCGCGATGCCGCGCACCTTACGAAGCTTAATGGAGGGGGTTCCGACAGCAGACGCCGCCGCGCGGTGGTGGTCGGACGAGAAGCTGCGATCACGCAGGCCCGACTGGTCGTGTTTGAAGGAGTATCGCAATGAATGTCATTTCCAAGAGCCCACGAGTTCTCTTAGTGCTTGCCATGCTGGCCGGCGCTGCGCCCGCCAGCCTGTCCGCGCAGCCCCAGGGCGGGCCCGACACCGACCTGACGGCGACCGTGTCCGACACCTCGCCGCCCGAGGCGATGACCGAAGGCCCCGAGGTGAAGGGCATCATCTCGGCGCGCAGCGGCGACCGGATGCAGGTCACCGCCGCCGACGGCACCCGCACCGTCATCACCATCACCGACGCGACCCGGATCAGCGCCAGCAAGGGCTTCTTCGGTCTCAATCGCGATCGCCTCGCGGCGACCTCGCTGCTCAACGGCCTGCCGGTCACCGTCAAGACGATGCAGGGCGGCGGCGGCCTGGTGGCCAGCCGGATCAATCTGCAGAACAAGGACCTTCGCACCGCGTCGATGATCCATAACGGCACCGCGCAGGGCTTCGCCGAGCAGACCGCCGCGACCGAAGCGCTGCGCGGCCGGATGGCCGACATCGACCAGTACAACATCAAGGGCACGACGAACGTGAACTTCGACACCGGCAAGGCCGTGCTGTCGGAGCAGGCCAAGGCCGACCTCTGCGCCGCGGCGACCCAGGCCGAGGGGATGAAGAACGCCCTGCTGCTGGTGGTGGGCTACACCGATTCGACCGGCAGCGCCGAGTTCAACCAGACGCTCAGCGAAAAGCGCGCCAGCCGCGTCGTCAACTTCCTGCAGCAGACCTGCGGCTGGAAGCCCTATCGCATGCTCACCCCCACGGGCATGTCCGAAGCCGATCCGTTGGCGGACAACAACACCGTCGAAGGCAAGGCGCAGAACCGCCGCGTCGCGGTGAACATCATGGTCAGCAAGGGCCTCGACGGCTTGTGAGGATTTGGGGTGGGTTTCGGCCCACCCCAATTTCGTGGCCCCGATTTCGAACCGCGAACGGATGCCCCGTTCGCGTGCGTGCGCGATCAGCCGTTGGCGGCGATGACTGCGATGTCCAGCGGCGGTTCCCCTGCCAGGATCGCGAGCAGGCGGTCGATATTGGGATGGGCGCCAGGACGGTTGCGAGCGTCCGCGGTGTGCTCGGCGAACACGGCCAGGCCGTGCTCGGCCGCCTTGGCATCCAAGCTGCCGAACTTCTCTTTCAGATAGCGATAGACGGCGAGCGATCCTTGCTTGCCCGGCTGATTCTCGATGCTGGCGACCACGGCGCCCGCCGCGTCGACGAGGTCGATGCGCTGCACATCATCGACGGGCGCCAGCCGCTGAAGATTGTCCTTGAACGTCGCACCCGGATCGATCGCCAGCATTTCTCGAATTCCTGAAGTCATTGCGCGTCGCTCTACTTGGAGGGGAGCGCCTTGATTTCGCGCGGGCCGGCGATCTCGGCGAGGATGTCGTCGGTGCTGCTGGTCCGGCCGCCGATGCCGGCCTCCAGCAGCTGGCGGTCGAGGTCGGCGCCCGATTCGATCGCCGCCATCTCGGCCCCCGCTTCGAGCCGCGCGCCGAGCTGCGCCTGACGCTCGCGGATCCGTTCGAGCGATCCCACCGCGCTGCCCAGCCGCGAGTTCACGCCGGCGTGCGAGGAGGCGATCGCCTTCTGCGCGCGCTGGAGCGATTCGGTGGCCTTCACGCTTTCGATCTCGCGCTTCATCGCCGCGATGCGCTGCTCGGTCTCCTTGACCGTGCGGAGCATCACTTGCTGCTGCTGCTGCATGTTCGCGTGATCGGCTTCGTCGCGGACGAGCTCGGTGCGCACCGTGGCGACGCGCTCGGCCAGGCCGCGAGCGAGATCCTCGCGTCCGGCGTCCATCGCGGCCCGCGCGCTCTGGATGTCGCGCTCTTCCTTGGCCTGATTGTCCTGGATGCGCTTTTCGATGCGCTTGGCGGTCGCCATCATGCCGGCCAGATCGCTGCGCGCCTGGCGCAAGGCGTTGTCGGCGTCGCGCAGTTCCTGGTCGAGGATGCGCATCGCCTGGCTGTCGGCGACCGCTTCGGCCGCCTCGTGGGCGCCGCCGCGCATCGCCGTGAACAGCTTGCCCCAGACGCTCATGCCGGTTCTCCTTCCGCAACGATCCATTCGCCGATCCACTCGGCCGCGTCCACCGCGTTGGCGGCCAGCACCGCGACTTCCTCGATCAGCGCCTCGGCGTCCGAGCGCGCGGACAGCGCGCCGAACAGTTCGTACCATTCGGCGCCATCGAAATGGGTGATCCCGAAGTTCGACAGGGGAATGAGCTTGTGCATCGAGAGCGCGCGCCGTTCGAACAGCGCGCGCTGCGGCACGGCGTCGGCGGCGGTCAGCAGCACGCTGCACAGGACCTGCTCGCCGCTCGCGACCATCAGCACGTCGAGGTCGCCGCGTTCCTTGAGGGTGATGCGCAGCACGTCGCTGCCCGGTTCGACGCTGACGTCGACATCGCCGAGCTGCTCGGGATCGGAGGCGAACAGGCTGGTCAGGCTGGCGACATCCCAGCCTCCCGGCGGCACCGGCCATTCAGAGCTCATCCGTCGTATCTCCTATATGCTTGCCGCTTGGCAGGGGTGCTCTATAACCAGCGTGCGCTCCTGCTTTCTTACCCGCAGGACGCGCCCAAACAAGGGGGAACATGCCGGTCATCGTCGGCCTCTGGCAGCGCGTCTATGTCGCTATTGCCACGCTGTCATGGACGGTTCTGGGCGTTTGTTTCTTGGCGCACGCGCTGCTGTCCTACGGCTTATTCCTGACGGCCGGCGAGGTAAAGCTGACGGACAGCGCCATTACTTTCGCATACTTCTACATGACGACCGCCACCACCGTGGGATATGGCGACTTGTCCCCGGGGAGCGAAGCCGGGCGGCTGGCCAACGTGCTTGTCGTCTTGCCCGGCTCCATCGCGCTGTTTACGGTGTTTCTGGGCAAGGCGGTTTCATCGATCAGCGGTTTCTGGAGGCGGCGGTTGCAAGGACACGGCGACTTTTCGGAACGGTCGGGCCACACGCTCGTCGTCGGCTGGCAGGGCATGCGCAGTCGGCGCCTGATCGAAGGCCTGCTTCGCGATGGCCAGCAGCAGGCGCCGCGAATCGTCCTGCTGGCGCGGGGACTGGCGCAGAATCCGATGCCGGACAATGTCGACTTCGTCATCGCCGAGCAGCTTTCCGACCTGCCCAGCTATGTCCGCGCGGGCGCGGCGACGGCGCAGACCCTGGTGATCCGGGGCGCCGACGACGACGAGACGCTGGCTGCCACGCTCGCCGCGCACAGCGCCGCGCCGCGCGCGCACATCGTCGCCCATTTCCAGGAGGAAGACGCGGCCGAACTGGTGCGCCGCCAGCTTCCGGGGATCGAGGTCGTCACGTCGATCGCCGCCGGCCTGCTGGTGCGCGCCGCGCGCGATCCGGGGGCGTCGCAGCTGGCTGCGCTGATGTTCACCAGCCAGTCGGTCGATACGGCGTTCTCGATGAAACTGCCCTCCGGCGCGGGGCCGCTGGGCTATCTGGACGTCCTGCTGCATCTCAAGCGGGGGCACGGGCTGACGCTGATCGGCATGTGCCGCGAGGGCGCCAGCAAGGTGGATCTCAATTGCCCGGCCGATTGCGC
>DASVMK010000180.1:0-6908 GCA_036384395.1 Novosphingobium sp.
TCCCGCCTGCCGTTCTCGATGAAGGTGCTGCTGGAGAACCTGCTGCGCTTCGAGGACGGCGGCTTCACCGTTTCCACCGGCGATATCCAGGCGCTGGTCGACTGGCAGAAGAACCCCACCGAATCGCAGAACGAGATTCAGTACCGCCCGGCGCGCGTGCTGCTGCAGGACTTCACCGGCGTGCCCTGCGTGGTCGACCTCGCCGCCATGCGCGACGCCATCGCGGCCCTGGGCGGCGACACCAGCAAGATCAACCCGCTGGTGCCGGTGAACCTGGTCATCGACCACTCGGTCATGGTCGACGAGTTCGGCCATCCCAAGGCCTTCGAGCAGAACGTCGAGATCGAGTACCAGCGCAATTTCGAGCGCTATGACTTCCTCAAGTGGGGTTCGAAGTCGCTCGCCAACTTCTACGCCGTCCCCCCGGGCACCGGCATTTGCCACCAGGTCAACCTGGAGAACATCGCGCAGACCGTATGGACCAGCGAGGACCAGAACGGCGCGACGATCGCCTATCCCGACACCTGCGTCGGCACCGACAGCCATACCACGATGATCAACGGCCTGGGCGTGCTCGGCTGGGGCGTCGGCGGCATCGAGGCCGAAGCGGCGATGCTCGGCCAGCCGGTGTCGATGCTGATCCCCGAGGTCGTCGGCTTCAAGCTGACCGGCGAGCTCAAGGAAGGCGTCACCGCCACCGACCTCGTGCTGACCTGCACCCAGATGCTGCGCGCGCACGGCGTGGTCGGCCGCTTCGTCGAATACTACGGCCCGGGCCTCGCCTCGCTCAGCCTCGCCGACCGCGCGACGCTGGCCAACATGGCGCCCGAATACGGCGCGAC
The DNA here is from genome assembly GCA_036384395.1 of Novosphingobium sp. GTDB lineage: Bacteria > Pseudomonadota > Alphaproteobacteria > Sphingomonadales > Sphingomonadaceae > Novosphingobium. The sequence continues at coordinate 843 of DASVMK010000180.1, forward strand.
TTGCGGCTTCTTCGGCATCGACGACAAGACGCTTGACTACTTGCGCCTGACCGGGCGCGAGGAAAGCCAGATCGCGCTGGTCGAAGCCTATGCCAAGGAGCAGGGTTTCTGGATCCAGCCGGGCGCCGCCGACCCGGTGTTCTCCAGCACGCTCGAGCTCGACATGGGCACCGTCGTGCCGTCGCTCGCCGGCCCCAAGCGCCCGCAGGACAAGGTCAACCTCACCGAGGTCGACAACGTGTTCAACGCCGACATGGCCAACGTGTATAAGAAGGAAGCCACGCGCGTGGCGGTGGACGGCAAGGCGCACGACATCGGCGACGGTGACGTGGTGATCGCCGCCATCACCAGCTGCACCAATACCTCAAACCCGAGCGTCCTCGTCGCCGCCGGCCTCGTCGCCAAGAAGGCCAACGAGAAGGGCCTGAAGCCCAAGCCCTGGGTCAAGACCTCGCTCGCGCCGGGATCGCAGGTCGTCACCGACTACCTCGAGCGGGCCGGGTTGCAGGAGCATCTCGACGCGGTCGGCTTCAACCTCGTCGGCTATGGCTGCACCACCTGCATCGGCAACTCCGGCCCGCTGGCCGAGCCGATCTCCGCGGCGATCAACGGCAACAACATCGTCGCCGCCTCGGTCATCTCGGGCAACCGCAACTTCGAAGGCCGCGTCAGCCCCGACGTGCGCGCCAACTTCCTCGCGAGCCCGCCGCTGGTCGTCGCCTACGCGCTGAAGGGCACCGTCACCGAGGATTTCGTCAACACGCCGATCGGCACCGGCGCTGACGGCCAGGATGTGTTCCTCAAGGACATCTGGCCGACCAACCAGGAAGTCGCCAGCACGATGGCCGGCTGCATGGACCGCGAGATGTTCCGCGCGCGCTATGCCGACGTGTACAAGGGCGACAAGCACTGGCAGGCGATCGACGTCACCGGCTCGGAAACCTACCAGTGGCGCGCCGGCTCGACTTACGTCGCCAACCCGCCCTACTTCGAGGGCATGAGCATGACGCCGGCCCCGGTGCAGGACATCTTGGGCGCCAAGCCGCTCGCCATCCTCGGCGATTCGATCACCACCGACCACATCTCGCCCGCGGGAAACATCAAGGCCGACAGCCCCGCCGGCGCGTGGCTGATGGAGCATCAGGTCGCCAAGGCGGACTTCAACTCCTACGGCGCGCGCCGCGGCCACCACGAAGTGATGATGCGCGGCACTTTCGCCAACATCCGCATCCGCAACGAGATGGTGCCCGGCATCGAGGGCGGCATGAGCCGCTTCGGTGAGGAAGTGCTGCCGATCTACGACGTGGCGATGAAGCACAAGGCGCAAGGCACGCCGATGGTCGTGGTCGCCGGCAAGGAATACGGCACTGGCTCGTCGCGCGACTGGGCGGCGAAGGGCACCAATCTGCTGGGCGTGCGCGCGGTCATCGTCGAGAGCTTCGAGCGCATCCACCGCTCGAACCTCGTCGGCATGGGCGTGCTGCCGCTGCAGTTCAAGGACGGCGACACCCGCCTGTCGCTGAAGCTGACCGGCGACGACAGCTTCACCATCAAGGGCGTGGCCAGCCTCAAGCCGCGCCAGGACGTGGAAGTGGAAGTGACCCGCAAGGACGGCAGCACCTTCACCTTCACCGCGCTCTGCCGAATCGATACCGCCAACGAGGTCGAGTACTTCATGAACGGCGGCATCCTGCAGTACGTGCTGCGCAAGCTCGCCGCCTGACGCCAGGCGCGCGCGGCAATCGCCGCGACAGAAAGAGGCCCCACGGGATTGCATCCGGTGGGGCTTTTTTCTTGCCCGGCCGCCGCCCTGCGGGGGCCTTGCGCTGAGAGGGCTTTGCACAAACGGAAAAAGGGCGGCCCCAAGGCCGCCCTTCCCCCCCGGTGCCCGGCTGCGCGGCCGGGCGTAAGCGTTGCGTCAGGCCTTGCGGGCGAGCCGGCGGCGGCCGATCACCGCCGCGGCGGCGGCGCCGAACAGGATCAGCATCGGCGGCGCCGGCACTTCGTGCCCGCCCGAGGTGCTGGTGGTGCCGCCGCTGCTCGTCGAGGACGAGGTGCTCGACGAGGTCGAGGAGCTGGTGGAACTGCTGGTGGAACTGCTGGTGGACGAACTCGTGGACGACGAGCTGGAGCTCGACGAAGACGACGACGAGCTGCTCGACGAGGTGACGTTGCCCGAGCTGGTGGACACGTTCCCCGAAGAGGTCGAAACGTTCCCCGAACTCGTGGACACGTTGCCCGAGCTGGTCGAGACGTTGCCCGAGCTGGTCGAGACGTTGCCGGACGAAGTCGAGACATTGCCGGACGAAGTCGAGACATTGCCCGAACTCGTCGAGGTCGAGGTGGAAACCCCGCCCGTCGAGGTCGAGACGTTGCCCGAGCTGGTCGATGTGGAGGTCGAGATGCCGCCGGTCGACGACGAGGTCGAGCTGCCGCCGGTGGAGGTGGAGCTGCCGCCCGACGACGTGGAAGTCGAGCCGCCCGAGGTCGAGGTGGAGCCGGTGCTGGTCGAGGAGACCACCACGCTGCCGCCGCCCGAGCTGCCGCCGCCGAAGAAGCCGCCGAAGAAACCGCCGCCGAAACCGCCGATCGGACCGCCGCCGATCACGACCGGGCCGCCGACACCCGACGAGCTCATCATCGGCGGGGGCGGAATGTAGGGCGCGGGCAATGGGATCGGCGCCGCTTCCTGCGGGGCGCACGTCGTCGTGCGTTCCACCACGCGGCGGATGCGATGGGTCTTGCGCGGCGCGGCGCGGACGACGGGTCGCCGGGCCGGCTTCGCCTGCTTCGCCTGCTTGGCATACCGCACCTGGGCGGCCGGCGCTTCCGCGACGTGAACCGCACCACCGCCGATGAGCGCACCGCTCGCCGCGAAAGCGGAGAGTTTCGCTAGGGCCATCCGAACCGACATAGACGTTGCTCTCTTTGTTCCCTGTTGGCCGCCGGTGCGAAAGGGTCCGTTCCGGCTCAGCCCGTGTTAAGAGAAAACACGCAGACTGGCCCTACCAGCAATGGTGTTAACCTAGAATCGCCCGTCCCACACAGAGAATTCTGCCCCAAATTCGGGACTCTCCGGGCGACCGTCCCGGAATGACACCGAATAATGGACAAGGACTTAATCGTCTTCGTCGGGAACGCGGTCGAACAGCCCTTCCTGCCCGGCGGTCGGCGGCGCGAGTCCCAGATGCCGCCAGCCGCGATCGTTGAGGCAGCGGCCGCGCGCGGTGCGCGCAACGAGACCGAGCTGGATCAGGTAAGGCTCGATCACCTCCTCGATCGTGTCGCGCGGCTCGGACAGGCCGGCGGCCAGCGTTTCCACCCCGACCGGACCGCCTCTGTAGATATCGGCGATCATGTGCAGGTAGCGCCGATCCTGCGCGTCGAGGCCCAGCGAATCGACCTCGAGGCGGGTCAGCGCGTCATCGGCCAGCGCGCGGGTCACCTGCGAATCGCCGGCGACATGCGCAAAATCGCGCACCCGTCGCATCAGCCGGCCCGCGACTCGCGGGGTACCGCGCGCACGCCGGGCGATCTCGCGCGCGCCTTCGGGGTCCATCCCCAGCCCGAGCAGCGCCGCACCGCGCACGACGACCCGCTCCAGCTCCTCGACGGTGTAGAAGCTCAGCCGCACCGGGATGCCGAAGCGATCGCGCAGCGGCGTGGTCAGAAGCCCCTGGCGGGTGGTCGCACCGACCAGGGTGAAGGGCGGCAAGTCGATCCGCACCGAGCGCGCCGAAGGCCCCTCGCCTATGATCAGGTCGAGCGCGCGGTCCTCCATCGCCGGGTAGAGCACTTCCTCGACCACCGGGTTGAGCCGGTGGATCTCGTCGATGAAGAGGACATCGCCTTCCTCGAGGTTGGTCAGCAGCGCGGCGAGATCGCCCGGCTTGCCGATCACCGGGCCGGAGGTGGCGCGAAAGCCGACGCCGAGCTCGCGCGCGACGATCTGCGCCAGCGTGGTCTTGCCGAGGCCGGGCGGGCCGAAGAACAGCACATGGTCCATCGCCTCGCGCCGCGAGCGCGCCGATTCGATGAAGACCCGCAAGTTGTCCTTGGCCCCCGCCTGCCCGACGAACTCGGCGAGCGTCTTGGGTCGCAGAGCGGCGTCGGGATCTTCGGTCTGGCGGGCGCCATCCACCATACGGTCTGGGGCCAAAATGCGATCGGGCTCGGTCATGCGGCGCCTCTATGGCACAGCCCCGAGCCCGATGCGACAACCGCCTGCTGCGATAGTGGAAGCGTCAGACGTGCGGACCGCCCGCGCAAGCGGACGGTCCGCAATGTCGTCAGGATCAGGCCGCGAGCGCTGGCTTGGCGATCGAGCGACGACGGCGCATCGCATGGCCGACCACGCCGAAGCCCAGGATCAGCAGCGCCCAGGTGGCGGGTTCCGGAACCGCCGGCGGCGGCCCGAAGTTGAAGCCCTGGCCGAGCACATTGACATTGGCCGCGCTGAACTGATCGGAAATCACGACACCGTCAACGGTCAGGCCGGAAATGCTGACGTGGGCATAGGGCGCCAGGATCGATCCGTGAATCGTCTTGCCGGTGCCCCCGACTTCGGTCGCTTCATAGAAGTTGAACAGCACCTTGTCCGAAGTCAGGCCCGAAGGCAGCATCAGTTCGAACAGCGCGGCATCGACATCCATGCCCGGGATGTTGAAGATCAACTGCGTGATGCCGACGGGGTTGACCCGCAACAGCGTCTCGATATCGCCGATCTGCGCGGGCGTCAGGTTCACGACGTTGTCGCCGACGATGCCGGTAAGCGTCCAGTCGAACGACGTGATGCCAGGTCCGGTGTAGCCCACCGAAAAAGGCGTCCCGGGCAGACCCTTGTAAAAGGCCGAGAGATCCTTCGCCTGCTGCGTCAGCGCGGCGCGCTCGGCGGGCGTGGTCTGAGCCAAGGTGGAGTAAGTGCCGGTGGGCGGAGCGCTGGAGAACGTGGTGCCGTACACGACATCGCCGTAGAAACCCCCGGCCACATCGACATACTTGTCCGCGTAGACGCTGACGGTGTTCAGCGTCGGCGCCGCGAGCGCCGGTGAGACGGTGAATACGGCAGCCGCGGCTACCACAAGCGGCTTCATCATGACGTCTTCCCCTTGGACTTGGGTCTGCGGAAAATAAGGAAGATTATGCGCCCCGCAGAGTACCAGCGACGAAACACCCGAGGCGTCCCGTTTCGCGACAGTGCGATGCCTTATATGACGAGCCCGTTCATTCATTAGCAAGATTTGCGATTCGGGCAAAGCCTAGAAATCGCTCGAAAAGCCTTTCGCGGCCCGATTTGGATCATATTGGGACGAACGACGGTCGACGGCTACGTTCCCGCACCCCCAAACCGGGGGCGGACAGGAAATCGCGTTCAGCCCGCGGCGCGGCGCAAGGCGATCCGCACGAGGTCGTTGAGGCCGGCGTCCGCGCCGAGCTCGGCGAGCGCATGGGCGACCGCGGAGGCGGCGACCGCCGGCTTGAAGCCCAGGTTCTGAAGCGCCGACACCGCGTCGCCGCCGGCATCCGCCGCGGCGACCGCGACTTGCGCGGCGCCGCTCACACCCGCCGGCAGCGCGCCCGCCTTGTCCTTCAGCTCGTTGACGATGCGGCCCGCGAGCTTAGGCCCGACGCCCTGCGCCCGCGCCACGCTCGCGGCGTCGCCCTGGGCGCAGGCGCGCTGCAGGTCCTCGATCGACAGCGCAGAGAGCACCGCCAGCGCCATCTTCGAGCCGACGCCCTGCACGCCGGTCAGGAGGCGAAACCATTCGCGCTCGGCGCCGCTGGCGAAGCCGATCAGGCGCATGTCGTTCTCGCTGACCTGCAATTCGGTGTGCACCGTCACGCCGTCGCCGCGGATGCCGAGCGCGGCGAGCGTCTTGGCCGAGCAGTGGACGAGATAGCCGACGCCCGCGACGTCGATCACCGCCCAGTCGGCGCCGCTGTCGTCGAGAATGCCGGTGAGTTTGGCGATCATGGCCGCCGCGATGGCACGGAAGCACCTTGTACACCAGCCATATGCGCGTGCGCGATGGCCACGGCGAGCGCGTCCGCGGCGTCGGCGCCGGC
>DASVMK010000181.1:0-12029 GCA_036384395.1 Novosphingobium sp.
GCCGTGAGTGGCGAGCCCGGCGTCCCCGCTCACGCGGGAATGCCGTTCAGTTCATCACGACGATCGAGATGCGCCGGTTGCGCGGGTCCTGGGGGTTGTCCTTGACCAGCAGTTCGCGGTCGGCGACGCCTTCGATGCGGCGGAAGCGGGCTTCGCCGATGCCGGCGCGCATCAGTTGCTGGCGGGTCGCCTCGGCGCGGCCGGCTGAGAGCGACCAGTTGTTCGCGCCGCCCGAGCGCCAGGGCAGCGCGTCGGTGTGGCCGCGGATCGTCAGGCCGGCGCCCTCGGGCGCGACGGTCTGCGCGATCGCCTTCAGCAAGGCGGTCGCCTCGGGCGTCAGCATCGTCGTGCCGAGGCTGAACATCGAGAAGTCGGCGTCATCGACCAGGTCGATGCGCGTGCCTTCGGTGGTGTCGACCATCCGCACCTGCTTGGCCAGGCGGGCGAGCTGCGGACTGGCCTGCAGCTTCTTCTCCAGCGTTTCGTTCATCCGTTGGATGCGGCGGACAGCGGCGCCGCCTTCCTTCGGCCCGCCGGTGGCGTCGCGCGGGATTGTGAGCGAGCGCGTGCCGGTCTGGCCAGCGCGGTGCGGGTAGGAATCGGCATCGACGATCGAGGATCCGCCAAGCAGTCCGTTGGCGCCCGCGCTTTCCTGCTTCATCTTGACCAGCGTCGGCGTGAAGTAGTCGGCCAGGCCCTTGCGCTGTTTCTCGGTGGTGGCGCCCAGCAGCCAAAGCAGCAGGAAGAACGCCATCATCGCGGTCACGAAGTCGGCATAGGCCACCTTCCAGGCGCCGCCGTGGTGGCCGCCCTCGACGATGGTGACCTTCTTGACGATGATCGGCGGCGGCGGCTCGTTCTTGCCGCGCTTGTTGTTGGCGGCGCCGGCCATTTACCGGGCGCCCCGCAGCGCGTCGAGCAGCTCGGACAGGCCCGGCCGGAAGGCGTGGCCCAGGCCCGAACGCGCGCTCTCGACCACCAGCGGTTGCGGCCAGCCGTGGAGCGAGGCGATGACCACCTGCTTGACGGCGTGGAAGATCTGCTCGTCCTGGTCGTTGACCTGCTTGAGCCGCGAGGCGAGCGGCGCGACGATGCCGTAGGCGAGCAGCACGCCCATGAAGGTGCCGACGAGCGCCGAGCCGATCATGCCGCCCAGAACGCTCGGCGGCTGGTCGATCGAGCCCATCGTCTTCACCACGCCGAGCACCGCCGCGACGATGCCGAGCGCCGGCAGCGCGTCAGCCAGGCTCTGCAGCGTGTGCTGTGGCTCGGCCATCTCGTGGAAGTGGGTCTTCATCGCGTTGTCCATGACCTCCTCGACCGCGTGCACCTCGAGCGTGCCCGAGGAGACGACGATCAGGGTCAGCGTGTCGCAGACCAGGTGGACCAGCGGCTTGTTCGCCAGGATGCGCGGATATTCGGCGAAGATCGGCGAGTTCTCGGGCTCGGTCACATGGGTCTCGAGCGCCACCGGGCCTTCGCTGCGCAGCAGCTTCATCAGCTTGGTGGTCAGCGCGATGACGTCGATGTGATCCTGCTTGGTGTGCTTCGGACCCTTCATGATGCGGCCGAAGCAGCTGCCCAGCGCCTTGAGCTCGTGCATCGAGTTGCCGGTGACGAGCGCGCCGATGGCGGCGCCGCCGATGATCAGCATCTCGTGCGGGATGGCATGCATCACCGGACCGAGCGCGCCGCCGGTGATGGCGAACCCGCCGAAGACCATGACGAGCAGGATCACGATGCCGATGATGGCGAACATTCAAAACCCCCTGGAGCGCGGAATTAACCAAAAGAACGGCAGGCGCGGCCGTCGTTTCAGTTGATCATGTTGAATAGCGAAAGATTGGCGAGCTTGACGAAGCTCGCCTGGCTGGCTTCGAGCACGGTCATCAGCTGCTGGAGCTGGACCATCGTCGTCGCCGGATCGGCCCCGCCGATGTCGGTCTCTTCCTGCGCGCGCAGCTCGCCCAGGTTCTGGCGCTGGGTGATGGTCATGTCGATCCAGGCGAGCCGCGAGCCGACGATGGTGTGCGACGTGTTGACCGCGTCGAGCGCGTTGCCGAGCGAATCGATCGCGTTGCGCGCGGCGCCCGCCGGATCGGGCACGCCGCCCTGCAGCGCGTCGCCCAGGCCGCGGACCAGGGCGAGCAGGTCCGTAGGGTTGCCGGCGTGGTCGTCGAAGTTGAGGAACTCGGGCCCGGTGACCCCGCGCGTGACGGTCTGGCCTTCGCCGAGCGACAGTTCGCCGGTGCTCGCCGTGCCGATGTAAACCGCCGCGCCCGAGGGATCGCGCTCATAGGCGTCGCCGCCGGATTCGCCGCCGAACAGCGCATGGCCCGAGCTGTCGCGGCTGTTGGCCAGCGCCATGAGGTTGCCCTCCATCTGCTTGAGCTCGACCGCGAGGCCGGCGCGCTGGCTGGCGCTGATCGTGCCCGTGGCCGCCTGGGTGGCGATCTCCTTGGCGCGGATGATGTAGTCCGAGAACGACTGCAGCGCCGCATCGGTCAGGCTGAGGTCGGAACTGGCGCGGTTGGCGTTGGCGAGGTCCACTTGCGACAGCGAATCGGCGCGCGACAGCGAGCGCAGCCGCGAGGCGACGACCGGATTGTCAGACGAGCGCGCGAACTTGCTGCCGCTGCCGATCTGCGTCTGCAGCGCCTCGCCTTGCTTGCGCAAGCTGTTGATGCCGAGCGAAGCCCGTTCGTAGAAGGCGCTGGTGCTGGTCCCGATAATCGCCATCGTCTATCTCACTTGATGCCTATCAGCGTGTCGAACAGGTTCGATGCGATCTGCATGACCCGGCCCGATGCCTGGAACGCCTGCTGGAAGCGGATCAGGTTGACCGCCTCCTGATCGAGATCCACGCCCGCCTGCGCCTGCAGGGCGACGTTGGCGTTGTCGGCGATGGTCTGGAGCGCGTCGCGGCTGATCGAACGGCCGGCGACGGTGCTGGAAATGTCGAAGATCGCCGCGTCGGCCATGCCGGCCGGATCGGCGGCGGCGAGCGCGTTGCGCAGCGCCTCGAGATTGCCGCCGTCGCGGCTGTTGGCGCCGGCGCCGGCGGGGGCGGTGGCGATGCCCGCGCCGTTAGACAGCGTCAGCGTCATGCTGCCGGCGCCGGTGCCCGAGAACATCGGCTGGCCGGCGCTGCCGTCGAGCCCGATGCCGGCGGCCTGCGCGGCGTTGACCGTGACGATGACGCTGTTCGCCACCGCATCGATGCGGCTGCGCGTGTCGGCGAGCTTGGTCAGCGCCAGCGCCTTGCCGGCCAGCGCGCCGCCGGTCGGCGAGACGGCGGCGCCGCCCAGCGTGAACGAGAGCGTGCCGTTCGCCGCCTTGGTCATCGCCAAAGTCGAGGCGCTGCCGCCGGAGACGAGCACCGGCCCGGTGGCGCCGCCGATGCGGACTTCGACGGTGTCGTCCACGGCGAAGGTGGTGGTGACGTCGGTGTGCTCGCTCAGCTTCTTGAGCAGCGAATCGCGCTGGTCGAGCAGCGCGGTCTGGTCGCTGCTGGCGTCCGACGCGCGGGCGAGGCGCAAGTTGACCCGCCCGAGCTCCTGCGCGAGCTGGTTGACCTGCTCGACGCTGGCGTCGGCTTCGAAATGCATGCCGTCGCGCGCCGAATCGAGCGCTTGCGAGCCGATGTTGAAGCTGCGCGCCAGCGTCCGCGCTTCCTCGACCACCGAGGCGCGCAGCGAATTGTTGGTCGGATCGGCAGAGAGCTGTTGCAGCGTCCCCTCGAAGCGGACGATCGCCGGATAGATGTCGGCGCCTTCGATCGCCGCCTCGATGTTTTCCAGCCCGGCCACCTCAGCGTTGGCGCGCGCGGAATCGCTGCCGGTGCGACGCACTTCGGACTGACGGAACAAGTCGGCGTTGCGGATCACGCGGTCGAGCCGGACGCCCGAGACCGAGACCTCGCCCTGGCGGCCGATGCCGCCCGTCGAGGTGACTTCCTCCAGCGCGACGCTGCGGCGGACGTAGCCCTCGGTCGAGGCGTTGGCGATGTTCTGCGCGGTGATGTCGAGCGCGACGCGGGCGGCGCGGGTGCCGCTCTTGGCGATCGAGAGAAGGTCGGAGGCCATGTCTTAGCTCGCAGCCTTGTCCTGAGGGGCACCCGTGCCCGGATTGGCATCGCCGCCGGCGAACCGGGCGAGGTGGGCCTCGATCTGCTTGGCGAGGCCGATCGCGCCGCTCTGCGCCATCGTGTCGGCCAGGCGGCTGTCCTGCATGTCGCGGAAGGTCTCGGTGGCGTCGTTGCCGAACAGGTCCTCGCCGAGCCCGGCGCTGGCCTTGCGGGCGGAGGACAACATCTGGCGCACGAAGATCGCCTCGAAGTCCTTGGCCGCCTTGGCGAGCTGCTCGCGGCTGCCGCTGGTGGCGGGCGAGGGAGCGCCGGGTGTGGCGCTGGCCGAGAGGATGCTGTTCGAGAGCGGGGTCATATCACCACCATCTCCGCCTTGAGCGCGCCGGCCTGCTTCAGCGCCTCGAGGATCGCCACGAGGTCGGAGGGGCTGACGCCGAGCACGTTGAGCGCATCGACGATCTTCGACAGCGAGGCGCCGCCGCGGAACAGCGCGACGTGGTCGCCGCCTTCTTCCCGGACCGAGATGTCGCTGTTTTCCTGCACCGTGGTGCGGCCCTTGCTGAACGGCGCGGGCTGGCTGACGGTGGGGTTCTCGTCGATCCGCACGGTCAGCTTGCCGTGGCTGATCGCCGCGGGCGACAGGCGCACGGCGCTGTTGATCACGACGGTGCCGGTGCGGCTGTTGACGATGACGCGGGCCGGGGTTTCGGCCGGGGTCACCTCGATCATCTCGATCGCCGCCATCATGCTGCCGCGCGTGTCGGCGCCCATCGGCAGGCGCAGCGCCAGCGTGATACCATCCTCGATGCTGGCGGTGCCGGGAAAGCGACGGTTGACCGCGTCGCGGATCCGCTGCGCGGTGAGGAAGTCGGCGTTGAACAGGTTGTAGCGCAGCACCTCGCCGGCATCGAAGCCCGTGGCGACCGCGCGCTCGACCGTGGCGCCCTCGGCGATGCGGCCCACCGTCGGTACGTTGACCGTGACCTGGCTGCCGTCCTTGGCCGAGATGCCGAGCCCGCCGACCGCGAGGTTGCCCTGCGCCATCGCGTAGATCTGGCCATCGGCGCCCTGCAGCGGGGTGAGCACCAGCGTGCCGCCACGCAAGGACTTGGCCTTGCCGATGGTCGAGACGGTGATGTCGATGCGCTGGCCGGGCTTCGAGAAGGCCGGCAGGTCGGCGGTGACGATCACCGCCGCCGCGTTCTTCAGGCCGGGCGAGACGCCGGGCGGCAGTTGCAGGCCGAGCCGGCCCGAAGCGCCGCGCATCGCCTGCGTCGTGTATTCGAGGTTGTCGTCGCCGGTGCCCGCCAGGCCGACGACGATGCCGTAGCCGGTGAGCTGGTTGGTGCGCACGCCCTGGAACGCGCCGAGGTCGCGCACGCGCTCGGCATGGGCGGCGACGGGCGACAGCGCGGCGAGCGCGGCGAGAATGGGCAGAAGCAAGCGGCGCATGATCTCAGATCCTCAGAACGGGCTGATCAGGCTGAAGAACCGGCCGAGCCAGCCTTCGCGGCCCGAGCGCTGGAACGAGCCGTTGCCGGTGTATTCCATGCGCGCGTTGGCCACGCGGCTCGACAGGATGCGGTTGTCTTCGTCGATGTCGGACAGGCGGACGATGCCGGAGACCTGCACCCATTCGTAGCCGTGGTTCAGCAGCATCCGCTTTTCTCCACGGACCAGGGCGGTGCCGTTGGGCCGCACTTCGGCGATCGTGACGCCGACCTCACCGGCCAGCGAACTCGTCTGGGACGTATTTCCCCCGCCCTTGAACGACGATTGGCTCGAAGCTTTAAGCGAGTCGGGGTTGAGGAAGTTGAGCGGACCGGCGGTCGGCGGGGTGATCGAGGCGCCGCCGTCGCGGTCGGTCTTCATCGACACGGTCTTGGCGGTGGTCGTGCGTTCGACCAGCAGGATCGTCAGCGGATCGCCGACCTGGTGGGCGCGGGTGCCCGTGACGAGGCCCGCGTAGCCGGCGTTGACGTTGAAGATCGAGCCGTCGGCGGCACGCGGCGCCGGCGCCATCGGCAGCGCCGGGGCGAAGCCTTGCGGCGGCTGCTTGGCGAGCGCGGGGCTGGCGATCAGCGCCAGGACGACGAACGGAAGGGCGAAGCGGTTCATGGCGATCACAGCGTCTGGTTCGCGTTGCGCAGCATCTCGTCGACCGCCGAGATCATCTTCGAATTGATCTCGTAGGCGCGCTGGCATTCGATCATGTCGACCATTTCCTCGACGATGTTGACGTTCGATGCTTCGAGCATGCCCTGGCGGATGTTGCCGCGGCCGTCCTGGCCGGCCAGGCCGACCTGGGCGGTGCCGCTGGCGCTCGTCTCCTGCAGGAAGTTGTCGCCCAGCGACTGGAGGCCCGCCGGGTTGGCGAAGCTGGCGATCGTGATCTGGCCGAGTTCGGTCGCCTCGGTGCTGCCCGCGACTTTGGCCGAGACGGTCCCGTCGTTCGACACGACGATCGATGTCGCGCCTTCGGGGATCGTCACCGCCGGCTGCACTGGGTAGCCCTGCGCCGTGACCAGCAGGCCCTCGGGCGAGCGCGAGAAGTTGCCGGCGCGGGTATAGGCGGTCTGGCCGCCGGGCATCTGCACCTGGAAATAGCCGTCGCCGTCGAGCGCGAGGTCGAGGCCGTTGCCGGTGGTGTTGAGCGTGCCCTGCGTGTCGATCCGCGTCGTCGACTGGATGCCGACGCCGGTGCCGAGGTTGAGCCCGGTGGCATAGGCGGTCTCGGCGGAAGACTGCTGGCCGGCGATACGCGCGTCCTGGTAGGCCAGCGTCGCGAAGTTGGCCCGGTCGCGCTTGTAGCCGGTGGTGCCGACGTTCGCCAGGTTGTTGGCGATGACGCGCATCCGCGCGTCCTGGGCTTCCAGGCCGGTGCGGGCGACGTGAAGGGCGGAAGTGGGCATGGGCTGGCTCCGGTTCTAAAGGGTCAGAGGCGCATCAGCGACGCGCCGCTTTCGTCGACGTCGCGGGCGGTGGAGATGAGCTTGGTGCGGATGTCGAAGAGGCGCTGGGCCTCGATCATCTGCACGATGATTTCGGTGGGCTTGACGTTCGATTGCTCGAGCGCGCCCGAAACGACCTTGGCGGTCTCGTCGTCCGGCAGCACGCCGCCGCCGCTCACGCGGAACAGGCCGTCGACGTCCTTCATGATCTGGCTACCCTTGGGGCTGGCCAGCTTGAGCCGGTCGATCTCGGTCGGCGGCGCGTCGGGTGCCGCGGGATCGCGCACCAGCACCGCGCCGTCGTTGGAGATCATCGCGTCTGCGCCCAGCGGCAGGGTGATCGGGCCCGAGGCGCCGATCACCGGCCGGCCGTCGCCGTTCTGGAGCACGCCGGTCGGGGAGATCGAGAGATCCCCCCGCCGGGTATAGGCCTCGGTCCCGTCCTGCGCCTGCACCGCCAGCAGGGCATCGCCTTCGAGGGCGATGTCCAGCGGGCGGCCGGTCTGCGTGATCGACCCCGCGCTCATGTCGGCGCCGCGCACTTCGCCCTCGGTCATCGCCCGCGCTTCCAGGCTCGGGCCCTTCAGCGTGACGGGCGTCGAGTAGAGCATCTCGGCGCGGAAGCCGACGGTCTGGGCGTTCGCCATATTGCTGGCGATCACCCGCTGACGGACCATCGAGTCCGTCATGCCCGACATGGCGGTGTAGATCAGGCGGTCCATGACTTATCAGGTCCGCAGGTTGATGACCGTCTGCGAGATCTGGGTCGCAGTGTCGATCGCCTTGGCGTTGGCCTGGAAGTTGCGCTGCGCGGTGATCAGGCCGACGAGCTCGTCGGCGATGTCCACGTTCGAGCGCTCGAGCTGGCCCGAGAGCAGGCCGCCGAACTGGCCGTCGCCCGGCTCGCCCAGCTTCGGCGCGCCCGACAGGCCGGTCTGCTGCCAGTTCGACGAGCCGACCTGGAGCAGCCCCGTCGGCGAGATGAAGTTGGCCAGCGCGACCTTGCCCACGATCATGTTCGAGCCGTCGGCGTAGGAGGCGATGACGTTGCCGTCTTCCTTGACGGTGACCCCCGCGAAGTCGGCCGGCGGCGTCGCGGTGTTCTGCGCGGGCAGCTGGCAGTCGATCGGCGTGGTCGAGGTGACGGCGCCGGTCGTCGGATTGGTCGGATAGACCTGCAGGCGGTTGTCCGACCCGTCGTTGACGTAGCCGCTGTCATCGACCTGGAAGCCGCCGTTACGGGTGTAGAAGGTCTGGCCGCTCACGCCGTTCTTGGTCGAGAAGAAGCCGTCGCCCTTGATCGCCAGATCGAGCGCCGAGCCGGTCTGCTCGAGCGGGCCGACAGAGAAGTTCTGCTGGATCGCTTCGACCGAGGCGCCGATGCCCTGGACCATCTTCGGGTTGGTGTAAGCCGAGCCGGCGACGATGTCGGCGAACTGGACGTTGCTCTTCTTGAAGCCCGTGGTTTCCACGTTGGCGATGTTGTGGGCGATGACGCCCAGCTCGGTCTGCGAGTTCTTCAGGCCGTTGAGCGAGATGTAGAACGACATGGGTATTCTCCCCTTAGGAAATCAGGTGGGTTTCGAGGATCAGGCGGTGGGCGTCTGCGAAGCGGCCTGCGCGGCGAGCACGGCGTCGAGCTTGTCGGAGATGCCCTTCAGCGTGGCGTTGACGTCGCTGACGCTGGTGTTGACGTCGTTGACGCCGGCGAGCTGGGAGAACTGCGCCATCTGCGCGAGCATCTCCTTGTTATCGACCGGATCGAACGGATCCTGCACCGACATCTGCGCGGTCAGCAGGCGGAGGAAATCCCCCTGGCCGAGCGCGGCGAAGCCGGTCCTGGGCTGGCCGGTCTTGGCCTGGGCGGTCGTCTGCTGGGTGGCGGACGTGTTGGCGACGTCGAAAGCGCTCATTTCAGCCTCATCGTGTCTAGCATGAGTTGCTTGGCGGTGGAGAGGGCTTCCACCAGGTTCTGGTACTGGCGCGAGCTGTCGAGCATCTCGACCATCTCGGCGTTCTCGTCGACGGGGGCGGTCCACACGTCGCCGTTCTCGTCGGCGAGGGGATGGCCCGGGTTGTGTTCGCGGATCGCGGCCTGCTGGCTCTTGTACATGCCGCCCACGCGCACGCTCGACAGGCCGGTCGCCTGGTCGAGCTGCTCGGCGAAGACCGGGCGGATCGGCTTGTAAGCGCCTTCCTCGGTGGCCGAGACCGACCCCGCGTTGGCGAGGTTCGAGGCGGCGGCATTCATCCGCACCATCTGCGCCGACATGCCGCGCTGGGCGAGGGCGAAGAGCGTCATCTGGCCGGAGTTGGAAGTGGACATGCTCACTCTCCCTTGATCGCGCGCGTGATGGTGTTCACGCGGCCGCTGATGAAGGACAGCGTGGCCGAATAGCCGACCGCGTTCTCGGAGAAGGCGACCTGCTCGTTGCCGAGCTCGACCGTGTTGCCGTCGAGCGAGGGCATGACCGGCACGCGGTAGAGCGTGGCGCCGGCGATCGCCTGGTCCTGGCTCATGCCGCTTGTGCGCGCCTTGAGCGCGGCGGCGAAGTCGATGTCGCGCGCCTTGTAGCCGGGCGTCGCGGCATTGGCGATGTTCGACGTCAGCAGGCCCATGCGCTGCGAGCGCAGCTCGAGCGCGGCGGCGTGGATGCCGAACAGGCTGTTTTCCATCGATGAACCGCTCATAAGGGCGCTCCGTTTGCGTTGTGCGCCTGTCATTGCAACGACCGTGCCAAATGCCGGAAACCCGTGTTTCTCCGCTCGGCAGGCTAACCGGCAGGCAGCTTCTTGCCGGATGCGGCAAAGTTTGGCCGCCCACCCTGAAATTTGGGCGTTGCCGCCGTTCTGGTGTTCAGGAGTATCCGATGAACTTTGTGACCTTGCTGGACGGCCCCGCCGCGCTCATCGTTTTCGGCGGCACCATGCTCGCGACGGTGCTGCGCTGCGGTTGGCGCGATTGCGTTTCGGCAGTGCGCGCGGTCGGCACGATCGGCGACAGCCGCTTCGACGCCGACGGCGTGCGCGCCGAGCTGGCCGTGCAGATCCAGGAGATCCAGCGCGACGGCATCCTGCGCGCCGCCCCTCACGCATTCGGCGACCGCGAGTTCGACGAGGTGACCGGCACGCTGATCCGTCGCCGCTCGGTCGCCGCGTTGCTCGCCGCGCACGAGGAGCACAAGGCGCGGCGCCGGGCGCACAACGACGTGCCGGTCCGCACCTTCGCGCAAGCCGCGGAACTGGCGCCGGTGTTCGGCTTGGCCGGTACGCTGCTGTCGCTCACCCAATTGCCGCCCTCGGGTGTCTCGAGCGCCGACTATGCCACGACGATCTCGATGGCCGTGCTCGCCACGCTCTATGGCCTCCTGTTCAGCAACCTGATGCTCGCGCCACTCGCCCGGATCCTGGGCCGCGCCGCCGAGACCGAGGAAGCCGCCCGGCAGGCCGTCGTCGACTGGCTGGCGCGGCAGGTTTCCGCAGACCTGCCGGCCACGCGGCAAGCGCCTGCCGGCCGCGCCGCGGCATGATGGCGCGCGTCGGCACCGGCTGGCAAACCTTGCTGGCCGATCTGGCCATCATCCTGTTCATGATCACGGCGGCGGCCTTGTCGCAGGCCAACCACGAGGCGGCGAAGAAGGCCGCCAGCGCGCTGGCCCCCACCGCGCTGGCCCCCACCGCGCCGTCGCAGCGCGCGACGCCGCTCGCGGTCTATCGCGCGGGGCCGGGTGCGCCGCCGCTGGGCCAATGGCTCGCCGCGCAGCAGGCCGATCCGCGCCAGCTCTTGACCATAGTCGCGCCCTATGGCGCGGGCGCGCAAGCGCGGACGCTCGCGCAGGCGGAGGCGCTGGCTCGCGAGGCCGGCGCGCAAGGCGTCGCCGTCCGCCTGGTGGTCGAACCGGGGACCGGCGACACCACCGCCACGCTGGCTTACGACAGCGCAATGGCACGCAGCTTGCTTGGCAATGTGAAGCCGAGTTCACAAGGTGCCACGCCATGACCCTTCGCCTGACCGTTTTCCTGGCCGCCGCCGCGCTGCCGGTTGCCGCGTTCGCGGCCCCGTTCGCCGATCCGGCGGCCATCGACCGCGAGGTCGCGGCGTTCACCGGGGTGCCTCAGGGCCAGCCCGGCGGCGCCGCGCTGCCGGTCGACCGGCGGCTGAGGCTGGCCGCCTGCGGTTCGCCGTTGTCGATCGGGTGGCACGCGCAGCGGCGCGAGACGGTGCTGGTGCAGTGCCCCGATGCCGGCGGCTGGCGCGTGTTCGTGCCGGTCATGGCCGCGCAGGGCGTCGCAGCGGCCGCACCTGCGGTGCTGCGCGGCGAGGCCGTGACGATCTCGGTGGCCGGCGACGGCTTTACCGTTTCGCAACCGGGCGAGGCTATGGAGGCTGGCGCGGTCGGCAGCTGGATCCGCGTGCGCCTGGCGCAGGCCGGAATCGCCCGGGGCGAGCCGATGCGCGCCCAGATCGTGCGTCCGGGCCTGGTTTCGGTGCCGATGCCCTAAGACCCCGGCAAGGGGGTTGCCGGACTGCGGCAAAGAATTTCCGTAACCTCTCTTAAATCTTCTCCTCCGGTGCCGTCCTAAGTCACAGCAGTGATCAAGGAGCGGCATCATGCCCCCCATCGAAATTGGGCCGACGGGTCCCGTCGGCAGGGTTGACCCCGGTTCGCTGAACGCGCGGACCGTGCGTATCGCGGGCGGCGCGGACGGCAAGACCGCGCCCGCGAAGACCGAGGCGGCCTATGTCCGCAGCGAGACGCTCGAGGCGGGCGAGCCGCCCGTCGACATCGAGCGCGTCGGGCTGATCCGCAAGGCGATCGAGGAGGGGCGCTATCCCATCCTGCCCACGAAGATCGCCGATGGCATCATCGCTGCCGGAATTCTGTTGAGGACCTCGCAATGACCTCCACTCTCGAGCTTCGTGACGCCCTGCGGCAAATGGTTGCCGTCCTGCAGGAGGAGCGGCAGGCGCTTGCCGGCATGGACATCGA
>DASVMK010000182.1:0-2291 GCA_036384395.1 Novosphingobium sp.
CATGGCGTCGACCGAACGGCTCAGCGCCGAACGTTCGATCGCCGAAAGTTCCGACAATTGCGAAACCGTCATCGCGCCGTGATGGTGCAGCGCCGCCAGCGAGCGCCAGCAGCTGACGTTCACACCCAGCCCACGCAGTGCTTGAGCCACCCGCCGGGCATAGTAGTTGTCGATCTGGCCGATCCAGGAGAACACATAGCCCTCGAGGTCGAAGGCCGTGGGGTTCGGATCCGAGATTTCGGTAGAGGCGGCACCCATTTAATTGACTCCGGCAAGCATCGGCCCGTCCGCATCGAACACGGCCGACAGGATCTCGAAATGATCGACGGCCGCCACGACGTCGCTCCGTACCGTGGCGCCCTGCGCCGACAGCGCGCAAGCCATGTCGCGGCTCTGCTGGCGAAAGATCGGGGTCTCGTGCTGGCCATGCAGCAGGTGATAGTGCACGGCCAGGTCGGCGGGCGCGTACAGCGGACTACAGCCGCGCACTTCGGGTGCGGTCAGGTGCAATTCGGCCTGAAGGAACGACCGCGCGACCGGGGCAAGATCATAGATTCCGCTGACGAGGCTGGCGCGGACGATGGGTGGACCCGGCCTGTGCCGGTCCCGGCGACAGGCCATCATCGCCAGATGCGCGCCCGCCGAATGCCCGATGAGCCAGATCGGGCGCCCCGGAAACCGCGCCGCGATCGCGTCGACCGCCGCCAGAACCTGATCGACCAGAGTGGTGAAGCTGACGGCCGGGCACAGGGCGTAATTGATGCTCAGGAAGCGCATGTCCTGCGCCAGGATCGGCTCGGCCACAAACATCAGCTCGTCTGCGGTGAAGGCGCGCCAGTACCCGCCGTGAATGAATATCGCGAGTGGGGATGCGGGTGCTTCGCTCGCAGGAGCGATCTCCAGCCAGTATTCGGCGGGCGTCGAACCGTAGAAATGCTTCCCCACCCGATGCCGCGCCATTACGGCAGCGCTGTCGCGCTTGAACTGCGCGAAATGCTCGAGCACGCCGGGAACCGCCGCCTGCAGATCCAGCGACGCGTGAATCTCGGCGTCGGTCCAGGCCGGGATCATCGCATCTGCCTCCCGCCGTTGATATGCAAGACCTGCCCCGTCATGAACGCCGAATCCTGTCCCACGAGATAATCGAGCGTGCCGAGGCAATCGTCGACCTGCGCCAGCCGGCCAAGCGGAATGGTCGGAATGAAGGCTTCGGGGGCGAACCAATCGGCAGAGGCGTTGGGGTCCGACCGGCCGGTGCCGCCCGCCGCAAACGGGGTTTCCATGGCCGACGGCGCCAGGGCATTGACGCGGATGGCGGGCGCGAGTTCCAGCGCCAGCGAGCGGGTGAGCCCGATCATCCCGGCTTTCGAGGCGATGTAGGGCGCGAAGCCCTTCACCGGACCAAAGGCCATCGCCGAGGAGACGAGCACGATGCTCCCTCCCGCCCCGGCGCGGAGCAGGGGCAGCGACGCCATGGCGACCCGGAACGCGCCCGAAAGGTTGACGTCGATGACGCCCGTCCATTCGCGCTCGGTCACATCCTCCGCCGGCCTGGGGGGTGAGAGGGTATAGCCCGAAAGATAGATCAGCGCGTCCGCCACGTCCCAGGCCTCGCCCAACCGGGCGAAGGCATCCGCGATGGAAGCAGGATCGCTGACGTCGATCGGAAAGACGAGGTCGTGCCCTTCCATCCCCGCCTGGGTGATCGAAGTTTGCAGGTCCAGCGTCGCGACCAGGTCGCCCTGCGCCATGGCCTTCGCCCCGTAAGCTCGGCCAATCGCCCCAGCTCCGCCCACCACTAAGATCCTGCGTGCCATCCCACCCTCTCTTTAATACATGATTATTCATGTGTTATAACACGCGTTATGTCAAGCTTTCTTCGTTGGACATCGTGCAACAGGCATCACCTGAGGCGCGCGCGCATGTTGGGGGGCGTCGCTCGTTGAGCGACAGCCCCTATCGTCGCAGGGACAGCTCCTTTGCGTGATTGCGCGAGGCGCCGCTGTCAGCCGGTTTCTGGCACTGAGGCCGCCGCCGCTCATATCGGGCGGGAACCTATGAAGTCGCCGAGGACCGCGGCCCAAGATGGCGCTGCCGCCGACCGCCGCCATTCGTTTGGGGTCGCGCAACCCAGCGTGCGCAACATCGGGAAAGAGTCGCGAGCCGCCTGACGGCCTGGACATCGCCCCTAATCGTCGTCCTTCAGCCGTTCGACCATGCTTTGCAAAAGGGAATTCAACTTGGCGACATCCTGTCTGACACCGCCAGGGAAAACCTTCGCAAAGATCTTG
>DASVMK010000183.1:0-9936 GCA_036384395.1 Novosphingobium sp.
CAAAATGAGAAAGCTGTTCATCGCGATCGCGTCAGGGAGCGCGCTCGTCTCGGTTCCTGCCCTCGCGCAGGCGCCGGACGCGGACCACACCTTCACCGGTCCGCGCGTCGAGGCGATCCTTGGCTATGACATCAACAAGGCTGGCAGCAGCGTCGATGACGACGTCAATCAGGACAATGACCAGTCGATGGAAGGGCTGCTCTACGGTGTCGGCGTGGGCTATGACGTCGACCTGGGTCCCGTCGTCGTCGGTGCCGAAGCCGAATTGACCGATTCCACCGCCAAGACCAGGTTCGAGAATGGCGATTTCGAAGGCTTCGGCTTCGGCAATGTCAAGGCCAACCGCGACCTCTACCTTGGCGCGCGCGTCGGCGCCAAGGTGAACCCGAACCTGCTGGTTTACGCGAAGGGCGGCTATACCAACGCCAAGTTCGACATCCGCTCAAGCGACGGCACCACCGAATTCCGCGACGACATCGACGCGGACGGCTATCGGGTTGGCGCGGGCGCCGAATATGCACTCGGCACCAACAGCTTCGCCAAGCTCGAGTACCGCTATTCGAACTACAAGAAGGCCGAGATCGACCTTGGCGGCACCCTGCCCGATGGCGGCCGTTTCAATGTCGATACCGACCGCCATCAGGTCGTGGCGGGCTTCGGCTATCGATTCTAAACCATCCAAGAACGTGAAAGGCCCCCTCTTCCGGCGGAGGAGGGGGTTTTCGCCCTGGGAGCGGCTGAAGAGAAGCGATGGTGGGCCCGGCAGGATTCGAACCCGCGACCTAGCCGTTATGAGCGGCCAGCTCTAACCGCTGAGCTACAGGCCCCATTGAGCTACAGGCCCAATCGCCTCGGCCGCCCTAGCTTGCGGGGCCGGGTGACGCAAGCACCGCGCGGGTCAGCTGAGCCACGCTTGTCGGCCGCACGCCGCGCTGTTCCAGCCGGGCGAAGATGGTCCGCCACCAGTCATAGAACGCATCGAGATCGGCTTCCGTCCGCACATAAGGCGTGTGACCGGGCGCCAGCGACGGACTGTGGAACGAGAACACCAGCAGCGGCAACCCGTCGTCGAGCGCAATGTCGATGGCGCGCAGCGCCGCCTCCGCGCCGATCCCCTCGGGCGTGAGCGCGATGCGTTCGAGCAGGCCGAGGCGCGCCAACGCGCCGCGCAGGCGGGGTATCCGCCACAGCCGGGGGTAGAGCGCCTCGCCCTGACGGCGCAGCGGCCCCCAGAACACCGTCGTCAGCGGCAGCTCGATCAGCCGCCTCGCGCGGTCGAGCCAGTAAGGACGCAGCGGATGGCTGCGATAGTTGGGGCCGCCACCGGCGCTATAATCGAAGCAGGCGCGCACCGAGGTGTCGAAGGCGATCCCGCCGTCGGCGAGGATTTCGGCCGTCGCCGGGCCGGTGCCGTAGCGACCGGCGCGGTAGATCAGCGGCGCGGTGCCGAACGCGCTTTCGATGGTGTCGCGCAAGTGCATGAACTTGGCGCGCTCGAGCGCGGGCGGCAGGTTGCCGGCGTATGTGTTGTGCGGGATGACCTCCTCGTTGAACGGCGGGCTGACCCAGGGGTGAAGCTGCACGCCCACTTCGGCGCGGCCGGCGGCGACCGCCTCTCCCAGGACCGCCTTGGTCGCCGGCGCGGCGGCGACCGGCTGGTCGAGCAGATAGACCGGCGCGACGCCGAAGCCTTCGCAGAACTGCTGGAAACGACCCATCGCCGGGATCGTCTCGATCGTGTGCGAATGGCGGTCGATCGGGGCCGCCCAATCGAACTCTTCCTCGGCATCGATGGTGACCAGGAAGCGCGGTCCGAAACCTTCGGCGAACTGGACGAAATCGGCACGGGCCGGGGACTCGGTAATGTCGATCGCCGCCACGTCCCGTCGCCCCCCCCTGCTGCCGGTCAGCCTCCCCCGGCCTGGGTCTGGCTATTGTCCTGGGCGTCAGCGGTCAAGTGCGGCCCCGTTGGATGGTGGGCGGCCTGGTGTGCGGCGGTCAGCAGCGGCAGCGCGAGCCGCAGCCGTGCCCGCCGCCGTTCGAGCGATCCGCCGGCCGCGCCCACTTCCGAGCGCGCCAGCCGCAGCGCGAAGCCCGTGCCGAACATGCCCGCCGACAGCGCCGGCGGCGTGGTCGGAACCGCCGGCAGGAAGATCGCCTCGCCCTCGCTCTGCGCCAGGCTGGCGGGCAGGTCGAGCGACACGCGCGCCTCGGCGCCGCGGCGGCGCAGGCGCAGGCGCAGCGTCTCGCCGGGGGCGGCGGCGCCGGCCAGTGTCGCCAGCAGCCGCCAGGCGAGCCGCTCGGCATCGCCCTGCGTCAGCGCGACCGGCAGCGTCGCGTCCTCGACGCGCAGCTCGAAGCCGCCGTCGCGGGCGGCGGCGAAGCCTTGCAGCCGCTGGGCGGTTTCGGAGAAGACCACCACGAGATCGCTCTCGCCCAGTTCCATCTCGTGCGCGCCGCTGTCGAGCCGGGCCAGCCGGTCGAGTTCGTCGAAACCGGCGAGCATGCGCGCGGCGTCGCCGGCGATCGCGGCGGCCAGCGCGCGGTATTCGTGCGGGCTGGGCCCGAAGAGCTGCTGCTGGATGACCTCGGCGAAGCCCTGGATCGCGTTCACCGGGGTGCGCAGCTCGTGCAGCAGTTGCCGCATGCGGTCGGCGTCGTCGCCCTGGGGCGGCACGGGCGCCATGTCCGCGTCGGCGGGCGGGGCGGGACGGCGCATGCGTCCGGCATAGCCGGTGAAGCTGCCGCTCATCGGATCGAACAGCGGGGCGGCGTCGATCCGCCACGCGCCCGAGATCGCGGGCGCGCCGGCGATTTCCAGAGTGGCCGCGCGGATCGGCTGGCGGCGGCGGAAGGCGAGTACCAGCGCCGACGAGGCGGCGACCGGGCCGAGCGGATCGCCGCTCGCCAGCCGCAGGCCGAAGGCCATCGGCGCGGCGCTGCCTTCGGCCCAGGAAATCCGCCCTTCGGCGTCGGTGGCGAAATCGAAGCCGCGCAGCGCCGAGGACGGCGTGAGGCCAAGCTGCTCCTCGAGCGGCAGGCGCGGCGAATCGCCGTTCGGTTCGGGCTCGACGCGCTCGCGCGCCTGGCGGAAGCGCTCGATCCGGCGAACGATGTCGCCGATGCCTTCGGGTCGCGGGCCGGGGAGGGGGGCCGGAATTGGTTTGGCGGGCGCGACCGAGGCCGGGGCGATCGGCTCGGGTGCCGCGTCGGCCTGGGCCTGGGGCGCGATCTCCATCCCCTCAGGAAGCGGCAGGCCGCGGTCACGGATGCCGAGCCGGCCGAGCTGACGGTCCACCACAGCGCCCAGGTCGCGCCGCTCGCGCATCAGGCCACGCGCGTGGAGCGGCAAGGCGGGCGCGAGGTCCAGCCATTGTTCGGTTTCGAGCTCGGCGCGCGCGATCGCGGCGGAGGCGACCGTCGGCTCGGCCGAGGCCAGCACCGCGACCAGCCGGGCGCTGCGCAGCCGCAGGCCCGGGTCTTGCACCATGCTGGCGCGCGCCGAGGCGGGAACCGAGGACGAGAGCGCGGCCAGCCGGTCGTAAGCGGCGTCCACTTGTGGGCCGTTGGCTTCGCTGGGCAGAGTTCCGAGCAGGTCGAGAAGCTGGCGAAACTGGATGCGCGCGATCGCTTCGCTGCCGGGCGGCTGCCGCAGCACGGTTCCGAGGCGATCGTCGAACAGCATCGCGGCTCCAGCTAGGCGCCCCCATCGGCCGCCCGAATCCCCGCGGGACCCCCGCGCGGACCCCATCCTACCAGTTCCCTGCCAAGGCGGAAGAGGGGCCCGCGGCGCGTTGCAAAGCGGGACGATTGCGCTACACAACAATAATATTATCCGCGCGTGAAGGATTCGGTGCGGTTCATTGCGTAAAGTAACGCTTCGGCACGCGAATGCGGATCAAGGAACGGTAAATGGCAAGTCTCGACGCGATCGACCGCAAGCTGCTGGCCGAATTGCAGGACGAAGGGCGCGTGACCAACGTTGAGCTGGCCCAGCGCGTCGGCCTGACCGCGCCGCCGTGCTTGCGCCGCGTCCGCACGCTCGAGGAATCGGGCGTCATCAAGGGCTACCACGCCGAACTCGACGCCTCGAAGCTGGGCTTCGCGATCACCGTCTTCGCGCTCGTCAGCCTCAAGAGTCAGGCCGAGGAGGCGCTACGCCAGTTCGAGGATCACATGCGTGGCCTGCCCGAAGTGCGCGAGTGCCACATGCTCAACGGCGAGATCGACTTCATCCTCAAGATCGTCAGCCGCGATCTCCAGAGCTTCCAGGAATTCCTGACCAGCAAGCTGACGCCGGCGCCCAACGTCGCCAGCGTCAAGACCTCGCTTACCATCCGCACCGCCAAGCAGCTTCCCGGCGTGCCGCTGGATTGACGGGGGCTCCCCGTCATCCTGCAAGCCCGGGATGGCATGCTGGTCAAAGCTCCGCCGCGGCTTCCAGCGCCAGCACATAACCTTTGGCGCCGAAGCCGGCGATCGAGCCCTTGGCGGCCATGCCGACGTAGCTGTGGTGGCGGTACGCCTCGCGCGCGGCGGGGTTGGAGATGTGAACCTCGATCACCGGCGTCTTGATCGAACGGATCGCGTCGTAAAGCGCCAGGCTGGTGTGCGTCAGCGCGCCGGCGTTGAGCAGCACCGCCTGCGCGCCCTCGGCCTGCGCCTCGTGCAGCCAGTCGATCAGGTGGCCTTCGTGATTCGACTGGCGCATCTCGATCGTCAGGCCGAGCGCCTGGCCGCGATCCTCCAGCATGCCGGCGATATCGTCGAGCGTGTCGCCGCCGTAGATCTCCGGTTCGCGCAGGCCCAGCAGGTTGAGGTTGGGCCCGTTGAGCACATAGACCAGCTTCGTCGTCGTCATGTTCGTCCCCGCCGGCGCGCATGTCGCACCTTCAGCCGTTTCCTTACCCGGCTGGCGGCGGCTGGCAAGGCGCGCGCTACTTGTCGGCGCCTGCGATCTTGCCCCACTGGCGCGCGGCGGTGTAGCCGAGGTAGCCGGTGCCGAACAAGGCGTAGAGCGGCTCGGGGAGCCCGTTGAGATAGGCGTTGATGCCGCCGGCGATGGCGTGGGCCGCCTCGGGCCGGACAGCGGCGATCAGGCCCATCGGGATCGCCCACAGGATGATCGCGTACATCACGTAGAGGAAGCTCGGCCGGGCGCGGCTGGTCCAGGGATCGCGCGCGTTAGCCTCGGCGACGATCGCCGAGAGGCGCGTCTCGAGCATCGCCATCTCCTGCGAGCCCTGCATCTGCAGCAGCTCGAGCTTGGCCTTGTCGCGCGCGGCCTTGTCGGGGATGATCTTGTCGATGATCGCGGCGATCGGGCCGATCAGCGTTTCGATGACGGGCATGGGGTCCACTCCTGTGCAGAAGCGAGCCTTGTAACCAATCCGGTTCGTGTAGGAAAATGCTCTTCCGCCGGAAGAACTGCCTGGTGACCCCTACGGGAATCGAACCCGTGTTTCAGCCGTGAGAGGGCCGCGTCCTGACCGCTAGACGAAGGGGCCGTTCGGGCGTTTTGCGTGGTGACCCCTACGGGAATCGAACCCGTGTTTCAGCCGTGAAAGGGCCGCGTCCTGACCGCTAGACGAAGGGGCCATCCGGCATAGGCCGTGTGGCAGGCCCGCGCCTTTAGGCAAGGCGAGGGTGGGGGTCAAGCCCTTCGCCGCGCGGACGTGAATCAATCCGCCCAGGCCGCGTCGTCGATATGCAGTTCCGCTTGCGGCCGACTGGCCCAATCGTCGATCTTGGCGCGGCCGGCGAGCCACAGCCGGCGGTCGCGGGCGCCGTGGAGCAGGGCCTGGCCCATGTCGCTGGTCGCGGCGCGGAAGGCGATCGCCTTGAAGCTGGCGCCGTCCTCGCCGCGGACGATCAGGCGGACGTGGGCGGTGCCGACGAGGTCGGCCTTGACCAGCCGCACCGGGCCGACCGCGACGCGCGGCCCCGGCCAGCCCATGCCGAACGGACCCGCGCTTTCCAGCGTCTCGACCAGGCCGACGCTGAGCCCGCGCGCGCTGACGGCTAGGTCGAGCGGAAGCGATTGCCCCGCCGCCGCCGCCGCGACCGCCGCGCCGAGGCGGCCGTCGAGCCATTCGGCGAGCGCCTCGACCCGGTCGGGCGCGATCGTCAGGCCCGCGGCCATCGCGTGGCCGCCGCCGGCGACGAGCAGACCGGCGGCGCGCGCGGCGATGATCTCGGCGCCCAAATCGACTCCGGGGATCGACCGGCCCGAGCCTTTACCCTGACCGGCCTCGTCGGCGTCGAGCGCGATGACGATCGCCGGTTTGCCGGTTTTCTCCTTGATGCGCCCGGCGACGATGCCGATCACGCCCGGGTGCCAGCCACGCCCGGCCAGCACCAGCACCGCGCGGTTGTGCTGGCGTTCGAGCTCGGCCTCGGCGGCTTCCTGCACCGCCGCCTCGATCGCGCGGCGCTCCTCGTTGAGCTGCGAGAGCTGGGCGGCGAGGGCGCGCGCCTCGTCGGGGTCCTCGGTCGTCAGCAGCCGCACGCCGAGCGTCGATTCGCCGACACGGCCCCCGGCGTTGACCCGCGGCCCCAGCGCGAAGCCGAGATCGCTGCACACCGGCGCCCGGTTGAGCCGGCTGGCGTCGATCAGCGCGGCCATGCCGACGTTCTCGCGCCGCGCCATGACTTTCAGTCCTTGCGCCACCAGCGCGCGGTTGAGCCCGTGCAGCGCGGCGACGTCGGCGACGGTGCCGAGCGCCACGAGATCGAGCAGCGCGAGCAGGTCCGGCTCGGCGCGGCTCTCGAAATGCCCGAGCCGGCGCAGCGCGCGGACGGTCGCCACCGCCAGCAGGAAGGCGACGCCCACCGCGGCGAGATGGCCGTGGGCGAGCCCGGTCTCGCTCTCGTCGAGCCGGTTGGGATTGACCAGCGCCAGCGCGCGCGGCAGCTCGGGCGCGCACTTGTGGTGATCGACGACGATCACGTCGACCCCGACCGCGTGCGCCTGTTCCAGCGCCTCGTGCGCCATCGCGCCGCAATCGACGGTGACGATCAGGCTGCTGCCTTCCTGGGCGATGCGGACCAGCGCCTCGCCCGAGGGGCCATAGCCTTCGAGCAGGCGATCGGGGATGTAGTGGCGCGCGTCGTGGCCGAGCAGGCGCAGCAGCCGGATCAGCAGCGCCGCGCTGGTCGCGCCGTCGACGTCGTAGTCGCCATAGACCGTCACCGTCTCGCCGGCGAGCACCGCCTGCGCCAGCCGTTCGGCGGCGGTGTCCATGTCGCGGAAGACGGACGGGTCGGGCAGGAAGGCGCGCAGCGAGGGGCTGCGATGGCGCTCGACGTCGTCGGGTGCGACCCCGCGCGAGAGCAGGAGCTGGGTGACGATGTCGGCCTCGAGTCCGATCGGCCCGGTGCACATATCCATGTTGCCGCCGCGCCAGCGCCAGCGCTTGCCGCCCAGCGAGCGATCGATGCCGAAGACGGTTGCCGGGCCGGTGCTCATGCCCGCGTCGCTATCCGATCGGCCCGCGTGGGGGAAGGGCGGGGGCGGGGCGGGTTGTGGACGGTTGCAGGGAGGCTGGTCGGGACGAACGGGTTTAAGTCAGGGCGCACGGATTCAAGAAGGATGGTGCGGTCGCTACCCCGCCTTCGCCAGCACCAGTTGCGGGTCGATGCCTTCCTCGGCCCAGACCCGGTGGCATTCG
This sequence comes from Novosphingobium sp., assembly GCA_036384395.1. Classification (GTDB taxonomy): domain Bacteria; phylum Pseudomonadota; class Alphaproteobacteria; order Sphingomonadales; family Sphingomonadaceae; genus Novosphingobium. The sequence goes on from DASVMK010000183.1 coordinate 7,671, forward strand.
TTGTAGTAGAACGGCTCGTGCAGCCGCAGCCGGGCGCGCACCGCAGCGGTGGGCAGCGCCAGCAGTTCGAGGATCGATTCCTCGCCGATGCGCGTGGTCGCCTTGCCGAGCTGGCGCGCTTCCCACACCGCGCGCAGCACCGGCGCCTTGGTCTTCACGTCCTTGCGGATCACCAGCGCGCCGCCGAAGCCCAGCACGCTGTGGCCCACGCTCTCGCGTTGCTTGGCGACGAAGGCGGCCAGGCACTGCTCGCCCAATGTGTCGCGGCCGAAGCCGGTGAGGATGTGGAGCAAGTCGTGCGTATCGCGGAGGCGATCGACGTACCATTCGATGCGGTCGTTCAGCCGGGGCTCTTCCCCGCGGAAATCCTCGTACTCGGCCACCAGCCCGGCGGCGGAGAGGCCTTCGGTTTCCATGTAGTCGCAATATTCGTGCGCCAGCGTGCCGGCCGGCAGGCGGCGCAGCGCGTCGTGATCGTCGAGCAGTTCGGGCAGCGAGGGCTCGGCGGCGTAGATCGCCTGGCCGCGCGCGGTGGCGAGAAAGCGCCGCGCGGCTTCGTCGGCGCCGACCCAGGGCAGGCAGTTGAACAAGTGGAAGACCTCGCTGGTCTTTTCCTTGTCCTTGCGAAACTCGCGGAAATGGAACCAGGCGCCGGGCAGGTCGAAGCGCTTGGGCCGGCGGTCGCGATGCTCGAGCGGGATCAGATCGTGCGGCAGGGCATCGGATCCGACTTCGGAGGAGGGGAGAGTGACCGCGATATTCATGGTGTTAACTATGCCGCCGGGGCGCGGCACGGTCAATTCGGGCGGCGCGCAGGAAATGGGACGTAGCGCCCAGATCCTCCCCTGGAAGGGGAGGGGGACCGCCCGCGCAGCGGATGGTGGAGGGCGAGAGGGGGATCGCATATGGCGTTTCTCCCCACCTAGCGGAGAAGCGAAGAGGAAGAATTGATTTCGCGCAGAGACCGCAGAGACCGCAGAGGACGCGGAGATGTCCCGCGCGCCGCAGGCGCTCCGCGTCTTCGTGAAACCGATATCGCGGGAACCGCGGCTGCGCCGCAGCGCGACCACTCCGCGCTCTGCGGGCTTTGCGCGAACCAAATGCCGATACGCGATAGCGCAGCTATCGAGAGCGTGACGCCCCTCCGTCAGCCCTGCGGGCTGCCACCTTCCCTTCCAGGGGAGGATCGAAGTTTCGAAGACGGCCCTCTCGGATACTACTCCCAGACCCACTCGCCGCGCGGGATGCCCAGCAGCTGGAGCACGCTGGTCAGATCGCCGCGGTCGATCCAGCCGTGCGCGGCGGCGCGGGCCTTGGGCTTGGCGTAATAGGCGACGCCATAGGTCGCGGCTTCGAGCATCGGGATGTCGTTGGCGCCGTCGCCGGTGGCGAGGCTGGTGGCGCCTTCGCCGAGCGCGGCCATCTCTTCCAGCAGCACCGCCTTTTTTACCGCGCTGTCGGTGATCGGGCCGACCAGCCCGCCGGTCAGCCGCCCGCCCGAAACATCGAGCCGGTTGGCGACGACGCGGTCGAAGCCCAGTTGCTCGGCCACCGGATCGGCGAACTGGTGGAAGCCACCGGTGACCAGCACGGTGCGGCAGCCCTTGGCCTTGAGCGTCGCCACCAGCGTGCGCGCGCCCGGCATCGGCGCGATGCGCGCTGCCAGGCACTCGGCGATCGCGCCTTCGTCCAGTTCCTTGAGCAGCGCCACGCGCTCGCGCAGCGCGCTTTCGAAATCGAGCTCGCCCTGCATCGCGCGCTCGGTGATCGCGGCGATTTGCGCCTTGATCCCGGCGTAGTCGGCCAGCTCGTCGATGCATTCGGCCGAGATCATCGTCGAATCCATGTCGGAGACGAAGACGCGCGGCACCACCGGCTCGTGATCGGCGACGAGCAGGTCGACCGGGGCGAAGTGGCGGTCGAGGATCGCGCGGACCTCGGCGGCATCGCCGCGCGGGAGATCGAGTTCGACCGCGTCCATGCCGCTCTTCACCGTCTCGGCCATCGCCACCGGCCAGTCGCGCGCGGCGAGTTCGGCGCGCGCCGCATCGAGTCTTGCGGCAAGCGTGCCGGTCTCTGCTATCAGCCTGGCAATGAGCACCGAAAATCCTTCCGAGAAACGGCCCGATCTGCCGCCGCTGGCGCTCATCGCAGGGCCGACCGCGAGCGGCAAGAGCGATCTTGCCGTGCGGCTGGCGCTCGCGCTGGAACGGCGGGGGCTCCCCGCGCGGGTGATCAACGCCGACAGCGCGCAAGTCTATGCCGA
>DASVMK010000184.1:0-2998 GCA_036384395.1 Novosphingobium sp.
CCGCCGTGCGCCAGCTTGCCGAACAGCAGCTCCTCGGCGAGCGGCTGCTTGACCTTCTCCTGGATGAGGCGGGCCATCGGCCGCGCGCCGAACAGCTTGTCGTAGCCGCGCTGGCCCAGCCAGCCGCGCGCGTCGCCGTCGAACTGGATGTGGACGTTCTGTTCGGCCAGTTGCAGCTCGAGCTGGAGGATGAACTTGTCGACCACGCGGCTGACCACCTCGGTGCCGAGGTAGGCGAAGGGCACGATGGCGTCGAGCCGATTGCGGAACTCGGGCGTGAACATCTGCTTCACCGCCTCGTCGCCGGCGTCCTCCTTGGACACATCGCCGAAGCCGATCCCCTGCCGCGCCATGTCGGAAGCGCCCGCGTTGGTCGTCATGATCAAGACGACGTTGCGGAAGTCCACGGTCTTGCCGTGGTGGTCGGTCAGCCGGCCGTTGTCCATCACCTGCAGCAGGATGTTGAACAAGTCGGGGTGCGCCTTCTCGATCTCGTCGAGCAGCAGCACGCAATGCGGCTGCTGGTCGACCGCGTCGGTGAGCAACCCGCCCTGGTCGAAGCCGACATAGCCCGGAGGCGCGCCGATCAGGCGGCTGACCGAGTGGCGCTCCATGTATTCGGACATGTCGAAGCGCTGGATCGGGATGCCCATGATGCCGGCGAGCTGCTTGGCGACCTCGGTCTTGCCGACGCCGGTCGGGCCCGAGAACAGGAACGAGCCGATCGGCTTGTCGGGATCGCGCAGGCCCGCGCGGCTCAGCTTCATCGCGATCGAGAGCTTCTCGACCGCCTTGTCCTGGCCGAACACCACGCGCTTGAGGTCGCGTTCCAGGTGTTCGAGCTGCTTCTTGTCGTCGCTCGACACCGACTTGGGCGGGATGCGCGCCATCGTCGCGATCACCGCCTCGATCTCGCGCGCGGTGATCGTCTTCTTGCGCTTGCTGGGCGGCACCAGCATCTGCATCGCGCCGACCTCGTCGATCACGTCGATCGCCTTGTCGGGCAGCTTGCGGTCGTTGATGTAGCGCGCCGACAGCTCGACCGCGGTCTTGATCGCGTCGGGCGTGTACTTGACCTTGTGGTGATCCTCGAACGCGGTGCGCAGCCCTTTCAGGATCTTGATCGTGTCCTCGATGGTCGGCTCGTTGACGTCGATCTTCTGGAACCGCCGCAGCAGCGCGCGGTCCTTCTCGAAGTGGTTGCGGAACTCCTTGTAGGTGGTCGAGCCGATGCAGCGGATCGTCCCGCCCGACAGCGCCGGCTTGAGCAGGTTGGAGGCGTCCATCGCCCCGCCGCTGGTGGCGCCCGCGCCGATCACCGTGTGGATCTCGTCGATGAACAGGATCGCCTCGGGCATCTTCTCCAGCTCGGAGACCACCTGCTTGAGCCGTTCCTCGAAGTCGCCGCGATAGCGCGTGCCGGCCAGCAGCGCGCCCATGTCGAGCGAATAGATCACCGCGTCGGTCAGCACTTCGGGCACGTCGCCCTCGACGATCTTGCGCGCCAGGCCTTCGGCGATCGCGGTCTTGCCGACGCCGGGATCGCCGACATAGAGCGGGTTGTTCTTCGAACGGCGGCAGAGGATCTGGATCGTCCGGTCGACCTCCGGCCCGCGGCCGATCAGCGGATCGACTTTGCCGGCCAGCGCCTTCTCGTTGAGGTTGACGGTGAACTGGTCGAGCGCCGAATCCTTCTTGCCCTTGTCGCTGGCGGCCTTTTCCTCGGGCTGCGGGGTCTCGGTCTCGCTGCCCTTGGGCGAGCGGTCCTCGATGCGGCGGCCGCCCTTGCCGATGCCGTGGCTGATGTAGCTCACCGCGTCGAGCCGGCTCATGTCCTGCTGCTGGAGGAAATAGACCGCGTAGCTGTCGCGCTCGGAGAACAGCGCGACGAGCACGTTGGCGCCGGTCACGGTGTCCTTGCCCGACGACTGGACGTGAAGGATGGCGCGCTGGATCACCCGCTGGAAGCCGGCGGTCGGGGCGGGATCGCCCTTCTCCTTCATCTTCAGCGACTGGTATTCCTGGTCGAGGTACTGGCGCACCACGTCGCCCAGATCGCCGAGGTCCACCCCGCAGGCGGTCATCACCTGGGCCGCGTCGGCATCGTCGATCAGCGCCAGCAGCAGATGCTCCAGCGTCGCGTATTCGTGGCTACGCTCCGAAGCGTGCGACAGCGCGGCGTGCAGCGTCTTCTCGAGGCTTTGGGCAAAGCTGGGCATCTAGAACTCTTTCGCTTTCGATGACGCCGCCCGGAGGATCCGGACGTGAGACGGGAGGGTTTGCGAACCAATATAAGACCCGCTTCCGGAGATACGAGCCGGGGCGCGAACCGCGATATCCGGCCGGGCGGTCATGCGCCGGACGATCGGAACAAGGCGTCGGCCGCCTTGCGGTGCGCGTCGCCTTTCTCGCGGTGCGCGCGCACGCGGGCGATCTCGGTTTCGAGCAGCACGATGCGGGCATCCAGCTCGTCCCGCGAATAGCTGTCGAGGCTTTCCTTCGCGAGCGTGCTGGCGGCATCGGTCCGCACGCGGGGGCGATCGTCGTCGTCCATTGCGGCGCAGCATCGGACGCTCTCGGCTTGCTGTCAACCGGCACGAAAGCTAGGACCGGGGACGTGGCTCGGGCGCGTCAGGTTGCCGGAAGTCTGGGGGCATCGATGGCTGAGAATCTTCGCGAAACCATGCTGGCCGAAACCATGACGGCGGTGGGTTACGACGCGCCTGGCGGGCCGCAGGTGCTGCGGGCCGAGACCCTGCCGGTGCCGTCGCCCGGTCCCGGCCAGGTGTTGGTCAAGGTCGCCTTCGCCGGGGTCAACCGCCCCGACGTCGTCCAGCGCCAGGGCCACTATCCGCCACCGCCGGGCGCCTCGCCGATCCCCGGACTGGAAATCGCCGGCAAGGTGGTCGCGGTGGGCGCGGGGGTGGAAGTCGAGCTGCTGGGCCGCCCGGTCTGCGCGCTGGTTTCGGGCGGCGGCTATGCCGAATATTGCCTGGCC
>DASVMK010000185.1:0-7060 GCA_036384395.1 Novosphingobium sp.
TCGCCCACGCGCATCGCGCCGCAAGTATAGACGACATTGGGCACGTAGCCCTCGCGGTCGTTGTCCTTGGCCGAGAGGATGGGCTTCTCGCTGCGCGCCAGCACACGCGAAGGTATGTCCTTGTCGAGCAGGATCGCGCCAATCGAATACTTGCGCATCGCGCCGACGCCGTGGGTCAGCACCAGCCAACCCTCGTCGGTGAGGATCGGGCTACCGCAATTGCCGATCTGGATGAATTCCCAGGGGAACTTGGGCTCCAACAGCAACACCCCGTCGTCGTCCCAGTGATCGACCCGGCGCGAGGAAAGCAGATAGAGGTTCTTCCCGTCCTGGCGGCCGATCATGTAGTAGCAGCCGCCGAACTTGCGCGGGAACAGCGCCATGCCCTTGTTGCGGCCGGCGCGTCCGTCGATCGGTTCCATCGCGAAGCGGTGGAAGTCGCGCGTGCGCAGCAGCTCGGATCGGATCTCCTTGCCGTTGTAGGCGGTGTAGGTGCCGATCCATTCGTAATCGCCGGGTCCGTGCTCGAAACGGACGAGGCGCAAGTCCTCGAGCCCGTTGCTCTGCGACTCGGTCACCGGGAAGATCACCGTGCCCGACAGCGAGCTCTCGGCGTTGCGCTGGATCGTGACGGTGCCGTCAGCGGCGGGATGGATCGGGTCGTCGAGCGAAGTGGCAGTGGCGACGTCGGGCTGCGGCCACAGCTCGAACCGGCCGTCGCGCTCGACGATGCCCTCGCGAAAGGCGATCGAGCTGATGTGCCCCTCCCCCACCGCGCGCACCGACATGATGAAGCGCACCGCCCCGCCCGAGAGGCCAGACTGGTCGGGGTGGAGGACGACGCTGGGGTTCATCAGCGCCGCCGCGGCATAGCTGTATTCGTGGCAGAAATAGGCGCCGATCAACCTTTGGCGTATGTGCGAAAGGCGCTTGGGCACATCCACCAGTTGCGCGACTTCGCTGAAGCGCTGGTCGAACACGCGCTCGGTCTGCCAGTGGCGCTCGGAAAAGTCGGCAAGGATCGCGCGGTATTCGCGTTCCACTTGCGCGTCGGTGAGCGACAGGATGTCGGACACCAGCTTGCCGCCGCGCGACGAGCCCGAGGCCGCCGACTGCCAACCCAGGTGGAACGGCCGGATCACCACGCGCGAGGCCGTCGCCGTCAGCTTGCGCGGATGGATCGTCAGCAGGCTTTCGATCGCCCCCTCATCGTCCGCCTCGTCGTTAGTCGCGACTGCCCGTGACGGCATTTTCCCTCCGGCTTCGGCCCGCACGACCGATCAGATCGACGTAAGTGTAATACGCGAGCTGAAACGCGAGAAGCGATTCCGCACCGCAGTTGCGATTGGCGCCATGCGGCGTCACGCCATCGAGGCAAATGCCGAGCGCGGGGTCGGCCAGCATCGCGCCGCGATCGTTCTCGCCCAGGAACCAGCGGTAGGCGCGCCCCGCGCGGTCGAGCCACAGCGGATCGCCCCCCTCCTGTGGCTTCCCGCCATATTCCCAGGCCGAAGCGCAGGCGTCGACGGCCGCCCAGGCTTCGAGCGGCTGCTGGTCGAAGGGCAGGATATCGCCGGGCTTGCCGAAGCTGTCCGAGCCGACCGGGCGGAACTGGCCCGAGGGCGCCGACTGCTGGTCGAGGATCCAGCGCAAACTGCCAAGGCCCGCCTCGATCCACCCCGCCTCGCCGCACAAGCGCCCGCATTCGAGCAGCGCCTGCGGCAACCGCGCGTTGTCGTAGCCGACCACCGCCTCGAACCAGGTCCAGTCCGGCCGGCGCGCGCCGCCGAGCAGGCGGTCAAGGAAATCGCCGCCGCGCGCGACGATCTCGCGCGCCAGGGCATGGTCGGGACGCTGGCGCAGGATAGCGGCCGCTCCGAGCGCGGCGAACGCGACCGAGCGCGGCGAGCCGAACCGTAAGGCCACTCCGCCATAGGTGTCGAAGGCGTGCAGAGCCCAGTCGCGCAAGGGCGCCACGCGCGACAGCGCGTAGGTGTCGCCCAGCGCCCAGATGGCGCGGGCGTTGCTGTCTTCCGAACCCACGTCCTCGCACCATGTGCGATCGTAGTTCATGAAGTTGCGGAACGCGCGCGCCTCGCCGTTCCAGGCGTGCTGGAGGAACGAGGCGAACGGGCTCGCGCGCCGCAGTTCCTCGCCCGGGTCGCGCCACTGCACGCGGCTGACCAGCATCAGCGCGCGGACGTTGTCGTCCAGGCAATAGCCGTGGTTGCGATCGGGCACCACGCCGCGGCCATGCTGGAGTATGCCGGTGCCGTCGCACAGCGCGTCGAACGCGGCGAGGCTGGGCGTCGCCAGCCGGCTGGCGAGCGACGGCTGGTTCTCGGGCGCGATGGCGGCTTCGAGCACCGCCTTGGAATTGGCGGCGAAATGGCGCCACACCGTCTTGCGGGCGCGGCGATAGGTGCGCAGCTGCAGCGCCTCCAGTTCGTCGGGATGATCGAGCAGGCGGTTGACCGCCTCGGCGATCGCAGTCGGATCGCGCGGCGCGACCAGTTCGCCGCCGACATCGGACAATAGCTCGCACGCGTGGACGTAGGGGGTGGAGACGATCGCCCGCCCCAGCGCCGCGGCGTAGCTCAGCGTGCCCGAGGTGCTCTGCTGGAGGTTCGGGTACGGCGTCAGGTAGATGTCACAGGCCTCGAGCAGTTCGACGAGTTCGTCGCCGCCGACGAAGCGGTCGATCCATTCGATATGCGCCGCGACGCCGAGGCGCTCGGCCAGCGCTTCCAGGCCGCGGCGATAGGCCTCGCCGTTCCGGCGCAGCTCGTTGGGGTGCGACACCCCGGCGATGCGATAGACCACCGCGGGATGCCGGGCCACGATGGCAGGAAGCGCTTCGATGGCGGTCTCCAGCCCCTTGCCGGGGCCGAGCAGGCCGAACGTCATCAGCGTCTTGCGCGCGCCGGGGGCGGTCGTGGCGCTCAGGCGCAACGGCCGGTCGGGCGCGCCGTGCTCGACGATGCTGATCCGCGCGGGATCGACGTCATAGCGCTCGATCATCAGCGCGCGCCCGGCCTGGCTCATCACGATCAGCCGGCTGGCTCGCGCCGCCAGCCGCCGCGTGATCTCTTCCTGCTTGGGCGAGGGATCGGCCAGGACGGTGTGCAGCGTCACCACCAGCGGCGCGGCGACCCGCTCCGCCAAGGCCAGCACATGCTCGCCGCTCTCCCCGCCGAAGATGCCGAATTCGTGCTGGATCCACAGCGCGTCGATACCCTGGGCGTTCATCGCGCGGGCGGCCCGGGCATAGGCTTCGACGTCGTCGCGATCGATCTCGGCATGGACGCCCTGATGCGCGACCGGCGCGGCGGGATCCTGCAGCGCATAGACCTGGAGCCGCACTTCCGGGTGATGCTCGCCCAGTCGCTCGAAGATGTCGGTGGTGAAGGTCGCAATGCCGCACTTGCGCGGCGCGAAGTTACCCACCAGCGCGACGCGCATGCGCTTCTGCGACAGGACCGGGTCGTGACCCTGTCGGTCGTCAAGGGAAATCACAGGGGAACTTCCGGCGGTGCCGCCGGCATCACGAACCAGCATCTCCATGTGTTCAGCCTTCAAAGAGGATTTGCCGCAGCGCAGCATCAACCAACAAACGGCGCTCCGCCGACATTGTTCCTCCCGCGGCGGACGAAGTGCGCGGGCGCAGCCCCAAAGGCGCGCGCCCGCGCCGGCAAGCCGTCAAGCCGCCACGGCTTCGCTGGAATTGGCGTTGGCGATCCGCGCCAGCTCGTCGAAGTAGGTGTCGATGACATCGCGGGTGAGCACGAAATTATGCCGGAAGTCGGGAAGCTGCCCCGATTCCAGCGCGTTGCTGAGCATCGCCCGCGCACGGCAGATCCGGCTCTTCACGGTGCCGAGCGCGATGCCGCAGATCTGGGCGATCTCCTCGTACGAATGGCTGCCCACGGCGACGAGCATCAACGCTTCGCGATACGTATCGGGGATCATGTGCAGCGCACGCAGCACGTCGCCGAGCTCGACGGCGTCGTCCTGCGAAGCCGGAGTGCGCAGCACGCGCTCGGCGACGCCTTCATCGTAGTCGCCCTTGAAGCGGGCGCGGCGAACCTCGCTGTAGAACGCGTTGCGCAGGATGGTGAAGGTCCAGGCCTTGAAGTTGGTGCCAGCGTGGAAGCGGTCACGCGCCGCCCATGCGCGCATCAGCGCGTCCTGGACAAGGTCGTCCGCCCGATCGCGACAGCCGCACAACACCCGGGCGAAGGCACGCAAGTGCGGCACGACACCGGCCAGCGCCTGCTGGAATTCCGGGTCGCTCAACGCCTTGGTTTCTGCGTCTTGTGAATTCGGCTGGAGCTCCGCCTGCATCATTCTTACCACTCCCTCTGGTCGCACTGCCCCTCAAACGGCAGCCTCGCGACAATGGTTCCCGAGCGGCCGACAGGACATCCCGGTGCGAAGGCGTCTCGTCGCAATCGCCGCGCACGGGCCGCGCATCCTGTTAACGTCGCGGCACAACGACGCATGCGTGGCCACACGAACAAGACCGAAAATGCCTGGGATCGCCGTGGAGGCCTCCGCAGATCGGTGCGGGGAAAAGCGGAGGCCTCGGGCGAGATGTCACCACCTAAGGGGGGTCATGAGGGTAGTGGCGACAGCCCCATAACGGCACGCTCGATGGGCGGTTCCCGGCCGATCGAAATAAATCTTCGTTGCTATGGAACCGGCCCGGTGGCAGTCTTTTTACTGCATGCCGGTTCGCATTGTGGCCGGTCGGTGGCGCCTTGCCCACCGGTGTCGCGCGGCGGTCGTGGCCGAGCATTCGTGATGGAACATAGAGGATTGCATGGCGATTTCCGAGCAGATTGGCGTTCACCTTCCCTACTTGCGCCGTTACGCCCGCGCCCTCTCCGGCTCCCAGACCAGCGGCGACGCTTATGTGCGCGCGCTGCTCCAGGCGGCGCTCGCCGACGAGGGGCTCGCGACCCAGATCGGCAAAGGCAAGACCGAGCTCTTCGCCGCCTTCACCCGCATCTGGACATCCAGCCATGAGGCCAATGACGCCGAGGCGGAGACCGGCCTGCACGAGCAGGCGGCGCAATCGCGCCTCGCCGCGATCTCGCCGATCAGCCGCCAGGCGCTGCTGCTGACCACGCTGGAAGATTTCTCGATCTCCGAAGCGGGGCAGATCCTCGACATCCCCGCCAGCGACGTCGAGGCGCTGGTCGCCGCCGCGATGGCCGAGATCGAGCAGGAATCGGCGACCGACGTTCTGATCATCGAGGACCAGCCGCTGATCTCGATGCAGCTCGAGCGCGTCGTCAGCGACCTTGGCCACCGCGTGACCGGCACCGCCGCGACGCACACGCAGGCGGTCGAGCTGTTCACCCGCCAGCCCGCCGGGCTCGTCCTCGCCGACATCCAGCTTGCCGACGGCAGCTCGGGCATCGACGCGGTGCAGGAACTGCTGGAATTCGGCGACGTGCCGGTGATCTTCATCACCGCCTATCCCGAAAAGCTGCTGACCGGCGAACGGCCCGAGCCGACCTACCTGATCACCAAGCCGTTCCAGGAATCCTCGGTGCGCGCGGCGATCAGCCAGGCGCTGTTCTTCGGATCGAGCAGCCCGCTGTAACGGCTTAGCCGGGCTTGGCCGGCGGCAGCTTGTCGGCCACCGTTCCGGCCGTCGCGGCGACCATCGCGGCGATGCCCTCGGCGGTGGGGTGGATGCGGTCCGTCTGCACCAGACCGGGCTTGCCGAACACCGGCGAGAGGAAGAACGGCACCAGCGCGGCGTCGTATTTGCGGGCCAGCGCCGGGTAGATCGGATCGAACTGGCCGCGATAGTCGGCGCCCAGGTTGGGCGGCGAGAGCATGCCCATCAGCACCGCCGGAATGCGGCGCCGTTTCAGTTCGGCCAGGATCGCGTCGAGGTTGGCGCGCGTCTCCTGGGGTGGCAGGCCGCGCAGCATGTCGTTGCCGCCGAGCGAGATCACGACGAGGTCGGGCGCGCGCTCCTGGCTGTCGAGCGTGAAGGCCAGCCGCTGGCGCCCCCCCGCCGTGGTGTCGCCCGAGACCCCGGCGTTGGCGATGCGCGCGTTGACCCCGCGCGCCCGCAGCGCCGCTTCCAACCGCTCGGGATAGCCCTGCCCCCGCTCGACCCCGTACCCGGCGAACAGGCTGTCGCCCAGCGCCAGGATGCGCCGTTCGGGGCCCATCACCGGGACCTCCGGCGCCCGCGCCACGGCGCCCACCGGTGCCGACGGCGGCGCGACCGGGGCATCGCCGCTGTCGCAGCCGGCCAGCGCCAGCACCACGGGAAGCAATGGTGGCAGCAGCGATATCCCGTACAATTTCATACATCTGCCTCCTTGCCGCAGACGTCATAGCTATGCCATCCCGACGTCGTGACAAGCCCTCCCCCCGCCATTGCCGCGCACGGTCTGACGCTCGCGCTCGGCAACGGCAGCGCCCCGGTGCAGATCCTCAAGGGCATCGACCTCGTCGTTCCCGCCGGCCAGACGCTGGCGCTTCTGGGGCCTTCGGGCTCGGGCAAGAGCTCGCTGATGGCGGTGCTTTCCGGGCTCGAGCGGGCCGGGAGCGGCACGCTGAACGTTGCCGGCGCGGACTTCGCCGCGATGAACGAGGACGCGCTCGCCCGCGCCCGCCGCGGCCGCATCGGCATCGTCCTCCAGGCCTTCCATTTGCTGCCGACGATGACCGCGTGCGAGAACGTCGCCACCCCGCTCGAACTGGCCGGCATCGCCGAGGCGCAGGCGCGCGCCGCGGACGAGCTGGCGGCGGTGGGGCTCGGGCATCGCCTGACGCACTACCCGGCGCAGCTTTCCGGCGGCGAACAGCAGCGCGTCGCCATCGCCCGCGCCATCGCCCCGCGCCCCGCGCTGATCTTCGCCGACGAGCCGACCGGCAACCTCGACGCCGCGACCGGCGCCGCCATCATCGACCTGCTCTTCGCCCGCCGTGCCGAGACCGGCGCGACGCTGGTCATCATCACCCACGACCCCGCGCTCGCCGAGCGCTGCGAGCGCGTGGTGACGCTGGCCGACGGGCGGATCGCCAGCGA
>DASVMK010000186.1:0-4155 GCA_036384395.1 Novosphingobium sp.
CAGGGGGTTGTTGGGCGCGGTCGCTGGCAAAACTGCCTTCCCGCCCGCCGCGTTCCGACATTGCGGAAATACAATGTTCTGGGGTTCCGTCGCTAGTTTCCCATGCGGAAGCGCGGGAGACCGGCGCCATCGCCAAGAACATCGTCGATGCCGACGTGGCCACTTTGAACGAGCAGTCCGCCGAGCGACTGACGCGCCGCCACGTTTATCCACTTTCAGGAACAACCCATCGCCATCTTGATAGGTGCCGGGATTCGCCAGAAACGCCTTCACAGTAACCGCCGTCAGCTTGCCCATGTCATTCCCCTACACTTTCTTCCCCCACATCCGGGGATCAGAGTGTGGGGGAAAGCCAATCCTCCCCCACACTTCCCCCACATTCCGGTCCGGCTGGAGGCGGAATGCAGCGGGCACAGGCGGGCCTGTGCGGGGAGAATACCCTAGAAGTTCCAGGGTTTCTTCGGGTTTCGGCGTGTCATTACGGGAAGGCCGGTGGTGGACAGGGCTGGATTCGAACCAGCGTACGCTCTCGCGGGCAGATTTACAGTCTGCTGCCATTAACCACTCGGCCACCTGTCCACACCAGATTTGCCGGTGGCGGGGTGACCCGCAAAGTGGCTCCGCGAGGAGCCGTCCGGCCGAGAGAGCGCGCACATGGCGAAGCGAGGCTTGCCTGTCAATGGGGCGGCTGGCAGGAGCGCGCATCAAATCCGCTTCGACAAGGAATAATCATGGATAAACGGCATGACGATCGGCCCAAACGGGCATTGCGCGGTCGCGCCGGGCGGATGCAGGGCGGGCGCGGCAGCGGCAGGGCGAGCGCGGGCGCGGTGCGGCTCTGGGGCCGCCACGCGGTCGAGGCGGCACTCAAGAACCCCGAACGCCGGCATCGCAAGCTATGGGCCACGCGCGAGGGGCTCGCCTCGCTCGACGGCGAGCTGCCGGCGGACTTCCCTGTGGAATACGCGCAAGGCGCCGACCTCGCCCGGCTCGTCGCCCGCGACGCGCCGCACCAGGGCCTCGTGCTCGAATGCGATGCGCTGGCCGACATCTGGCTGGAGGACGTGCTCACCGGCGATCCGGCGCGGCCGGTGCTGGTGCTCGACCAGGTGACCGATCCGCACAACGTCGGCGCCATCCTGCGCTCGGCGGCGGCGTTCGACGCTTGCGCGATCGTCACGCAGGACCGCCACGCGCCGCCGGAATCGGGATCGCTGGCCAAATCGGCCTCGGGCGCGCTCGAGGTGGTGCCGTGGATCCGCGTGGTCAACCTCGCCCGCGCGCTCGAGGACATCGCCGAGGCCGGCTACTGGCGCATCGGCCTCGCCGGCGAGGCGGACGCGGCGCTGGCCGGCGCGCTGCCGAGCGGGCCGGTGGCGCTGGTGCTGGGCGCCGAGGGCGAAGGGATGCGCCACAACATCGTCCAGCACTGCGACGCGCTGGCGCGGCTGCCGATCAGCAGCGCGATGGAGAGCCTCAACGTGTCGAACGCCGCCGCGGTCGCGCTCTATGCGGTGGCGACGCGGCCGGCGGCAGACTGATCACAAAGAAACGCCGCGCCGGCTTGGGGACCGGCGCGGCGTTTGTCTGTGCGACCCGGGCCGCTGCCCGGGGACACCGTCTTAGTTGACGGCGTCCTTCAGGCCCTTGCCGGCCTTGAACTTCGGCTGGGAGGAAGCATTGATCGTCATCGGTTCGCCCGTGCGCGGGTTGCGGCCGGTGGACGCCTTGCGCTTGGCGACGGAGAACGTGCCGAAGCCAACCAGGCGAACCTCATCGCCATTCTTCAGCGCGCCCGAGATGGCGTCGAACACGCCTTCGACGGCCTTCGTGGCATCGTTGCGGGTCAGCCCGCTGCTTTCCGCCACCGCACTGATAAGATCGTTTTTGTTCATTCTGGGAACCCCCTTGATTTTCAGTGGAACCACTAAAACTGGATTAGCCGTTTCAGGCGGGCCGGACTTGAGCGATTTTTTCGGGACCTGTCAAAGCCAAAACCGACAATAAATGCCGGTTTTCGGCCCTAAATTCCGCCATTTTCGATGAACGGAGCGGTGGTGCAGCGCAGCATTGCAAAATCGTCAATGATCGAGCCCATCCCGCGCCTTTCCGCCAGCTTTCAAACGCGAATCAATGCGCGGTCGGCGATGCCGCCGAGCCGCCCACCGAGGGCGCCGCGGCCTGGCTCGCGAGCTCGTCCGCCTCGGTCCACTCGATCGGCTCGAGCGGCTGAACGAGCGCCCGGGCGAGCACTTCGTCGACGTGGCTGACGGGCACGATCTCGAGCCCCTCCTGGATGTTCGCCGGAATCTCCGCGAGGTCCTTGCGGTTCTCTTCCGGGATCAGCACCGTCTTGATCCCGCCCCGCAGCGCGGCCAGCAACTTCTCCTTGAGCCCGCCGATGGGCAGCACCCGTCCGCGCAGCGTAACCTCGCCGGTCATCGCCACGTCGGCGCGCACCGGAATGCCGGTCAGCGTCGAGACGATCGAGGTGACCATGCCGACGCCCGCGCTCGGCCCGTCCTTCGGCACCGCGCCCTCGGGCAGGTGGATGTGGATGTCCTTGCGCTGGAACACCGAGGGCTTCACCCCGTAGGCCGGTGAGCGCGCCTTGACGAAGCTGAAGGCCGCCTGGACGCTCTCGGTCATCACCTGGCCGAGCTTGCCGGTGGTGCGGATGCCGCCCTTGCCGGGCACGGTAACGCTCTCGATCGTCAGCAATTCGCCGCCGACCTCGGTCCAGGCGAGCCCGGTGACCGCGCCGACCTGGTGCTCTTCCTCGGAGACGCCGTGGCGGAATTTCCGAACGCCGGCGAAGTCGCCGAGGTTCTCGGGCGTGATGACGATCGCAGTGTCCTTGCCCTCGAGGATCCGCCGCAGCGACTTCCTCGCCAGCTTGGCGATCTCGCGCTCGAGCGTGCGCACGCCGGCCTCGCGGGTGTAGTAGCGGATCAGGTCGCGCAGGCCCGCGTTGGTCAGCGCGAACTCGCCGTCCTTGAGCCCGTGCGCCTCGACCTGCTTGGCGATCAGGTGGCGTTCGGCGATCTCGACCTTCTCGTCCTCTGTATAGCCTTCGAGGCGGATGATCTCCATGCGGTCGAGCAGCGGCTGCGGCAGGTTCAGGCTGTTCGCCGTGCAGACGAACATCACGTCCGACAGATCGTAGTCGACCTCGAGATAGTGGTCCTGGAACTTGGCGTTCTGCTCGGGATCGAGCACCTCGAGCAGCGCCGAGGCGGGATCGCCGCGGAAATCCTGGCCGAGCTTGTCGATCTCGTCGAGCAGGAACAGCGGGTTGGTGGTGCCCGCCTTGCGCAAGTTGGTGACGATCTTGCCCGGCAGCGAGCCGATATAGGTGCGCCGGTGGCCGCGGATCTCGGCCTCGTCGCGCACGCCGCCGAGCGACTGGCGGACGAACTCGCGCCCCGTCGCCTTGGCGATCGACTTGCCGAGCGAGGTCTTGCCGACGCCCGGCGGGCCGACGAGGCAGAGGATCGGCCCCTTCAGCTTGTTGGTCCGCGCCTGCACCGCGAGATATTCGACGATGCGGTCCTTGACCTTCTCCAGCGCGTAGTGATCGGCATCGAGGGTCGCCTGCGCGGCGGCGATGTCCTTCTTCAGCTTCGACTTCTTGCCCCAAGGCAAGCCCAGCAGCACGTCGAGGTAGTTGCGGATGACGGTGGCCTCGGCGCTCATCGGCTGCATCGTCTTGAGCTTCTTGAGCTCGGTCGTCGCCTTGGCGCGCGCTTCCTTGGAGAGCTTGAGCTTCTCGATCTTCTCGGCCAGCTCGGCGATCTCGTTGGCTTCCTCGCCGTCGCTGCCGCCGAGCTCGGACTGGATCGCCTTCAACTGCTCGTTGAGGTAGTATTCGCGCTGGGTCTTCTCCATCTGCCGCTTCACGCGGCCGCGGATCTTGCGCTCGACCTGCAGCACGCCGAGCTCGCCCTCCATGAACGAATAAACCATCTCCAGCCGCTTGACCGGATCGCTTTCGGTCAGCAGCGCCTGCTTGTCCGAAACCTTGGCGCCGATCTGCGCGGCGATGGCGTCGGCCAGGCGCGAGGCGTCCTCGATCTCGGCGAGCTGCTCGCCGACGTCCTGCGACAGCTTCTTGTTGAGCTTGGCGTATTCGTTGAACTGGCCCAGCACGCTGCG
>DASVMK010000187.1:0-5271 GCA_036384395.1 Novosphingobium sp.
TTCATGAAGAAGCTGTTCGCGCAGGAAGTGCCCGAGATCTACGACGGCGTGATCGAGATCAAGGCCGCCGCCCGCGATCCGGGCAGCCGCGCCAAGATCGGCGTGATCAGCCGCGACAGCAGCATCGACCCGGTCGGCGCCTGCGTCGGCATGAAGGGCAGCCGCGTCCAGGCCGTCGTGCAGGAGATGCAGGGCGAGAAGATCGACATCATCCCCTGGAGCGAGGACACCGCGACTTTTGTGGTCAACGCGCTGCAGCCCGCGACCGTCAGCCGCGTCGTCATCGACGAGGAAGAGAGCCGGATCGAGGTGGTGGTGCCCGACGACCAGCTCAGCCTGGCGATCGGCCGCCGCGGCCAGAACGTGCGCCTCGCCTCGCAGCTCACCAATTCGGCCATCGACATCCTGACCGAGACCGAATCGAGCGAAAAGCGCCAGCGCGAGTTCGCCGAGCGATCGAAGATGTTCGAGGAAGAGCTCGACGTCGACGAGACGCTGTCGCAGCTCCTCGTCGCCGAGGGCTTCTCGGAGCTCGAGGAAGTGGCCTATATCGACCTAGGCGAGATCGCCGCGATCGACGGCTTCGACGAGGAACTGGGTGAAGAGCTGCAGAGCCGCGCCAGCGAAGCGCTGGAACGCCGCGAGGAAGCCAGCCGCCAGGAGCGTCGCGCGCTCGGCGTCGAAGACGCGCTGGCCGAGCTGCCGCACCTGACCGAGGCGATGCTGGTCACGCTCGGCAAGGCCGGGATCAAGACGCTCGACGATCTGGCCGATCTCGCCACCGACGAGCTGATCGCCAAGAAGCGTCAGGAGCAGCGCCGCCGCGACAATTCGCCGCCGCGCCGCGACAACCGCCGCGAGGAGGACAAGGGCGGCGTGCTCGGCGAATACGGCCTGAACGAAGAGCAGGGCAACGAGATCATCATGGCCGCCCGCGCCCACTGGTTCGACGACGAGCCCGCGCAGGCCGAATCCGCAGTTGAGCCCACCGTTTCTGAGGAGGCCGCCGATGCGGAATCCTCGCAATGATCGCCTAGGCTCCGACAGCACCGAAGCCGGACCGGAGAGGAAATGCATCCTCTCCGGCGAGCACGCCGCGCGTGATGCGCTGCTCCGTCTGGCGATCTCGCCCGACGGCGATGTGCTGCCCGACGTCCATGCCCGGGCGCCCGGACGCGGCGCCTGGATCGGCGTTTCGCGCGCAGGCCTTGAAAACGCGCTCGCCAAGGGCAAGCTAAAGGGAGCGCTGGCGCGTGCCTTCAAGGGTGCGCGCCTTGCCATTCCCGATGACCTGGCCGACCGGATCGAGGCCGCGTTGACCCGTGCGGTCACCGACCGATTGGGGCTGGAGATGCGCTCGGGCAAGCTGCTCACCGGCTCCGACCGGATCGCCGAGAACGCGCGGATGGGCAAAGTGGCGTGGCTGGCGCACGCTGCCGACGCGGGAGAGGACGGGTCGCGCAAGCTCGACCAGGCCTTTCGCGTAGGGCGGGAAGCCGAAGGTAGTGGCCTGCGCGGGGTAACCTTACCGCTGGACCGCGCGGCGCTCTCTGTGGCATTGGGCCGCGAGAACGTCGTCCACCTGGCGCTGACCGATGCCGCGGCGGCCAAGAGGGTTTCCGCTCCGTTGCAGCGCCTGTTCCATTTCCTGGATCAGGCCGAAACGACTGAAGCAGATGAGGGCAAGCAGCCGGCGGATTTCGCCGCGCCGCTCGCCGCGACGATACCCGATCGTGGTCGGGTACAGGCGAATTGAGATCGAAGGGCGTAACGAACAGATGAGCGAGACCGACAACAAGACGACTCTGGGCCGCAAGCCGCTTGGGCTTAAGCGCTCGGTCGAAGCGGGCGAGGTCAAGCAGACCTTCAGCCACGGCCGCACCAACAAGGTGGTGGTCGAGGTCAAGCGCCGCAAGCTGATCGGCAAGCCCGGCGCCGAGGGCGCCGCCGCGTCCGCGGCCGAAGCGCCGCCGGCGCCGGCGCCTGCCGCCGAAGCTCCTGTCGCGCCGCGCGCCGCGCCGGCCCCCGCCGCCCCGGCCCGCTCCGCCGAGTCGCGCCAGGAGATGCAGGCCCGCCTCTTGCGCGAGGCCGAAGAGGCGCGTCTGGCCGCTCTCGAGGCGACCAACCGCCGCGAGCACGAGGAGCGCCTGCGCCAGTTCGAGGACGAGAAGCGCCGCGCTGAGGAAAACCGCAAGGGCGAGGCCCCCGCCGCGCCAGCGCCGGCCGTCGAGGCGCCCGCACCCGCCGCCGAGGTCGCCGCTCCGGCGGCCGAAGCTGCGCCTGCGCCGCAGGCCGAGGCTGCGCCTGCCGGCGAGCAGGCCGCTGCCGCGCGTCCGGTCGCCACCCAGGCACCCGCGCCGCGCCGCTTCACCCCGGTGGTCGCGCCCAAGCGCCCCGAGCCGCCGAAGAAGCCCGCGCATCCGCGCGACAAGACGAATACCGACAACCGCCGCCAGTCCGGCAAGCTGACCGTGACCCGTGCGCTCAACGAGGACGAGGGCGCCCGCGCGCGCAGCCTCGCCGCGCTCAAACGCGCCCGCGAGAAGGAGCGCCGCGCGCACTTCTCCGGCCAGTCGCAGCCGCGCGAGAAGCAGGTGCGCGACGTCGTCGTGCCCGAGACCATCACCGTCGCCGAACTCGCCAACCGCATGGCCGAGAAGGGCGCCGACCTGGTGAAGGCGCTGTTCAAGATGGGCGTGATGGTCACCGTCAACCAGACGATCGACCAGGACACCGCCGAACTGCTGGTCGAGGAATTCGGCCACAACATCACCCGCGTCTCGGAAAGCGACGTGGACATCGACACGACCGTCGACGTCGATGCCGAGGACACGCTCAAGGCGCGCCCGCCGGTGGTGACGATCATGGGCCACGTCGATCACGGCAAGACCAGTCTGCTCGACGCGCTGCGCGGCACCGACGTGGTGCGCGGTGAGGCCGGCGGCATCACGCAGCACATCGGCGCCTACCAGATCAAGACCAAGTCGGGCGACCTGATCACCTTCCTCGACACGCCGGGCCACGAGGCCTTCACCGAGATGCGCATGCGCGGCGCCAACGTCACCGACATCGTCATCCTGGTGGTGGCGGCCGACGACGGGCTGATGCCGCAGACGATCGAGGCGATCAACCACACCAAGGCGGCCGGCGTGCCGATGATCGTGGCGATCAACAAGATCGACAAGCACGAGGCCAACGCGCAGAAGATCCGCGAGCGCCTGCTCGAGCACGAGATCGTCGTCGAGGCGATGTCGGGCGACGTGCAGGACGTCGAAGTCTCGGCCAAGACCGGCCAGGGTCTCGACACGCTGATCGAGAAGATCCTGCTCCAGGCCGAGCTGCTGGAACTGCGCGCCAACCCGGACCGCAGCGCCGAAGCGACCGTGATCGAGGCCAAGCTCGACAAGGGCAAGGGCCCGCTCGCCACCGTGCTGATCAACCGCGGCACGCTCAGGACCGGCGACATCCTCGTGGTCGGCACGCACTCGGGCCGTGTCCGCGCGATGACCGATGACAAGGGCCGGCCGATCAAGGAAGCGCCGCCGTCGCAGCCGGTCGAAGTGCTCGGCATCGGCGGCGTGCCGATGGCCGGCGACACGCTGACCGTGGTCGAGAACGAGGCGCGTGCGCGTGAAGTGGCCGGCTATCGCCAGGAGCAGGCGACCGCCAAGCGTACCGCCAGCGCGCCCGCGAACCTCGAGAACATGTTCTCGGCGCTCAAGGACAAGCAGAACGTCATCGAGTACCCGATCGTGGTCAAGGCCGACGTCCAGGGCTCGACCGAGGCCATCGTCAACGCGCTGAACAAGATCTCGAACGACGAGATCAAGGTGAAGGTGCTGCATTCGGGGGTCGGCGCGATCACCGAGAGCGACGTGTCGCTGGCCCAGGCCGCGGGCGCGCCGATCGTCGGCTTCAACGTCCGCCCGAACGCCAAGGCGCGCGAGCTGGTCGAGCGCCACAAGGTGCGGATGAAGTACTTCGACGTGATCTATCACCTGACCGAGGACGTCGCCAAGGAAATGGCCGGCATCTGGGGGCCGGAGCGGATCGAGACCGTGGTCGGCCGCGCCGAGATCAAGGAGATCTTCCCGGCCGGCAAGAAGGACAAGGCGGCGGGCCTGCTCGTCACCGACGGCTACATCCGCAAGGGCCTCTTCTCGCGCGTCACTCGCGACGACGTCATCGTCTCCAAAACCACCGTGGCCTCGCTGCGGCGCTTCAAGGACGACGTCGCCGAAGTGCGCGCCGGCCTGGAATGCGGCGTCGTGCTGCAGGATACGAACGACATCAAGCCGGGCGATATCCTCGAGACCTTCGAAGTCGAGATGCGCGACCGGACGCTGTAGTCTCGACGGTCGCAAGAAGGCGACGACGCCATGGGCTACCGGCCGAGCCGCTGGCCTAAGGCGATCGCTGTCATCATCGTGTTTCCGGTGGCCGTGATTGCAGCTTCTTTCGCGCTGTTCCTGTTGTTGGGATCGGGGGCACTTTGACCCGCTACGTCGCCCTGTTCGGATCGATCAACGTCGGCGGCAACCGGCTGAAGATGGTCGATCTGCGCGCCGCGTTCGAGGCGGAGGGCTTTGCGAACGTCGAGACAGTGGTCGCCAGCGGCAACGTCCTGTTCGATCATCCCGAACGCCCCGACGCGGGGCTGGAGGAGAAGCTCGGCCTGATGATGCGCGATCGGTTCGCGATGAAGAGCGCGGCGCTGGTGCGGTCGCGCGATGCGCTGGCGGCGTCGATCGCGGGGAACCCGTTCGCCGCCGATGGCGAGGAAAACCGGGTCCACACGCTGTTCCTCGACGGGCCGGTCGATCCCGATGCGTTCGCTGCCCTGGCAGCGGGACACACCGGACCGGAGCGGATAGCGGCCGGTGACCGCGCGCTGCATATCGACTATGCTGCTGGGGTCGCGGACAGCAGGCTGACCGGCGCGTTCGTCGAGCGGCGGCTGGGGCGCAAGGGAACGGCGCGGAACTTGCGTTCGATGCGGCGCATTCTCGCCAAGATGGAAGAAGGTTGAAACGATGGCGCGGCCCGCTGCTACTCCCGAGACCCGTTCGGTCCGCTTGCTCAAGGTGGGCGAACAGGTGCGTCACATGCTGTCCGAGCTGCTCCTGCGGCAGGAAGTCCACGACGACGTGCTGACCGCGCATTCGGTGAGCGTCACCGAAGTGCGCATGTCGCCCGATCTCCGGCTGGCGACCGTCTATGTGAAGCCGCTGCTCGGCGCGAACGAGGAGGCGGTGCTGAAGGCGCTGCGCA
>DASVMK010000188.1:0-2702 GCA_036384395.1 Novosphingobium sp.
TAAGCGCTCTTCCGGCGCTTCACCGCCGCCAGCATCTCGCGCCGCAAGATCGCGTTCATGCGGGCCTGATAGCCTTTGCCCTGCGATTTGAGCCAGGCCAGCACATCGGCATCGAGCCTCGCGGTGACCTGTTGCTTGATCGGCTTGTAGAAGCGGCCGCGTTCGGCCCCTTCCCAGAAATCGTCCGACAGCGCCGGCGCGTCGCTGTAGTCGATGTCGTCGTCCGGCTTCGCGCGCAACGCATCCAGTTCGGCCTTCTGCGCGTCGGTCAGCGGCGGCAGGTTGGCCGGATCGAGCTGGAAGTGGACGGTATCAGCGTGGTTCTTCTTCATATCGTCGTCTTTCCTTGCGGTCGGCTTTCCGGGCCGAAATGATATGGATGACCTCGACATATTCGCCGCGGTCATCTTCTTCGGCGACGGTATGGGCGACGAGGAGCAGGAGATGCCCTTCGACCAGGCCCAACGTCTGCCATCGCTGCTCGCCATGTTCGATACGATCCTGATCGCTGAGCGCGAAGGGATCGGCGAAGGCGCGCACGGCCGTCTCGAAACCGATGCCGTGCTTTTTCAGGTTGCTCGCGGCTTTGGCCGGATGCCAGGAAAAGCGCATCGATGGCATGACAGGAATATAATTATAAATCTGTCGTTGCACAAGGCACGTCGGACGAATCCAAAGCTGGAACCCGCACAACCTCACCGCCCACGCTAACTTGCTATTCAGCAGCCCTCGCCTACATTGGCGACCGAAAGGATTTCTGCCGAAATGAACGACGAACAGCCCTCCGGGAACCCCTGGGTCAAGAGCCTGCTGGTTTGGGGCGGAATTTTCCTCGCCCTGTTGCTGGTCGTCTCGATGTTCGATTCGCGCGGCGACGCGACCGGCAGTCCGATCCGCTATTCGGACTTCCGCGCCAAGGTGGTCGAAGGCACCGTGGCTGAGGTGCAGGTCGGCGAGGAGCGGATCGTCGGCAAGTACAAGAACGGCGACACCTTCACGACCGTGCCGATCCCCAACGACACCACGCTGCCCCAGCTCCTGCAGGACAACCAGGTGAAGTACGCTGGCAAGGCGCCCGAGGAGCCGAACTGGCTGGCCTATATCCTGATCCAGGCGCTGCCCTTCATGCTGATCCTGGGCGTCGCCTTTTTCGCGCTTCGACAGATGCAGAAGGGCGGCGGATCGGGGGCGATGGGCTTCGGCAAGAGCAAGGCCAAGCTGCTGACCGAGCGGCACGGCCGCGTCACCTTCGACGACGTCGCCGGCATCGACGAGGCGCGCGAGGAGCTGCAGGAGATCGTCGAGTTCCTGCGCGATCCGGGCCGCTTCGCCAAGCTGGGCGGCAAGATTCCCAAGGGCGCGCTGCTGGTCGGCTCGCCCGGCACCGGCAAGACGCTGCTCGCCCGCGCCATCGCCGGTGAGGCGGGCGTGCCGTTCTTCACCATTTCGGGCTCGGACTTCGTCGAGATGTTCGTCGGCGTCGGCGCATCCCGTGTGCGCGACATGTTCGAGCAGGCCAAGAAGAACGCGCCCTGCATCGTCTTCATCGACGAGATCGACGCGGTCGGCCGCTATCGCGGCCACGGCCTCGGCAACTCGAACGACGAGCGCGAGCAGACGCTGAACCAGCTCCTCGTCGAGATGGACGGCTTCGAGGCCAACGAGGGCATCATCATCATCGCGGCGACCAACCGCCCCGACGTGCTCGATCCCGCGCTGCTGCGCCCAGGCCGCTTCGACCGCCAGGTCGTGGTGCCGGTGCCCGACATCGACGGCCGCGAGCAGATCCTGGCCGTCCACATGAAGAAGGTACCGCTGGCACCCGACGTCGATGCCCGCGTGATCGCGCGCGGCACGCCGGGCTTCTCCGGCGCCGACCTCGCCAACCTTGTCAACGAAGCGGCGCTGCTCGCCGCGCGCAAGGGCAAGCGCCTGGTCGCCATGCAGGAGTTCGAGGAAGCCAAGGACAAGGTCCTGATGGGCAGCGAGCGCAAGTCCATGGTGATGACCGAGGACGAGAAGAAGATGACCGCCTATCACGAGGCGGGGCACGCAATCGTCGCGCTGCACGAGCCGGCGAGCGATCCGATCCACAAGGCGACGATCATCCCGCGCGGCCGCGCGCTGGGCATGGTGATGCGCCTGCCGGAGCGCGACAGCTACAGCTACCACCGCGACAAGATGCACGCGAACCTGGCCGTGGCCATGGGCGGTCGCGTCGCCGAGGAAGTCATCTTCGGTTACGACAAGGTCAGTTCGGGCGCGTCGAGCGACATCCAGTATGCGACGAAGCTCGCCCGCGACATGGTCACCCAGTGGGGTATGTCGGACGAATTGGGCCCGCTCCAGTATGAGGAGCCGCAGGGCGAGACCTTCCTCGGCTACTCGCAGTCGGCGCGTGTCCATATGTCGGACGAGACGGCCAAGAAGATCGACAAGGAAATCCGCCGGATCGTCGACCAGGCGCCGCACTTCGGCGTCGATCTTCTGCGCGGTCGATTCCGAGACGTTCTGCTGGCGGCCCATCGACATACCGAGGAAGACCTCTTCCTGGTTGTCGCCATAGGCCACCGTACCGAGCTCGTCCGAGTAGCCGAACTGCGTCACCATGGCTTTCGCCATCTTGGTCGCCTGCTGGATGTCGCTGGAGGCGCCCGAGGTGATGTTGTCCTTACCGAAGGTGATCTCCTCCGCAACGCGGC
>DASVMK010000189.1:0-5321 GCA_036384395.1 Novosphingobium sp.
GGCGCAGCCCAACCTGACCGCGCTGTCGGGCGAGACCGCCGACTTCCTCGCCGGCGGCGAGTTCGCGATCCCGAGCGTCGGCGGCCTGGGTGCGACCTCGATCGAATGGAAGAAATACGGCGTCAGCCTGGCCTATACGCCCACGGTGCTCGCCAACGGCCGCATCTCGCTGCGCGTCCGCCCGGAAGTCTCCGAGCTGTCGGCGCAGGGCGCCGTGACGTTCGGCGGCGTCCAGGTGCCGGCGCTGACCGTGCGCCGCGCCGAGACGACGGTCGAGCTCGGCTCCGGCCAGAGCTTCATGATCGCCGGCCTGCTGTCGAACAACGCGCAGAACACGCTGAAGCGGACGCCCGGCGCCGCCGACGTGCCGATCCTGGGCAACCTGTTCAAATCGAGCAACTTCCGCAAGGGCGAGACCGAACTGGTGATCGTCGTCACGCCGTACCTGGTGAACCCGGTCAACGCCAACGACATCAAGCTGCCGACCGACGGGTTCAACACCGCCACCGAGATCGACCGCTTGCTGGCGAACAAGTTCAGCGACGGCCGGAGCGGCCAGGACCGGCCCAAGCCGAGCATGGCGCCCGATCGCACCGCGCCCACCGTCAACCCGAATCCGAGCGTGGGCGAGGCGGCGACCCCGGCGGCGCTCCCCGCTCCGCAGGCGCGCAACGATGGCGACACCAAGCGCAACGCCCGCAAATCCGACATCCGCCCCGGCTTCAGCCTGCAGTGAGGGACCAGACGATGCGTACACCCACCATCCGCGCCGCCAGCGCCACCGGACTGGCCCTCACGCTCGCGCTGGGGCTCGGCGGCTGCGCCGACACCGTCGCGCGCAGCAACCGGATGCTCGAAAGCGTCCGCCAGCCGGTGGTCGAGCGGACCAACTACACGCTCGACCTCGCCAGCGGTTCGGCCAATGGTTCTGGCGGCCTGTCGCTGGCTGAGCAACGCCGGCTCGCGGGCTGGTTCGAAGCGCTCGACTTGCGCTACGGCGATCGCATCGCGATCGACGACCCGCTCGCCTCGAGCGGGACCCGCGCCGCCGTCGAGGACGCCGCCTCGCGCTATGGCATCCTGCTGAGCGAAGGCGCGCCGGTGACCGAAGGCTACGTCAACGCCGGCACCGCCCGCGTCATCGTCAGCCGCACCGTGGCATCGGTGCCGGGCTGTCCCAACTGGTCGAAGAATTCCGAGTTCGCGCTCAACAACGAGACCAGCACCAACTTCGGCTGCGGGGTAAACGGCAGCCTCGCCGCGATGGTCGCCAATCCCGAGCACCTCGTGAAGGGCGCGGCCGCGCGCGGCGACACCGTCGTGATGAGTTCGAACAAAGCCATCGACGCTTTCCGTCAGGCCGCGCCCACCGGCGGCGGCAGCACGACGGTCAAAGCCACCGCCACCAAGTAAGGCCGGGAGCCCATCATGAACGCACCCTGGAAAGCCGGATCGGGCGCTGGCCGCGACCCGTTCAACGCCTATCTCTGCGACGAGGCCTCGCTCGACGTGCTGCGACCGGTGGTCGTCGAGATGGGCTGGCAGCCCGAGCGCTGCAACAAGGGCGGCCTGCGCAACGCCGTGCAGTCATTGTCGATCACGGCCAGCCCCAACATCCTGATGATCGACCTGTCGGAAAGCGGCGACCCGCTCAACGACATCAACTCGCTGGCCGAGGTCTGCGAGCCCGGCACGGTGGTGATCGCGGTCGGCCAGGTCAACGACGTCCGCCTTTACCGCGACCTGCTGGCCAGCGGCATCCACGATTATCTGCTCAAGCCGCTGCAGCCCAGCCAGCTGCGCGACACGCTGGCGCATGCCCAGGCCGTGTTCGCCGCGCCGAAGAACGCCGACGGAGGGGCCGCCAAGCAGCACATCACAACCGCGGTGATCGGCACGCGCGGCGGGGTGGGCGCATCGACGATCGCCACCTCGCTGGCCTGGATGTTCAGCGACGACAACAAGCTGCCCACCGCGCTGTTC
This sequence comes from Novosphingobium sp., assembly GCA_036384395.1. GTDB lineage: Bacteria > Pseudomonadota > Alphaproteobacteria > Sphingomonadales > Sphingomonadaceae > Novosphingobium. The sequence goes on from DASVMK010000189.1 coordinate 1,984, forward strand.
GATCTCGACATCCATTTCGGCACCGGGGCGCTCTCGCTCGACCTCGAGCCGGGCCGGGGCCTGACCGACGCGATCGAGAACCCGAGCCGCATCGACGGGCTGTTCATCGAACGCGCGATGATACGCGCCAACGACAACCTCGCGGTCCTGTCCGCCGAAGCGCCGATCAACGCACCGCTGCTGACCGACGGCGCCGCCTTCGCCCAGCTCGAGGAGGAGTTTCGCCACGCCTTCGAGATGACGGTGATCGACCTGCCGCGGAACATGCTGATCAACTTCCCGCACCTCTTGGCGGACGTGAACATCGTCGTCGTGGCGACCGAGCTGACGCTCGCCGGCGCGCGCGATTCGATCCGCCTGCTGTCCTGGCTCAAGTCGAACGCGCCGCACGCGAAGCTGATGGTCGCCGCCAACAAGCACCAGACCTCGGTGATCGAGATCAGTCGCAAGGACTTCGAGACCTCGATCGAAGCCAAAGTCGACTATCTGATCCCCTACGATCTCAAGGCCGCGGTCAACGCCGCCAAGCTCGGCAAGCCGTTCGTCGAGGCGAGCAAGGGGAGCAAGGCGAGCCAGATCATCCGCGAAATCGGCACCGCGATCGTCGCCACCGACAGCGATGGCGACGAGGCCGACGCCGACCCGAAGAAGGCCAAGGCGAAAGCCAAGGCCGAGAAGAGCGGCGGCGGTTCGCTGCTCGGCATGTTCGCCAAGAAGGAAAAGGCGCCCGCCCCGGCTGCTGAATGACCGGAATCGCGGGCCTCGTGCCCGCCAGGCGAGCGACGAGAAAGGCGCAGGCGTTTCGATGAGCACGATGAAGATCCTGATGATCGTCATGGGCATGCTGGCGGCCGTCGCGCTGTTCTGGCCGGTGCTGGTCGGGCCTTCGACCTCGAAGGAATGCCGCCGCCGGCTGATGGCCGTGCGGTTCCGCCACTCGGAGAGCACGGTCTCCAAGGTCGAGGCGCAACTGCGCAAGGCCGTGCAGGCGCGCAAGCCGAAGGTCCAGGTCGTCGCCGGGTCGCAATCGCGCACCCAGGCGCTGGCGCTGCGGCTCAACCGCACCGGCAAGAACTGGACGATCCAGCAGTACGCCTATGTCGCGGTCGGGCTTGGGCTCACCGTCATGCTGCTCGTCGGCCTCAAGAGCGGCGCATGGCTGTTCGCGCTGGTGCTTGGCGTCGTCGTCGGTGCCGGGTTGCCGCACATGGTGGTCGGGCGTCTGGTCAAGAAGCGCCAGGCGGCGTTCACCGCCAAGTTCCCCGACGCGATCGAACTGCTCGTGCGCGGCCTGCGCTCAGGCCTGCCGGTCACCGAGACGCTCGGCGTCGTCGCGCAGGAAGTCCCCGGCCCGGTGGGCGAGGAATTCAAGATGGTGACCGAGCGCATCAAGATCGGCCGCACGATGGAGGACGCGCTCCAGGAAACCTCCGACCGCCTGGACACCCCCGAGTTCGCTTTCTTCGTCATCACCCTGGCCATCCAGCGCGAAACCGGCGGCAACCTCGCCGAAACGCTCTCCAACCTGGCCGACGTGCTGCGCAAGCGCGCCCAGATGAAGCTCAAGATCCGCGCGATGAGCTCGGAAGCCAAGGCTTCGGCCTATATCGTCGGCGCGCTGCCGTTCCTGGTCTTCGCGATGGTCTGGTACATGAACCCCACGTATCTCGAGCCGTTCTTCATCGACGAACGGCTGATGGTCACGGGCATGGGCGGCCTCATCTGGATGGGTCTGGGCGCGTTCATCATGGCCCAGATGGTCAACTTCGAGATCTGAGCGGAAGGACGGCACCATCATGGAAGCGCAAGCCGGACCGACGCTCCTCGGTTTCAACGTCATCCTCGTCGGCACGATCGTCGCGGCGCTGATCGCGCTCGCCGCGGTCTATGCCTTCTACGGCTCGATCACCATTCGCGACCCGATGGCCAAGCGCCTGAAGTCGCTCAACGAGCGCCGCAACGAGCTCAAGACCGGGCTCATCGCCTCCAGCTCGCGCAAGCGCGCCAGCCTGGTGCGCAAGACCGCGACGACCGACCGCATCCGCGAGTTCCTCGGCTCGCTGCAGGTGCTCCAGGACAGCCAGCTCGCCGACGTCCAGCAGCGCCTGGCGCAGGCCGGCATCCGCAAGAAGGAGCTGGCAGTCACCGTCATCCTGGGCCGGCTGATCCTGCCGCTGGTGTTCGGCACGCTGGCCGCGACGCTGATCTACCTGATCGAGTATTTCCCCGAATGGGGCGCGTTCAAGCGCTTCATCGGCTTCGCGGCGGCCGTCGTGCTCGCCTACAAGGCGCCCGATCTCTACATCGACAACATCCGCACGAAACGCACGCACGCGATCCGCAAGGGCCTGCCCGACGCGCTCGACCTCTTGGTGATCTGCGCCGAGGCCGGTCTTACCGTCGATGCCGCCTTCGCCCGCGTCGCCCGCGAACTGGGCCGCGCCTATCCCGAGCTCGGCGACGAGTTCACGCTGACCTCGATCGAGCTGTCATTCCTTTCGGACCGCCGCTCGGCCTTCGAGAACCTGGCCTATCGCGTCGATCTCGACGCGGTGCGCGGCGTCGTCACGACGATGATCCAGACCGAGAAATACGGCACCCCGCTCGCCTCGGCGCTGCGCGTGCTTTCGGCCGAGTTCCGCAACGAGCGCATGATGCGCGCCGAAGAAAAGGCCGCGCGCCTCCCAGCGATCATGACCGTGCCGCTCATCTTGTTCATTCTGCCGACCCTGTTCGTCGTCATCCTGGGCCCGGCAGCCTGTGCGATCAGCGATAACTTCATCTCCGGCTGATCGACCACGAAGACCAGAAGAAAGGGCCGCCGTCCGGAATGCCGGGCGGCGGCCTTTTCGCTGGAGGCGCGGAACGGGGACGGCGGACGCGGTGTTGATACCCTAAATCAACAAGGGGTTTGTGCACCATGATGACCTTCAGTTCCGACCAGTGGATCATCGTCGCTCTGGTCTTCGTCCTCGGCCTGCTGATCGGCGGCTTCCTGTTCTCCGGCGGCGGGCGCAAGTGGAAGCAGCGCTACAATGCCGAAATTGATCGCCGGAAGGAGCTGGAAACGGCCCACCGCAAGCAGATCGGCGAATGGGAAGGCCGCGAGAAGGAATGGCGCGAACGCGACAGCCTGCGCGCCGCTGCGCTAAAGGGAGATCGCAACGCCGACGGGGTCGTCGATGAGCGCGACGCCTAAGCCCTAGCCTTCGACCTTCGATAGATCTGCGACCGCATTCACTGCGTCGCGGAAACGGGCGAGCAGGTTGAGCCGGCGCTTGCGAGTCTCGGCATCCGGATCGTTGACCGTCACCTTGTCGAAAAAGGCGTCGATCGGC
>DASVMK010000190.1:0-27839 GCA_036384395.1 Novosphingobium sp.
TGGCGAGCCTCGGGGAAACGAAGTTCCAGCGTCCGGTGCGCCGCCGGTCCCGAGTTCCGAGCGGGAACCGACAGCCGCAATTGCCGCCCGGGCGGCGGCCGCTCCGGCGGTTCGCGCGCGCGCCGCTGCGCTCGGTATCGATCTCCTCCAGGTCCGTCCCGCAGTAGCCGGACGCATCCGGCATTCCGACCTCGACGCTTACATCGCTAACAATCCCGGGCTTGGATTTCAGCCTGCCGGCGCGCGACGCACCGACGAAGTGGTAAAGGTGGTCGGTCTGCGCCGCCGCATCGCCGAGAACATGGCGGCCGCCAAGCGGCACATTCCGCACTTCTCCTACGTCGAGCGCTACGATGTCACCGAACTGGAGAGGGTTCGGGCTCAACTCAACAGCGTCCGTGGCGAACGGCCCAAGCTGACCGTATTGCCGCTGTTGATCGCCGCGATCTGCAAGCTGATGCCCAAATATCCCATGCTCAACGCCCATTACGATGACGAACGCGGCGAGGTGACCCGCTTCGGCGCGGTGCACCTCGGCATGGCGGTCCAGACGCCGGGAGGTCTCATGGTCGCGGTGATTCGTGACGCGCAGGACCGTAACCTTTGGCAACTCGCCGTGGAAATCGAGCGTCTGGCGGCGGCGGTGCGGTCGGGCGCGGCGAAGTCGGCCGAGCTGACCGGCTCGACGATCACCCTGACGTCGCTCGGACCGATGGGCGGCGTCGTGACGACTCCAGTGATCAACCGGCCGGAAGTCGCGATCATCGGCCCCAATGCCATCTTCGAGCAGCTGGTCTCCGTGCGCGACGCGCTCGGGGCCGAACGCATCGAGAAGCGGAAGCTGATGAACATTTCGATGAGCTGCGATCACCGGGTCGTCGACGGCTGGGACGCCGCCAGTTTTGCGCAGGAACTTAAGAGCTTGATCGAGGCTCCAGCACTCATTCTATCCGAAGGATTCTGAGAATGCGCGCCACCCCCGATTTCGACTTTGCCTTGGGCGAGAGCGCCGGGATGATCCGCGAGGCGGCGGCGCGCTTCGCCGACGAGCGCATCGCGCCATTGGCCAGGGGAATCGATGTTGAGGACCGTTTTCCACGCGAGCTATGGCCTGCGATGGGCGCGCTGGGCCTGCACGGCATCACGGTGGAGGAGGAGTTCGGGGGACTGGGGCTCGGCTATCTGGAACATGTCGTTGCGATCGAGGAAGTGAGCCGCGCCAGCGCCTCGGTCGGCCTGTCCTACGGCGCGCACTCGAACCTGTGCATCAACCAGATCCGGCGCTGGGGCTCGCCTGAGCAGAAGGCCAGGTATCTGCCCCAGCTGATCAGCGGCGAGCATGTCGGCGCGCTCGCTATGTCGGAGGCGGGTGCCGGCTCGGATGTCGTTTCGATGAAGCTGAAGGCCGAGGTCGCATCGGGCGGCTTCCGGCTCAGCGGGACCAAGTTCTGGATCACCAATGGTTCGGAAGCCGACACCCTGGTGGTCTATGCCAAGACCGGAGACGGCAGCCGCGGGATCACCGCCTTCCTGATCGAGCGGGGCATGGCTGGCTTCTCGATCGGCCAGAAGGTCGACAAGCTCGGCATGCGCGGCTCGCCCACCGCCGAGCTGGTCTTCGACGGCTGTTTCGTGCCGCAGGAGAACGTGATGGGCCCGCTCCACGGCGGGGTCGGGGTGCTGATGAGCGGGCTCGACTACGAACGCGTGGTGCTCGCCGGGATCCAGCTCGGGATCATGCAGGCATGCCTCGATACCGTTATCCCCTATGTCCGCGAGCGCCGGCAGTTCGGAAAGGCGATCGGCGCCTTCCAGCTGATGCAGGGCAAGGTCGCCGACATGTACGTCGCGCTGCAATCGGCGCGCGCTTACGTCTATGCGGTGGCGCGCGCCTGCGACGCGGGGCAGACCACTCGCTTCGACGCGGCCGGCGCGATCCTGCTTGCCAGCGAGAACGCCTTCCGCGCCGCGGGCGAGGCGGTCCAGGCGCTGGGCGGGGCGGGCTATACCAAGGACTGGCCGGCCGAGCGCTACCTGCGCGATGCCAAGCTGCTCGACATCGGCGCTGGAACCAACGAAATCCGCCGCATGCTCATCGGGCGGGAGCTTACTGGGGCCGGTTAGCGCAGGGCCTCGCGATAATGGCGAGGCGGCGCGTGAATGGCATGATAGCGATCATGCCGTGACGATCACGGCGCCGGCCAAGTTATGGCTCACCATGATTTTCCGGCGGACGGACCCTGGCTCTGGGGCCTTCGCGCGGATCGCGCGAGGGGATGGTGCTGACGTCGAAGCGCGGCATCATCTTTTCGTCCATGGCCAGGGCGTTGGCCAAGGCGGCGATTTCGATCGCGGCAATTCGGACGTCCGGCTCATAAACCTCCTCAAAGGTGTCGAAATTCGTGTGATGAAGCTGCGAAATGTAATCGAAGGGATCCTGGTATAGCCCGATGCTCGGGAGACCGGCGCCGTAGAATGCCGCCGCATCGCTTACCGGACGGAAGCTCGCGGTATTGGCGCCGCGGAAGCCCCAGTCGCGAAAGCCCGCAAGTTTCTCGGCGATGATACTCGCTCCTGATTGGGGTCCGAAATAGGTGGCGGCCCTCGGCCTCCCAGTGCCGTTGTCGAGATTGATATAGGCGCTCAGTTTGCCGAACGCCGGCTTCGGCTGCTCGAAGCTGCCGAAATGCTGGGCTACGTAGGCCTGCGAGCCATAGATGCCTTGTTCCTCGCCGCCCCATAATGCGATGCGGATCGTGCGGCGCGGCCTGACCCCGATCTTCTTCAACAGGCGCATCGCCTCCATCATGACCGCCGCTCCCGCGGCGTCGTCGGTCGCGCCGGTCGCGGTCGCCCAGCCGTCAAGATGGGCCCCTAGCATGACGATCTCGTCCCTTTTGTCGGTACCGGGGATTTCGCCAATGACATTGTAGGACGTGCGTCCTTCGGGATGCGTGCGGTTCTGAAGGTTGACCCTCAGGGTCACTGGAACACCGCGCTGCAAGGTACGAGCAATCCGGCCATAGTCAGCGTTAGCGATAGTGATTGCCGGGACCTGGGGGATCTCTCCATAGCCGTTGGTGCTCTCAACGCGGATGAGGCCGCGCGCCTCACCGGCGTCCTTTACGCGGACCAGGGCGCCGTTCTCCGCAAGGAACTTGGCGATCTGCGCGTGGATCTGGAACGGCGTAAGCCGGATCGAGGCCGCTTCGGGCCGCCGGCTCATTCCTGGCGCCGCCGAGGGAGGCGCGTTGAGCAGGGCGTCCCACTCGGCGTCGGTCCAACGCAGCGGCTTGGGAAGAAAGTCGGGCTGTGGAGAAGCCGGCGGGCCGACCAGCACGATCGCGCCGCGGACCTTGTCCTTCATGCTTTCGAGATAGGAGGCGAGTTCCCCCTGGGTGGGTAAGGGCGGGGCTTCTGCCTTCGGCGGCATAGGCAAAGCGCCAGGGGCCGCCAGTGCAGCGGCCTTGGCTTCGGTCGAACGTTGCGACGAGCGGCCTGCGGGCGGCATCCCCGGCGGGGCCAGTATAACCGCATTCGCAACCAGCAATCCTCCAGTCGAGGGAGTCCAGGGAAGAACTCGAGCCAGCACCGGTGACTGATAGGGGGCGATCACGCTGACTTCCGTCAGCTGATTGCTCCAGCCGGCGCGCCCGAAGGCCCACGGTTCCAAATGGACGTTCTCCAAGCCCCAAGCGCGCATCGTTTCGGCCGACCAATCCTGCGCGCCCTTGAGCTGCGGCGATCCCGTCAGCCGTGGCCCATAAATGTCGGTCAGGTGATGAAGCACCGATAGAATCTGGGACTCCTGGGTTTCGGCTACTCGGAGCCGAGCTTCTACCCCGGGATCATCGGCCGCCGTGAGCAGCCAGAAGGAAGCCGCCAGAACCGCTGATCGCAACAACCTTTTTTGCACGTAGCGCATGCTTCGTTCTCTTTGTGAAACGTTCGTTGCGGCATATTGGTATAAAAGTCCGACCATTGATATGTGGCTCATTCCCTGTGTCAAGCATGCTCTCGGCTGCTTGGAAGTGCGAGCCGCGCTGCTGGGATGGGGGTCAAAGGGCCAGCGGATTGGCAACTCGATTGAGCACCAGCGCTGTCAGCCGCGCGCGCGGGACGAGCGAGTCCATCTTCACGTATTCCCTGGGGGAATGGATGAAGTCCCCTTGTGCCCCCATCGTGTCGAGGACCGGAACGCCGGAGGCCGCCACATTATTGCCGTCGCATACTCCCCCGGTGTCGCTCCAGCCTAGGCAGTCGTTCAAGTCGGCAGCGGCGCGGGCTGCGAGAGCGAAAAGCCGTTCGGTACCTGGGGTGATCGGCTTGGGCGGGCGGTTAAATTCGCCGTGGAGGTCTATTGTCACTCGGTGCTCCGCGGCAACCTCGGCGATCGACCGTGCGATGAACGCCAGCGCCTCGGATGCTTGTTCGGGGCCGCGCGGACGTACGTTGAAGCGCAATACCGCGCTTGCGGGGACAATATTATTAGCTCCCCCTCCGTCGATCCGCGCCGGATTCACGGCAAGCTCGTCGCTCCGCGCGGCATGCAGCCTCAAGGCAAGATCCGCAGCCGCGACAACGGCGTTACGGCCGTCCTCCGGATTTCGCCCGGCATGGGCCGCCCGCCCGCGCACGATCGCGGAGAAATTGCCCGACCCCGGCCTGGCCCGGGCGAGTTCTCCACTCGGCAGGCACGGTTCGTAAGTCAGCCCGGCGGCCTTGCCCTGGGCCAATTGCCGAAGGAGCGAGGATGACGACAGTGATCCCGTCTCTTCATCGCTGTTGACAAGCACGTCGTAGCCGAGCCGGGGACGGGAGGTTTCGAAGGCCAGCAATCCCGCAAGCATCAAGGAGAGACCGGCCTTCATATCGGCGGTGCCGGGGCCGTGCAGGGTGTTTTCGTCGATCCACCGGCATTCCTGGAAGGGATCGTCCTTCGAATAGACAGTGTCCATGTGCCCGGTCAGAAGCACCCGCCTCTCCGCCTTAGGCCGAACGCGGACGACAAGGTGCTTGCCATGGGCGACGGAGGCCAGCTGGCCCGCTTCGTCCACTTTCTCCACGGGCTCCGGCTCCACAAGCGCCACCTCCCCCGGTAGAGCGCTAAAGGCGTCGGCAAGCTCGCCCGCCATCACTCCCAGTCCGGCAAGGTTGCCCGTGCCGCTGTTGATCGCGGCCCAAGCCAGCACTCGCTCGCGCATCGGTCCCAACTCGATAGCTTCGACGATCGCCGCTTCGCGGTTCGAGAGTGGAAGGTTCATGCCGCAGCACTCCCGGGTTGCCGTCCTTCACTCATAGGGAATCGTGCACCTCACACAAAGTATATATTGACAAATTATCGTTAAAATGCCCAAATATTTGGGCGCAGAAGGAACGATCAGATGATGAGGAACAGGGCGACGATCCGCCGGGATATATCGTACGGCTTGGTTTCCATTCTGGCGCTGTTTCCGCTTGCCGCGGCCATCGCTCAGACGCCCCCGATGCAGCCGGATATTCCCGCGCAGTTTGCCGAACCCGAAGCGAACTTCGATTACGTGAAGCGTGAGGTGATGGTCCCGATGCGCGACGGCGTGAAGCTCTTCACCGTCGTGATCCTGCCGAAGGGCGCGTCGCATCTTCCCATCCTCCTGACACGCACGCCCTACGATGCCGGCGACCACGTGCGGGGCTCCGTATCGACATTCGCGGAAGCCTTGCCGAAGGGCGACGACGTCTTCGCCGCCGACCGCGACTATATCCGCGTGTTCCAGGATGTCCGCGGAAAATACGGCTCGGAAGGCGACTATGTGATGACCCGGCCCCCGGTCGGGCCGCTGAACAAAACTGGCGTCGACGAAACCACAGACGCCTGGGATACCATCGACTGGCTGGTCAGGAACGTGCCTGAAAGCAACGGCAAGGTCGGGATGAGGGGCTCTTCGTACGAGGGCTTCACCGTGGCGATGGCCTTGCTCGATCCGCACCCGGCGCTCAAGGTGGCCTCGCCGGAGAGCCCGATGATCGATGGCTGGCTGGGGGACGACTGGTTTCACAACGGCGCGTTCCGGCAGCAGAACTTCGATTACTTCCCCGGTCAGACGGGCAAGCGAAGCGGTGCGCCCGTCACCGCGCGTCCCGATGCCGACGACTACACCAATTTCCTTCGCGCCGGGTCGGCCGGCGATTGGGCGCGGCGTGCAGGAATGGGCGCCTTGCCATGGTGGCGAAAGCTCGAAGAGCATCCCGCCTACGACGCGTTCTGGCAAGGCCAAGCGCTCGATAAGCTTCTCGGCGCGCGGAAGCTGACTGTCCCGGTTATCTGGGAGCAAGGGCTATGGGACCAGGAGGATATCTACGGCGCCAATCACGCTTACCTAGCCCTTGAGGCTCAGGACGTGAACAACGACAAGAACTTTCTGGTGATGGGGCCTTGGCGGCACTCTCAGGTCAACAGCGACGGGCGATCGTTGGGCGCCTTGAAGTTCGAGGGCGATACCGCGCTCCAATATCGCCGCGATGTGCTCAAGCCGCTGTTCGACCAGTATCTCAAGGACGGCGCGCGCAAAGCCGATACCCCGCCCGTCTTGATCTATCGGACCGGTCTCGATCGCTGGGACCGGCTGGACAAATGGCCTCCAGCTTGTGCCCAAGGCTGTCAGAACACGCTCAAGCCGCTCTATCTGCAGGCGAATGGCTCGCTGTCCTTCGCCCCATCCCCACAGCAGGGTGCTGACGAGTTCGTGTCGGATCCAGCCAAGCCGGTTCCTTACCGTCCGCGGCCCATCGACCGCGGCTACGGCGGCGGCTGGCCCAGTTGGCTGGTCGTCGATCAACGCTTCGTCGATGGTCGGCCCGACGTGCTCACCTATCAAACGGAACCGCTCACCGCCGCTGTCCAGCTATCGGGCGCGCCGCTGGTCAAGCTGCTGGCTTCGACGACCGGCACCGACAGCGATTGGATCGTCAAGTTGATCGACGTCTATCCAGGGCAGATGCCGAGCCAGCCCGAAATGGGCGGCTATCAGCTGGCAATCTCGCTCGACATCTTTCGCGGCCGCTATCGTCGCAGCTTCGCGGTTCCCGGCGCCTTGGCGGCAGGCAAGCCCTTGCGCTACGAATTCCCCCTGCCGAACGTCAACCATGTGTTCCTGCCCGGCCACCGGATCATGGTGCAGATCCAATCGACGCTTTTCCCCCTCTATGATCGCAATCCGCAGACCTACGTCGACAACATCTTCCATGCCCGGTCGGCCGACTATCGCAAGGCAACCCAGCGCGTCTTCTATGGCGGAGCTTCAGGAACCGCTATCGAGCTGCCGGTCGTTCCGTTCGTTCCCCGGGACACAGCTCGCTGACGGGGCGTCTACTGCGCTGACTTTCCGCGCGGGTTTCCCGGCTGCAACCGGCCAGCAGTCGGCTCGTCGGGCATGACCGCGGGCATGTCGCGCGCGGGATAGCGCGGGACCATTTCGTCGCTGGTGGCGAGAGCGTAGACCAGCGCTGCGATTTCGACGGCTCCGGCGCGCAGATCCGGCTCGTATATCTCTTCGTAGGTGTCGAAATTGGTGTGATGGGTTGAGCCGTAGTCGAACGGATCCTGATAAAGCCCGATGCCGGGCAGCCCCGCACGATAGAACGCGCCGGTGTCGGCGCCGCCGAGCGTGCGGCGGCCCGATGGATGTGCTCCCATGAAGCCCCAGGGTCTAAACGGCGTCATAATTTTGGCGACCTTGGCGGCAGCGGCGGGCGGGCCGAATACGACGGCGCCTCGCGGCCGCCCGGTGCCCGTGTCGATGTTCACGTAAGCGCTCAGCCGGTTATAGTCCGGCTTGGGCTTTTCGAAGCTGCCGAAATGCCTTTCCACATAGGAACTCGAGCCGAAAACGCCTTGTTCTTCCCCGGTCCACAAGGCCAGCCGAATGGTGCGGCGCGGCTTTAATCCGGCGGCCTGGATGAGCCGTATCGCCTCCATCATCATCGCGGAGCCGCTGCCATTGTCCGTCGCGCCGGTGCCCGCGGCCCAGCTATCGAAATGGGCGCCAAGCATGACGAGTTCGTCTTTCCTGTCGGATCCCGGGATTTCGGCCAGGACATTGTGCGCGGTCCGCCCACGGGGGTGAAAGCGATTATCGACGTTCAGCCGCATGCGCACGGTCGTGCCGTCCCCCAGCACGCGTGCCATCCGGCCGTAGTCGGCGCTGGCAAGCATTATGGCTGGAAGTTGCGGCTGGCGATTGTATCCACCGACGTTTTGCACGCGCATGAGGTTGCGTGGTTCGCCGCTGTCGTAGACGCGCGCCAGAGCTCCGTGGGCGTACAGGAAGTGGGAAATCTCCGCGTCGATCTCATCCGCGTCGAGCCGCCCCGCCTCGCCAGTGGGAGCAGGCATCGGGGTGCTGGTTGGAGCGGAGGCATGCGAAGCCGCGAAGCGCCGGTTCCATTCTTCGTCCGATGTGCGCAGCGGTCCGGGGGTAAAGTTGGGACGGGCGCTGGTGTGCCGCCCAACCAGAACGATGGTCCCGCGAACCCTGTTCTTCACGCTTTCGAGGTAGGCGTTGAGTTCCGCACGCGTCGGCATGATCGCGGCAGCCGGCGTCGCAACTGTCGGCGGTGGAAGCCCGGGTGAACCGCTAACCGACGGGAGAGGCTCAACGATCCGGCCGCTGCTTGCCGGCGGAATGCCTGGCACCTCGAGCAGGAACATGTTGGCGGTGATCAAGCCCTTGGTCGAAGGAGTCCAGGGAATCGGGCGCGCGAGGATCGGCGCCTTATAGGGTGCGACCACGCTGGCCTCGGTCAAGTCGTTGCTCCAGCCCGGCTCGCCGAAATTCCATGCGTCGAGCGTAACGTTCTGCAAATTCCATGACCGCAGCGTCGCGGCGGCCCAGTTTGCGGCGGCTTCGAGCTGCGGCGATCCGGTGAGACGTGGGCCATGCACGTCCGCGATCTGGTGCATCAGCCACATGATCTTGGAATTATCGGCCTCTTCCGCTGCCAACCGCTCGATGGCTGCGGGTTCGGTCGACTGCGCGGGTGTGGCGGTCGGGAGGGTCGTGGCAGCGATCAGTAGCGCTAGTCTGGCGAATTTCATGTCAGTTCTCCCCGCGCGGCGTCATGGGCCGCGATCGCATCGACCTCGCTGCCCTCGACAGCTGGACTCGGACCGCCTGCCGTAGGCATCCGACAATGATCTTCTCCAGGCGCGCGAAATGGTCCGGCACGCGCGAGGGGAACTGGGCGACGGCCTGCCCGAGGATCCTGTAGATGTAGGTTGTCGGCGGGGATCCCGTTCGCGGCTTCACACTGCCGCGCCAATCGGTTGCCTCGCGGCGGCGACAATTTGACGCGCCCGATGATCGGCGGCCTGTTCGGGGGTCAAGCCGTTCGCTTCCGCATGGTCCAGGATATCGGCCAGACGACGGCCAGTACCCAGGATGCGCTCTTGTGCCTCGTCCGGACACCAGCCGAGATGCTCGGCGCCGGCGTTGATGATGCCTCCTGCGTTGACGACGTAGTCCGGTGCGTAGAGAATTCCGCTTTCGGCCAACCGTACGCCGTCCGCCGGCGTGGCGAGTTGATTGTTCGCGGCGCCGCAGACGACCTTCGCGCTCATCTGCGCGATCGTGCCTTCATTGAGTACACCGCCCAAGGCGCAGGGCGCGAAGACGTCCGTCGGCACGTCGAGGATCGCGTCGGGCGCAACCGCGACAGCCCCCGTGCGCGCCGCGATTCCCGCGGCGACCGCTCGATCGATGTCCGTGATGACCAGCTTCGCTCCCGCTTCGTAGAGCAGTCGCGCGAGTTCCGCGCCGACGTGGCCGGCGCCCTGTAACGCCACGGTGCATTCAGAAAGGGGGCGGCTCAGCCGGCGCGCGACGGCCACTTCCATCGACCGAAAGACCCCGATCGCCGTCCAGGGCGAGGGGTCGCCTCCGGCGCGGCCCGCCTCGGGCGGCAGGCCGGCAACATGCTTGGTCGCTTGCGCGACCATCATCATGTCCGCAACGCTCGTACCCACATCCTCCGCGGTGACGTAGCTGCCGTGAAGCGCCTCGACCGCGCGTCCAAAGGCGCGAAACAGGGCGGTCCGATCGAACTCTCCCCTGGGGCGGCTGATGACGGCTTTGCCCCCTCCCAGCGGGAGGCCGGCGAGCGCATTCTTATAGGTCATGCCTTCCGCCAGGCGGCAGCCATCCGCGATCATCGCTTCGGCGCTGTCATATGCCCACAGTCGGCAGCCGCCGGCAGCAGGACCCAAGGCGGTCGAATGGATGACGATTGCAGCGGACAGACCGCTCGCCTCGTCCTCGATGTGATGGATCGCTTCGCGCTCGACAGTTTGACTCATTGCCTCTCTCCGCTGGATTATGCGGTCACTATCACCCTCCTTAAGGAAAATTCTCGGTCTCATTCTCTGAGAAGGCGCCGAATTTTGGTAAGCAATTCCCTCAGGGATGTGATATCCGAAAATTATGATCGATCTCGACGCGTTCGAAATTAAAATCCTTCGGGAACTGCAGCGTGATGCCAGCCAAACCGTTGCGGAGATCGCAGACAAAGTCGGTCTTTCCAGTTCGCCGTGCTGGCGCCGCATCGATCGTCTCGAGCGAGAAGGCGTGATCCGTCGTCGGGTGGCGGTGGTGGACCGGCGAAAGGTCGGGTTCAACGCACAGGTCTTCGCGCAAATCAGGCTCAATGCGCACGGGCGCGCCAATCTCGACGAGTTCAGCGACGCGATAAGGGCTTTTCCGGAGGTGCTCGACGCCTATCTCGTCATGGGCACCATGGACTTCATGCTACGGGTGGTGACGCGCGACATCGACGCCTATGAGCGTTTCTTCTTCGACAAACTCAGCAGGTTGCACGGTATCCAGGAAATCACCTCCACCGTGGCCTTTTCCGAGATCAAATCGACGGAGGAGCTCCCCTTCGACTAACGCGCCGCGACGGCGTCGATTTCGAGGAGGAGACCGGGGATCTGCAGTCCTTTGATCTCGAAGGCGCTCCGCGCGACCACATGGGGGTTGGCCGCGGTTCCGAAGAATTCGCGATAGCCGGCGTTCATTCCGGCATAGTCCGGCTGGCCTAGCGCCGGGTCGGCAACCACATAGATCGTGAGGCGGATCACGTCCTTGATACTCATGCCTTGCCGCTGCAGCGCCTGGTCGATGCGCCGCAGCGTGCTGATCGTTTGCGTCCTGGTGTCGCCGAACCCCGCCTTGGGCTTCGCCGCGTCCAAGGGATCGGCGACATGGCCGGAGACGTAGACGGTGCGAGCCCCAGGGCTAACGGTCACGCTTTCGAGAAGAAGCGTGGACCCGCCGGGAAAGGCGTTACGCTGCACGTTTTGCGCGGCAGCGGGAGTTGTCGCCAAGGCGGCGAGCGCGAGGGTAAGCATAAACTCGCGAAAATCGGGCACAACCACACCTCGGATAACGCGGAAAAAGATGTCCCGTGGAGCAGATTTTGCCGGGCGCTCCACGGGATTTCGCGAGGGAAAAGATCAGAAGTGTATGGCGGCGTCGATCCCGATCGTGCGCGGCCGGATCAGCGAGATCGTGCTCGGATTGCTGCCCGACGAACTGTCCGTTCGATTGGTGATCCCACGCTCGTCGGTGACATTGCGCGCGAACAGCGTCAGGTCGAGATTGCGGTAGCTGAGGCCCGCCCGAAGATCGAGTTGATCATAGGCAGGCAGTTCGAGCCGACCACGCCGTCCGACCGGATATGCCGAACTCTTGAAAGCCGCCAACCTGGATCCGACGTGATTCCAGTTAAGGCCCAGGGTCAGCCTCGCGTCGTCAAACAGGTCGAAACTCTTTTCGACACCCAGGTTGGACGTGAACTTGGCCGTATAGGGCAGGCGATCACCCACCGAGCCCACAGCGTAGAGCAGGCCGGCGGCCGGCAGGTTCTCGCGCAGTGTCGCGTCGGTCACCGTCATGTTTCCGGTGATCTTGAAACCCATTCCCGGCGAGAATTGGGCCTGAGCCTCCAAGCCTCGGCTTCTCGCCTTTCCGCCATTGACGAAATAGGTGAATGCGCCACTCGAGTCAGTGATGTTGAGTTGGATGTTCCGCCATTCGATGTCGAACAGTGCCACGTCGAGCGAGAGCCTGTCATTGAGAAGCTTGCCCTTGAAGCCGAGCTCGTAGTTGGTCACGGTATCAGGGGCGAACGTTCGATTGGGCGCCAAAACGGTATTGGGACCGCCGGGCCGGTAGCCGGTAGCCACCCGTGCGTAGATCATCAGGTCTGGTGTGATCTTGAATGTCGGACTGACCAGCCAAGTAACAGTGTCGTCAGCGTATCTTTCGACCGGGCTGGTGCTGCTGGGGCCGAGAAAACCTGTCACAGGTGGATCAATGACCAAGGTTTGCTGGAACACCTGCTTGTTCGAGCTGTAACGAATTCCGGCCTGCAACTCCAGCTGATCACTGAAATGATATGTCGCGTCCGCAAAAACCGCATGCTCCTTGTAGCTACTGCGGAGCGAGTAATCATACGCTGTTGCAACGACCGTGTTGCTTGGGGACAGGATATAAATCTGCTGCGGCAGCCGACTATGCTCAACCGTATAGAATCCGCCGATCAACCAATCCAGCTTACCCTCTCCGGCCGAACCGATCCGCAATTCCTGGGAGAACTTGGAGGTTATCTGGTTGTCGGCCAGCCGCACCTGGGTGCCTGCTGGTTGGCCCGGGTAACCGAAGAGGATGAAGCTGAACGGCCCGTTTGTCTGATCGCCGTCGGTTTGGTTCCGGCTGCTGCTCCATGCGCTAATCGAGTTCACTTTCACGGCGCCAAGGTCCAGTTCGCCGCGCAGTTGTGTCATCCGCGAAGTCATCTTCGCTTGCGATGAGGCGCTGTCATTCGCGAAATAGTCGTACTTCGGCGTGATGGTGGTGGGCAGAACTTGTGTGGCCCCGCCGTTGGTCGTCTCGCGCTTCTGATAAAGGTGTGAGGCGTTGATCGTCAGCGCGTCGATGGGGCGGAAAGACGCGGCAAAACGATAGCCTTCCACTTGGCTGGTATCGGCATCCCGCCGAACTAGCTGGCCGGTGGTACGGTATATGTCGACCAGGCTCGGATCGTGGCGGCGGAAAGCGCTGGCACGCAGACCGAGCATATCCTTGATCACCGGCACGTTTACCGAGCCTCTGATGGAATAGCCGTCACCCCCTTCGGCTACGTCCGAATAGGACGTCTGCAATCGGGCGGTCCAGTCATTAGGATCCGCATCGCGGGTGACGAACTTGATCAAGCCACCCAGACTGGAAGCGCCGTAGAGCGTCCCCTGGGGACCGCGAAGCACCTCGATCTGCCGAAGATCGGCCGGATCCAAGTCCGGGAATTGGCCTTTGCCGGCATAGGTCGATGAGCCGAACGGCGCATCGTCGATGGTTACGGCGATTGTCGGGCTGGCGGCCGGGTCGGAACCGATCCCGCGGATGGTGACGCGGTTGGTCTGGGTTCCGGCAACCTGAAGACTGGGGACGCGTGCAGCGTAATCTTCCAGTCGAACCAGGTTTTGCGCGGCAAGCGCTTCAGAGTTCAGCGCAGTTACCGACAAGGGCACTTGCAACAGCAGCTGGTCACGCTTCTGCGCGGTGACGACAATATCGGTTTCGCTGACGTTTTCGGCCTCATTTGGTGCTTTGCCGCCGCTCGCTGTTTGAGCCTGTGCCGGTGCGGTCAACACGAGCGGAAGCGCCGTCATGCAGATCAGCGCCCCGGTTTTGAGATTTACGACCTTCATCTTGTTCCCCCCTTTGGTTCTAGGTGGTGCGAGCCTCCCAGCCCGTTCGGTTCGCCTCAGACTCGCCAAAACGGACTTTCCCTCAAGCGGAGTGAACTATGTTGCTATCGAAACGTCAACAACAAAATGACAAAATATCGATGTAATGAATTTGTGAGCCCTGTCGAAGCTACGCGCCGAAGTTTCGTGCCTCGGTGGCGCTGGCGGCGGACGCGGGACGGCACTGGGCCAGGCCGACGAGGGTGATCGCACAGGCCCCTGCCAAGTAGAAGCCGATGATCGCGTTCCCGCCCGGCATGGTCATGAATGCGACGAAGCACAGGGGGGCGGTTGCACCGCCGAGCAGCCCGGCCAAAGTGTAAGCCAGTGAACTGCCGGTGTAACGCAGGCGAACCTCGAACTGCTCGGAAATCAGTGCCGCTTGCGGACCGTACATCAAGGCGTGGAAAAAGAGGGCGCCGACCGTACCGAGCATAACTCCGGTTTCGTCTTCAGCGAAATGGACGAACGCGAGACTCCAGATTGCAGCTCCAACTGCCCCTGCGGCATAGACCCGCCGACGGCCCAGGCGGTCGGAAAGGTAGCCGGCGAGGGGGATCAGCGGAACCTGCAGGGCCGATCCGATCAGAACGGAACTCACCGCGACGACCTTACTGACACTGAGCAGCGTGGTCGCATAAGTCAGCACGAACACCGCGAACATGGCATAAAGCACATCAGGGCCGATGCGCACGAGGATCGAGGCAATCAACGGTTTGCGGTGCGTGCGGAACAATTCCGCGAGCGGTCTTTCGGGTTGTTCGCCGGCCTTCGCGATCTCGGCGAAAACGGGCGTCTCCTCCAAAGCAGAGCGGATCCATAGACCGAAGCCCACGAGGGCCGCAGAAAGGAGGAAGGCGATCCGCCAACCCCACGCGATAAAATCCTCGTTCGGTATCAACAGGGCGAGGAGGGCAATCACGCCGTTGGCCAGGAGCGTGCCCAGCGGGGGACCTACCTGCGCCGCAGAGGCCCAGAAGCCCCGCTCTCCCTCGCGGCCGAACTCGGAAGATAACAGGACTGCGCCCCCCCACTCCCCGCCGACGCCAACCCCTTGCGCAAAGCGCAGCAGGACCAGAAGAGCGGGAGCTGCCGTCCCGATCGTGGCATAGGTGGGCAGAAGGCCGATGAGAAAGGTTGCCGTGCCGACCAGCAGCAACGTGTAGACCAAGACCTGCTTGCGGCCGATGATGTCGCCCAGACGGCCGAAAACCAGACCGCCGATCGGACGCGCAACGAAACCGACGGCGTAAGTTGCGAAAGAGCTGAACAGGCCGGTGAGCGGGTCCTGATCGGCAAAAAAGAGCTGGCCGAAAAGCAGGGCGGCGGCCGAGCTGTATATCGCAAAGTCATAATATTCGAGCGCCGTCCCGGAAAGGCTCGCCACGAATGCACGATGCCGGGAACGCGGGGTGACAGCTGCCATCGAATCTTCCCCTCCTGACGCGATGGCCCATCCGGGGTTGGGCGGCATGCCTCAAGGGCTCGCCATGCCCGATCGATCCCGGATGAGCGGTCGCGAAGTTGACGCTTCAAACGATCAGAGCGACGCGGGGCTGTCAATTACAAATTGTTATCGTTTTGCCATTAAAGAGTGGCTGCTGCACGAGCTGCCTGGTTGTAGTCGCCCGACAGCATCCGTAACTGCGCCGCCGTCAGGGACAGGGCTTCCTCGCTCAATCCGCCGGCCTTGACGCTTTGTACCAGGAGAGCCTCTCGCGCATCACGATAACGGTCACAGAATGCCACCCCCTCCGGCGTGACTTCGATCACTTTTTCCTTGCCGAGGCGGCGGGTGGTCACGAGTCCCGCGGCGACGAGTTTGCGCACGGCATAGTTCGCCAAATGCGTATCTTCGATGTGAAGGACCAGCATCACGTCCATGAACTTTTTCGGACGGTCCCGGTGGCGCACGCTGTGGAGGATCAGAATTTCGAGTGGGGCAAGTTGGGCGCCCGCTGCGGCGGCGCAACGTACGATCCAGCGATTGAAGGCATTTGCCACCAGGGTGATGCTGAACTCCAGCTCGGACAGCGCGGGCGAGGCGCCTTCAGCGAGATGGGCGGAAGAGACAATGGATTGGGGCTTTTTCTGGTCTGACATGTCGGAACCTCGGCTTTGCGCTTCATTCGATGGCAACGGGCTCAGTGTCAACTGATAGATTGTTGCATATTTTGTTGACAAATCGTCATCGAGATGTTTGCTCGGTGCGCATTGGCGAGGAGGTTTTGTGAGCGGGTGGCAGTTCTGGATCGATCGAGGGGGCACCTTCACGGACATCGTGGCGCGCGATCCTCAAGGTCGTTTGTCCTCGATTAAAATGCTGAGCGAGAACCCCGAGCGCTATTTGGATGCCGCGACGGCGGGAATCCGGACGGTGCTGGGCCTGTCCTTGTCCGCTCCCATTCCTGCGGGCCTGGTCGATCGGGTGAAGATGGGAACGACGGTTGCCACGAACGCCCTACTCGAACGCAAAGGGGCCAGAACGCTGCTTTTGGTCAACCGTGGCTTCCGCGACTTGCTCAGGATCGGTCACCAATCGCGGCCCAAGCTGTTCGACCTCGATGTCCGGCTTCCCGAAATGCTTTACGAAGCGGTCGAGGAGGTAAGCGGCAGGACTTCCGCAGAGGGCGAGAGGATCGAAGAGATCGATGAGGCCGAGGCGCGTGAATTGTTGATGCGGTATCGTGCGGCTGGCCTTGAATCTTGCGCCATCGTCCTGATCCACGCCTGGCGTTTCCCCGAACAGGAGGCACGGCTCGCCCAGATCGCGCGCGAGGTCGGTTTTAGGCAGGTTTCGGCAAGCCATGCGGTTAGTCCGCTCGTCGGGCTGGTCGCCCGTGCGAGCACCTCGGTCGTTGATGCTTATCTGTCGCCGGTCCTGCGCCGGTATGTCGACAGGGTGGAGAGCGAGCTTGCCTCGACGCCTCTCTACTTCATGCAGTCGAACGGCGGGTTGGTGTCGGCGGCCGACTTCCAAGGCAAGGACGCGATCCTTTCTGGGCCGGCCGGGGGTGTGGTTGGTGCCGCGCGGACGGCCGAATCCGCTGGCGAAAGGAAGATCATCGGCTTCGACATGGGCGGTACATCGACCGACGTCGCGCTTTATGCCGGCGCGTTCGAGCGCGCTTTCGATACCGAGGTCGCCGGCGTCCAGATGCGGGTCCCGATGATGGCGATCGACACCGTGGCGGCCGGCGGAGGCTCGATCCTTCACTTCGACGGTTCGCGTTTCCGCGTCGGTCCCGACAGCGCGGGGGCAAACCCCGGACCCACTGGATATCGCCGCGGCGGGCCATTGACGGTAACCGACGCCAACATCATGTGCGGCAAGATCGTGCCCGCGCACTTCCCCGCGATCTTCGGGCCCGGCGGGAACGAGAGGCTTGATATCGATGCGGTCCGCGAGGCCTTCGGCACTCTCGCTGGCGAAATCGGCAATCCGGAGCCGCGCGATGTCGCCGAAGGCTTCCTGCGCATCGCGGTTGCCAACATGGCGGCGGCCATCAAGCGACTGGCGCTCGGCCGCGGACAGAGCACAGCAGATTTTACGCTGCAATGCTTTGGCGGAGCCGGCGGCCAGCATGCCTGCCGCGTGGCCGAAGAACTCGGCATGTCCAGAATATTGATCGATCCGTTCGCAGGCGTGTTGTCGGCTTATGGGATGGGGCTGGCGGATCAGGTGGTGACCAGGCAGCGCAGCATCGAATTCCCGATGGCGCCCGAATATGGCGACGTCTTGGCGCAAGAAGTTGAGACCCTGACAGCCGAAGTAACGTCGGCTTTTGTAGGCAGCGGCGGCGAGGAGCCGACTAGGACGGTGACGACGGCGCACCTCCGGTACGACGGAACCGACACCGCCTTGAGCGTGCCTCATGCTTCGCCGGCCGAAATGCAGCGAGCGTTCGAGGAGGCTCACCGGGCCCGATTCGGCTTCATCACGCCCGAAAGGGGAATCATCGTCGAGGCTATCGTCGCGGAAGCGATCAGGAGCGGCGAGGCGGTCGTGCGGGAGCCGATCAACCATATTGCCGCCCCCGAGCCTATCGATTCCGTCGAGATCTGGACGGCGGGGCGAGAATGGGCGGCCCCGGTGTTCGACCGCGAGACGCTGGGCCGGGGCGCGTCGATCAGCGGCCCCGCGCTGATACGCGAAGCGATCGCGACCACCGTTGTCGAGCCGGGCTGGGTGGCGACCGTGCTTCCCAACGGCGGGCTCCTGATGGCCAGCCGGGAACGTATCGAACACGGGTTTGAAGACGACTTCACCACAGCCGATCCGGTGCTGCTGGAACTGTTCAACAGCTTGTTCATGGGGGCGGCGGAGCAAATGGGCGCCGTGCTGCAAAACACGTCGACCAGCGTAAACATCAAGGAGCGGTTGGACTTTTCTTGTGCGGTATTCGACTGCGAAGGCAACTTGATCGCCAACGCGCCGCACGTCCCGGTCCATCTCGGCGCGATGGGGGAAAGCGTGCGGGCGGTCTTGCGATCCCGGCAAGGGCGGCTGCGGCCGGGCGATGCCGTCGTGCTTAATGACCCCTTCAACGGCGGAACTCACTTGCCCGACATCACGGTCGTCACACCCGTCTTCGACCGGACCGGCACGGAACTGCGCTTTTTCGTCGCCAATCGCGGTCATCATGCGGACATTGGCGGCATCACGCCTGGGTCGATGCCACCCGATTCCCGCAACCTGGAGGAAGAGGGCATCATCATCGACGACTTCCTGGTCGTCGACCAGGGTAGGTTCCGCGAGCAGGCGTTCCGCGACCTGCTGGCGAGCGGACCCTATCCCGCCCGCAGCCCGGACGTGAACATCGCCGACCTCAAGGCGCAGCTCGCGGCGAACGAGGCCGGTGTCAGGGAGCTGCACCTCCTGCTCGACCGTTATGGGTGGGAGTGTGTCGAGGCTTACATGGCTCACGTCATGGCCAATGCGGAGGAGAGCGTTCGGCGGACGATCGATCGGATCCACGACGGTGAGTTTACGTACGAGATGGACGACGGCGCGGTGCTGAAGGTGGCGGTGCGCATCGACCATGCCGAACGCCGGGCCGACGTCGATTTCACCGGGACGAGCGCCCAGCGCGAAGGCAACTTCAACGCACCCCCGGCGATCACCGCGGCGGCCGTGCTCTACGTGTTCCGCTGCCTGATCGGCGACGACATCCCCTTGAACGAAGGCTGCCTGCGCCCGATCCGGATTATCATCCCGCAAGGCAGCTTCCTGTCGCCTGATCCGGGCACTGCGGTCGTGTCCGGCAACACAGAGGTCAGTCAGGCAATCTGCAACGCCTTGCTCGGCGCGCTCGGCGCCGTGGCGAGCTCGCAGGGTACGATGAACAACTTCCTCTTCGGGACCGACCTTTTCCAATACTACGAGACAATCTGTGGCGGCACCGGCGCCGGGCCGGACTTCGACGGAGTGGGGCCGGTCCACAGCCATATGACCAACACGCGGATCACCGACCCCGAAGTGCTCGAGTTGCGGTACCCGGTGCGACTGGAGCATTTCGGGGTCCGGAGCGGATCGGGCGGGGAGGGCCGCCGCCGCGGCGGCGATGGCGCGATCCGCAAGATTCGGATGCTCGAGCCGATGACCGCGACGATCGTCGCATCGCGGCGCACCGTCCCCCCCTTCGGCCTGGCCGGGGGGGCACCCGGCGCGGTCGGCCGACAATGGGTGCAGCGTGCCGCCGGCAGCGAGCTGGTGCTCCACCGAACCGATCATGTCGACTTGGAAACCGGCGATCTGATTGTGATCGAGACGCCGGGCGGGGGCGGTTACGGCGCCGCCTGACCCGCGGGTTCGCCCCTTCGCGGGGTGGCTGAGAGACCAAATCGATTATAAAATGATATTATAACGTTGACAAAACGTCACTGTTAGGGTTCTTTCGCTTCCGGGAGGGTGGATATGCGCGTGAAATCGTTGTTGGCATGGGGGTTGGCTGCTGCCGCCTCGGCAGCCCAGGCGCAAGCGCCATCGCCACAAGACCTGGAGGTGTCGGCGCAGCGTATCCGCGCGGACATGGCCTTCCTTGCCGACGATGCGCTGGAAGGGCGTGAGGCCGATACGCGCGGCTACCGCATCGCCGCCAACTATGTCGCCGCGCAATTCGCGCAGCTTGGCCTCGAGCCGGCGGGCGACGACGGAAGCTTTTTCCAGCAAGTGCCGATGATCGCGTACCGCCCGGCGGAACACGGCACCTTCGAGCTCCAGGGCCGCACCGGCGCCCCGAAAACCCTGGAATTCGGCCGCCATGTCCTGACCGAAGGCTTTCCATCGGCCGGAACCGCGCGGTTCGACGCGCCGCTGGTTTTCGCCGGCTATGGCATTGTCGCCCCCGAATGGCGGCGCAACGACTATCGCGGGCTCGACGTGCGCGGCAAGATCGTCCTGCTGCTGAGCGGCTCGCCCGAAGGCCGCTCCGGCGACGAGCGCGCCTTCTTCGGCAGCACGACCACCAAACGGATCGAGGCGGCCCGCCGCGGCGCCATCGGCGTCGTAGTGATCCCCACCCCGAAGGACGAGGAGCGGCGGCCGATCGCCGATCGCGCCGAGCGTTGGCAAGCCTGGCGGATGGCATGGCGTAGGCCGGACGGCTCGGGCTATGTCGATGCACCCTCCGCTCCGGTCATCGCGGGGCTGGGCGCCGCGGCGGGGCCGCTGCTGTTCGGCGCCGATTGGCCCAAGGTGGTCGACAGCGCCGCTGCCGGCAAATCCTTGCGCGCGGGGGACATGGGCCTGCGGTTTGTCGCCGAGGTCAAGTCGGAGACGCGGCCCACTGTCTCGTGGAATGTGGCGGCCAAGCTCCCGGGCGCCGATCGGGCGCTCTCGTCCCAGGCGATCGCGCTCACCGCGCACCTCGATCACCTCGGCATCGACCCCGCGCGCAAGGGCGATACGATCTACAACGGCGCGCTCGACAATGCCGTGGGCGTGGCCACGCTGATCGAGGCCGCGCGCCGATTCTCGGCCCATCCGGCCAAGCCGCGGCGCTCGCTTCTGTTCGTGGCGATGACCGCCGAGGAAAAGGGGCTGATCGGGTCGGACTACATGTCCCGGAATCCGCTGCGGGGCGGCGATATCGTCGGCCTGGTCAATCTCGACATGCCGATCCTGACCTACGATTTCCGCGACGTCATCGCGTTCGGCGCCGAACATTCGAGCATCGGGCAAAGCGTGGCCAATGCGGTATCGGCCATGGGCCTGAAGACCTCTCCCGATCCCATGCCGGACGAAAGCCTGTTCACCCGCTCGGATCATTACAAATTCGTGCAGCAAGGCGTGCCGGCGGTCTTCTTGATGACCGGGTTCGCCAACGGCGGCGCGGAGAAGTTCCAGGGTTTCCTCAAGGACTGCTACCACCGCCCCTGCGACGATCTGGCGCAGCCGCTCAACTATACGGCGGGCGCGCGGTTCGCCTGGGTGAACTACAACATCGCGCGCGAGCTGGCCGACGCCGACCAGCCGCCCCGCTGGAACGACGGCGACTTCTTCGGGCGCCGCTACGCGCCCAAGCCGCGCTGAAGCCGGCAGGTCCTCATGCAAAAGCACGAAACCATGTGGCAGCGCCTCAGCCTTGGCCGCGTCAAGCCGCTCGACCAGGTGCTGGCCACCGCCGAGCACAGGGGCCTGCCCAGGTCGCTCGGCGCCTTCCAGCTGACCATGCTCGGCATCGGGGCGGTCATCGGCACCGGCATATTCGTTCTGACCGCCGAGGCGGCGCAGCTAGCCGGGCCCGGCATGATGGTGTCGTTCGTCATCGCCGGTTTCGTCTGCGCCGTGGCGGCGCTGTGCTATGCGGAAATGGCCTCGATGATTCCCGTGGCGGGATCGGCCTATACCTATAGCTATGCGGTCATGGGCGAACTCGTCGCCTGGATCGTCGGCTGGGCGCTGATCCTGGAATATGCGGTGGCGGCAGGTGCGGTAGCGGTCGGCTGGTCGGGCTATGTCGTGGGCCTGCTGGAACATGCCTTCCACATGGACATCCCCGACACCCTGGTGCTGGGTCCGATGGACGGCGGGCTGATCAACCTGCCGGCGATGGGCATCGCCGGCCTGGTCACCTGGCTCCTGGTGGTGGGGACCCGCGAAAGCGCGACCATCAACGCCGTCCTGGTCGCGATCAAGATTGCGGCGCTGACCGTGTTCGTCGTCCTGGCGCTTCCCGTCATGCGGATGGAGCAGTTCACCCCCTTCGCCCCGCTCGGGGTGGCGGGCATCTCCGCTGCCGCGGCATCGATCTTTTTCGCCTTCGTCGGGTTCGACGCGGTTTCGACCGCTGCGGAAGAGACGGTCAACCCGCAGCGCAACATGCCGATCGGCCTCATCGGCTCGCTCGCGATCTGCACCTTGTTTTACATGCTCGTCGCGGCGGGCGTGATCGGCACGGTGGGAGCGCAGCCGGTGGCGGGCCCCGAAGGCGCAGCGCTGGCTCCAGGCAGCCGTGCCCTGGTCGAGCAGTGCCGGACGTTCGGCGATGCCGCAGTGGTCTGCTCGAAAGAGGCGCTGGCGTGGACTCTCCGGGAGATCGGCTGGCCGCAGATCGGCAATCTGGTCGGCTTGGCGGCCGGGATTGCCCTGCCATCGGTGGTGCTGATGATGATGTTCGGCCAGACCCGGATCTTTTTCGTGATGAGCCGGGACGGGCTATTGCCTCCCGCCTTCTCGCGTATCCATGCAAGATTCGGCACACCGCATGTCGTGACTGTCGTCACCGGCCTGTTCGTCGCGCTTTTCGCGGCCTTCTTTCCAGTGGGGCAGCTGGCGAACGTCTCGAACTCGGGCACGCTGTTCGCCTTCATGGCGGTGTCGGCGGCGGTGCTCGTTCTCCGCCGAACCGATCCGGATCGTCCGCGGCCGTTCCGCACCCCCTTCATTGCCGTGACGGCGCCGATCGCGATAGCCGGCTGCGCCTATCTGTTCTGGAGCCTCGACCCGCGCAGCAAGACCCTGTTCGCGGCTTGGACGGCGGTCGGGCTGATCATCTACTACTTTTATGGCCGCCGCCGCAGCCACCTGGGCGGGATGCGCCCGGTGGTCGCAGCGAATTGAGCCCGCTCGTCCCCATCGCGGGGCGCAGCTTCCGCAGGAGATCGGCCGCAAGCGCCGAGAAACGGGTGAGACCATGGCAGCAAATGAGGTGAAGTCGCGACGCAACTGGGTTCCCTGGGTAGTCGGGGCGGCCGTGCTGATCGCCGCCGCGGTCCTCTGGCGCGTCGCCGGACATCGCCCGGATGCCCGACCCGAGGAAGCTGCACCGGAGCGCTCGCCCGCGATCTTCGCTCAGCGCAACGGCGAAGCGCTCTACCGCGCCATATGCCAAGGCTGCCACATGGCGGACGGCCGCGGAGCCGGCGGCGCGGGAACCTATCCCTCGCTGGCCGCGAACCCGAAGCTGGAAGACGGCGGCTATCCGGCTTTCATGGTCATCAAAGGGAACAAGGGGATGCCGGGCTTCGCCGAGTACCTGGATGACGAGCAGGTGGCGGCAGTGGTCAACTATATCCGCCGCGGTTTCGGCAACGGCTACACCAAGCCTTACACGGCGGCGGAGGTTACGGCCGTGCGGCAGGCGAGCGGCACATGACCGAGGGCCGTTCCCACCAACGAAACTTCTCCGGATTTGGCTGTTCGGCGGATGCCGCCTTCGTGAGATCCGGCCTCCAACCAGAGGGGAGCCGAACCAATGGCAAATAGCGCACCGACCCGCCGCGACCTGTTGAAGCTGGCGGGAATGATCGGCGGTACGGCCATGGCCTACCGCAGCATGTCCGCGCTGGCGGCCCCGCCGGATCCCGCCGCGAGCGGGCTGAGGCCCGGCATGCTCGCGGGAGCGGGCGCGCGCGGGGAGATTCTGGTGCTCGGCGCCGGCATCGCCGGCCTAGTGGCCGCGACCGAGCTGCGCGGCGCCGGATACGACGTCAAGGTCCTCGAATACGATCGGCGTCCGGGCGGGCGCAGCTGGACGATCCGGGGTGGTGACGTGATCGACGAGCTCGGCGGCGCGCGGCAGGTCTGCCGATTCGACGAAGGACTGTACTTCAATCCCGGTCCGATGCGGATCCCGTATGACCACAGCCTGTTCCTGCAATATTGCTCGATCAACGACGTCGCGCTGGAATCGTTCGCCCAGGGCAACGGCGCGGCCTATTTCCACTCGACCACGGCGTTCGGCGGCAAGCCCCAGCGCGCCCGGGAGATTCAGGCCGACTTCGAGGGGGCGGTCGCCGAGCTCCTGGCGAAGTCCGCCGATGCCGGCGCCCTCGATGAAACGGTGGGAAAGGAAGACCTGGAAATTCTCCGCGACGCGCTGCGCGACTGGGGGGCGCTCGACAAGAACCATCGCTACGCCGTGGGCGCGGCCTCGACCGGCCGGCGCGGCGCCCCGTTCGGCCCGCCGGGCGGCGGCCTGACCGCGCCGTTCGGCCAGTCCCAGCCGGTCGCCCTCCACGACATTCTGACCGCCGGATTTTGGCAGAACCTGGCGACCCAACATAGCGCCGACTGGGCGCCGACGATGTTCCAGCCGGTCGGCGGCGTGGACCGGCTGGTGCGCGCGCTGGCGGACAAGCTCGGCCCGGCCATCCAGTACGGCGCCAAGGTGACCGATATCGAACAGAAGGACGGCAGGGTCACCGTGCGCTACGCCGATCTTGCCGCCGGCGGAGCCATGCGGACCGCCACCGCCGACTGGTGCGTCTGCGCGATACCCGCTTCGATCCTCGGCCAACTGCGGGTGCAGGTCGGCAATGCGATGAAGGCGGCGATAGACAGCGTCTGGTACGCCTCGTCGGTGAAGGTCGGCCTGCAGTTCAAGCGGCGGTTCTGGGAACAGGACGAGCGCATCTATGGCGGCATGACCTTCACCGATCAGTCGATCAACCAGATCGTCTATCCAAGCTCGGGGTTCGGCAGCCGCGGCAAGGGGGTCCTGACCGGAGCCTTCGTCGCCGGGCTCGGTGGCTTCCAGCCGGGCGCGTCCTACGCGATGACCGCCCAGCCACCGGAAGAGCGGATCCGGTGGGCGCTTCGCGAAGGGGCCAGGATCCACCCGCAATACGCCACGGAGTTCGACAACGGCGTGTCGGTCGCCTGGCACCGCAATCCGGGCTCGCTCGGATGCTTCGCGGCCTGGCACGGCGACGATGACCGCGCGAAGTACGAAGCGCTCTGCGCGATCGACGGGCGTATCATCTTGGCCGGCGAGCATTGCTCGTACCTCTCCGGCTGGCAGGAAGGCGCGATCGCCTCGGCGCTCGATGCGGTCGGCCGGCTCAACAAGCGGATCCATACGCCGGCTTAGAGCATCGCGCGGAAAAGTGGGAACCGGTTTTCCGCAAATAGCGGTGCGACAACAAAAACTTAGAGCGGGTTGTGCGATTCAGATATCGCGCAACCCGCTCTAGCCGGCTGGACGATCCGGCCGCCTTGCCGGGGCACCTTCGCCTCGAAGCGCCCCGGTTCGTGCGGTCAGCCCAGGATCCCGGGCAGGTCCAGCCCCTTTTCGCGCGCGCAGTCGAGCGCGATCGGATAGCCGGCGTCGGCGTGGCGCATCACCCCGGTGGCGGGATCGTTCCACAGCACGCGCTTCAGCCGGGCCGCCGCCTCCGGCGTGCCGTCGGCGACGATGACCATGCCGGAGTGCTGGGAATAGCCCATGCCGACGCCGCCGCCGTGATGCAGCGAGACCCAGGTGGCGCCGCTCGCGGTATTCAAAAGGGCGTTGAGTAGAGGCCAGTCACTGACGGCGTCGCTGCCGTCCATCATGCCCTCGGTCTCGCGGTTGGGGGAGGCCACCGAGCCCGAGTCCAAGTGGTCGCGGCCGATCACGACCGGGGCCTTCAGCTCGCCGCTGGCAACCATTTCGTTGAACGCGAGGCCGAGGCGGTGGCGATCGCCGAGGCCGACCCAGCAGATCCTGGCGGGCAGCCCCTGGAATTGGATCCGCGCCCGCGCCATGTCGAGCCAGTTGTGCAGATGGGCGTCGCTGGGAAGCAGCCGTTTGACCGCGGCGTCGGTCTTGTAGATATCCTCCGGATCGCCGGACAGGGCCGCCCAGCGGAACGGGCCCACCCCGCGACAGAACAGCGGGCGGATATAGGCCGGGACGAAGCCGGGGAAGGCGAAGGCGTCCTCAACCCCTTCGTCCTTGGCCACTTGGCGGATGTTGTTGCCGTAGTCCGTCGTCGGGACCCCCGCGGACTGGAAGTCGAGCATTGCCCGAACGTGCCGGGCGATCGACGCCTTGGCTGCGGCAGCCACGCCGGCGGGGTCGCGCTCGCGCCGTTCGGCCCATTCCGCCACGGTCCATCCGGCCGGCAGGTAGCCGTTGACCGGATCGTGCGCGCTCGTCTGGTCGGTGAGCAGGTCGGGGCGGATCCCCCGCGCGAAAAGTTCAGGCAGGACCTCTGCAGCGTTGCCGAGCAGGCCCACCGAAAGCGGCTTGCGCTCGCCGCAGCTCCGCTCGATCAGCGCGATCGCCTCTTCGATCGAGGCCGCGGCGCGATCGAGGTAACCGGTGCGCAGGCGCATGTCGATCCGGCTCTGCTGGCATTCGATCGCCAGACACGAGGCGCCCGCCATCACCGCGGCGAGCGGCTGAGCCCCGCCCATGCCGCCGAGCCCGGCGGTCAGCAGCCATTTCCCGGCCAAGTCGCCGCCATAGTGCTGGCGGCCCATCTCGACGAAGGTCTCGTAGGTGCCCTGAACGATTCCCTGGGTGCCGATGTAGATCCAGGACCCCGCGGTCATCTGGCCGTACATTGCCAGTCCGCGGCGATCGAGCTCGTTGAAGTGCTCCCAGTTCGCCCACTTCGGCACCAGGTTGGAATTGGCGATCAGCACCCGCGGTGCGTCGGCATGGGTCCGGAACACGCCTACCGGCTTGCCCGACTGCACCAGAAGGGTCTGATCGGCCTCGAGCCGGCGCAAGGTCTCGACGATCCGGTCGAAGCTCTCCCAGTCGCGCGCGGCGCGCCCGATCCCGCCATAGACGACAAGCTCCTCCGGACGCTCGGCCACGTCGGGATGCAGGTTGTTCATGAGCATGCGCAGCGGCGCTTCGGTGAGCCAGCTGCGTGCGGACAGCTCGGAGCCGGTGGCGGGCAGGATGCGGCGGTTGTTGTCGAGGCGGGCCATGATCGTGGTCCTTTTGGGTCAGAAGCGGGCGAAGGTGAGACAGGCGGCCAGGACCTCGCGCAGGATGCCAGCCACTTGCGCAGCACGGTCGTGCGTGAAGGGCGGCGGCCAGTTCGCTTCGGTGCAGACAGTGGGTTCGTCCAGGTAGGCGCGCATGGCCAGTTCCATCTGGATGGCGTGGACGCCCTGGTCGGGGCGGCCGTAGTGACGCGTCGTCCAACCGCCGCGAAAGCGTCCGTCGACGACGTGGGAACGGCCGCTCGCCGCGCATACGGATTCGACGGCTCGGACGAGCCGGGGGTCGCAGGTGGTCCCGCAGTTGGTGCCGATATTGAGCAGCGGCAGTTCGCCATCGAACAGGCGCGGGATGCGGCTGCGGATCGAATGGGCGTCGTAGACGACGACCAGGCGGTGATCGCGCCGCAGGCGCGCAATCTCCTGCGCCAGGGCCGAATGATAGGGGTGGAACCACTGCGTCAGGCGGCGGGAGGTCTCGGCGGTGTCGGGCGCGGCGCGGGCATGGAGCGGCTCGCCGTCAAAGGTGGTCGCCGGGCAAAGTTCGGTCGTCGCCCGGCCGGGATAGAGCGAGGCCCCGCCGGGATCGCGGTTCACGTCGATGACGCTGCGCGAGATGCTGGTGGCGACGAGCGTCGCGCCCAGCGATGCGGCGAAGCCATAGAGCCGGTCAATCCACCAGTCGGCATCGCGCCGCGCCAGCCATTCGGAGCGGAAGGTCGGCCCGAGATCGGCGAGCGAGGTTCCGGCATGGGGGAAGGCGATGATCAGCGGCTCTGCGCCGCGAGTCACCCGCAGCCAGGCGCTCATGCCAGCTCCGGAAGCGCTAGGCCGACCGCGCGCACCAGGTCGCCCGATCGCACCAATTCGTCGGCGGCGGACATGTCGGGC
>DASVMK010000191.1:0-8488 GCA_036384395.1 Novosphingobium sp.
GGCCAGCGTCTGTCCGAACAGTTCGGTGGAGAGGTCGATCTGCGAGACGTCGCGCAGCACCCGCTGGCGCAAGGCGAGCCCGGCGAGATCACTGACGTTGCGGCGCAGTGTCGTCTCGGCATAGGAGCCCCCGTCGATATACTCGAACAGGAAGCGCGGCAGCCGCCGCCGGGCGGCCTCGCGGAAATCGGGAACCGAGGCGATGATCATGCTGCGCTCTTTCCCGGCACCTTGCGCGGCGCGAACCGCAGCATCGCGTATCCCGCCAGCCCCGAGAGCAGCGATCCCACCAGCACGCCGATCTTGACCTCGTCGAGCAGAACCGGATCGGCGAAGGCGAGCCCGCCGATGAACAGGCTCATGGTGAAGCCGATGCCGCATAGCAGCGCGGTCCCGTAGATCTGCGGCCAGCTCGCGCCGCCTGGCTTGCCGGCGATGCCCAGGCGGTGGCACAGCCACACCGCGCCCGGCATCGCCAGCGCCGCGGCCGCCACGAGCAGGATGCCTCCCGCCGCATCCTGATGCAAGAAGCGCCGGATCGCCGAGACCGGCTTACGGGGAGAGGCGTGACGCAAGGTCAAGGTGCGGCGTGGCTGGGAGGGCCGTCCGACTGTCGCCGGATCAGCCGGTAATCGAGCAGCAACTGCGCGGGGGGCTCGCGGCCGGGCGCGCCGTCGCGGCGGTCACGGATCTCGCGCACCAGCAGCTCGACCGCGGCCTCAGTCATCGCCTTGATCGGCTGGCGGATGGTGGTGAGTTCGGGCCAGATGGTGACCGCGAGCGCGGTGTCGTCGAACCCGCAGACGGTGACGTCCTCCGGCACGGCGAGGCCGCGGCGGTGCGCGACCGCCACCGCGGCGGCGGCCATGTCGTCGTTGCTGGCGAAGATCGCGGAGGGCGGATCGGGCAGATCGAGGATCTGCTCGGCGGCGTCGAGGCCCGAGCGGTAGGTGAAGTCGCCTTGCGCGATCAGGGCCGCGTCCGGCGCGATCCCCGCCTCTTCGAGCGCGGCGAAGTAGCCCTCGCGGCGCTGGCCGCTGGCGTTGAGGTTCGGGCTGCCCGCGATGAAGCCGATGCGGCGATGGCCCAGGCCGATCAGGTGCCGCGTCATCGTACGCGCCGCCGCGCGGTCGTCGATGCCGACCACCGAGACGCCCGGCAAGGTGCGCCCGGTCGCCACCGCGACCGCGACGATGTCGGCGGCGGTCAAGGCTTCGACCAGGGCTTCGAGATCGCAGAGCGGGGGCGGCAGGATGACGCCGGCGATTTGGCTGCGTCGCAAGTGCTGCACCACCGCCGCGACCGGGGCCTGCGCGTCCCATTTCTCGATGACGAGGGCGGCCCCGCTGCGTGTCGCCTGATCGAGGCTGCCGACGAGGAATTCGCTGAGGAACGCCGCCGACGGGTTGCCGTAGAGCAGGCCGATGCGCGTTTCCTCGCCGCCCGCCAGGCTGCGTGCGGCGGCGCTGGGCGAATAGTTGAGCGCGGCGATGGCGCTCTCCACCCGTTCGCGCGTCGCCGGCTTGACCACCTGCTTGCCGTTGATCACGCGCGACACGGTCATCGGCGAGACCCCTGCGCGTGACGCGACGTCGCCGATGGTCGGGGCGTTGCGCTGTTTTCGAGACGTTCGTTTTTGCATCGACGCGGCGGGGCGAGACCTGGGGAGAGACGTTCGGCCGCGTTAGACGATACCAATTTTGAAGGA
The DNA here is from genome assembly GCA_036384395.1 of Novosphingobium sp. Lineage (GTDB taxonomy): Bacteria > Pseudomonadota > Alphaproteobacteria > Sphingomonadales > Sphingomonadaceae > Novosphingobium. The sequence continues at coordinate 1,709 of DASVMK010000191.1, forward strand.
AAGCCGCACCGCAGCGTGCCGGTACGCCGCATGGGAAAATGCGTGCGGGCGCTGGACTCGCGCTATCGCGAGGCAGTGCGGTAATCGGCGCGCGAGCCAGCGCTCAGTCGTCGCAGGCGGAATAGTCCCCCGCGCGGCAGGCGGCGACGGCGCGGCGCCAGCGGGCCATGTCACGCTCGTACTGCGCACGGTCGCGCGCGTAGTCCGATTGCGCGCGGTCGTAGCCCTGGCCTCCCGCCTGGGCGGCGCGCCATTCGCGCCAGCCCTGGGCATAGCCCGCGTCGCGCTCGCGCACCCGTGCGGCTTCGCGGAGGTTGAGCTGGCGAATGATCGCCCGGTCCCGCGCGCGCGCGGCGGCGCTGCGCATCGCCGGGTCGTTGGGATCGTCGGCCTGCGCGGCCGTGGGCACCATCGCGGCCATCACCATTGCACACACCCACGCCCTGGCACTCATTCGTTCTACTCCTGCGACCGATCCGACCTGTCGTTTCGCGCAAGTCGGTTGCGACATGGCCGACGCCGGCTGTCCCATGCCGATTGAAGCGTCGCGCGGAAAAATGGAGGCGCGACAACCAAAACACGCTCTAGGGCCGGTCTCCGCGCCGATCTACAGCAATGCGACCAGTCGAGCGCCGCGGCAAAGCCAGCCGTTTTCCGCGACCGCGAACCGTTGCCGCGCCATCGCAGCGGCTCTCCGGTCGGGGACGGTCGCCTTCGATTCGCCGAACGGGAAGGTGTTTTGGTGGGGGGTGGTTCTTTCTCTGGGGCAAAAAAACGCGATCCCGGCGGCATTCTGGGTTGCGCAAGGGACTTGAGAGTTGCGCTCAAGGGCTGCACGATGGCATCGGGGCGGCATTCGGCGAGAGGGTGAATGCGCTCGGCCGTCCATCACGCGAAGCGGAGTAAAACACGGATGCCTCTACAGACAGTCGATCTCACCCCCCGCATCGGCACCGAGCTTAAGACCGACGCGGCGACGCTCGCTTCGGGCGAGCACGGTGCGGAAGTCCGCGAACTGCTCGAGCGGCGCGGTGTCCTGATCGTGCGCGGCGCGTTCATGACCAACGAGCAGCAGCTTGCCTTCTCGCACTCGATCGGCAAGGTTCAGCCGCAGGGCGAGGGCGGCGTTTTCAAGATCACCATCGACCCCGAGGTCAATCCGGGCGCCGAATACATCAAGGGCGCGTTCTTCTGGCATATCGACGGCGCCAGCGATGACGTGCCCAATCTGGCCGCGACGCTGAACGCGCAGCAGTTGTCGACCACCGGCGGCAGTACGCATTTCGCCAACACCTACGCGGCCTGGGACGATCTGCCCGAGGACGAGAAGCGGCAGTACGAAGGACTGCGCGTGGTCCATAGCTTCGAGATCTCGCAGCGCTACGTGAACCCCGAGCCGACCACGCGCGAGCTGTCGTTCTGGCAGATGCGCACGCCCAAGATCCACCCGCTGGTGTGGAACCACAAGTCGGGCCGCAAGTCGTTGGTGCTGGGCTCAACCGCGCACTATGTCGAGGGCATGGACCAGGCCGAGGGGCGGATGCTGCTCAACCGCCTGCGCGACTGGGCCACGCAGCCGCAGTTCGTCTATACTCACAAGTGGACCGAGGGCGACCTGCTGATCTGGGACAACACCGGCACGATGCACCGCGTCGATCCCTATCCGCTCGAAGAGAACCGCCTGATGCACCGGACCACGATCGAGGCCGAGGAAGAGCTGGTCTGACGCGGCTCAGTCCCCGATGAGAGCGATCGGGCCGGCGGAGGGGGTTTCGAGGCTGGCGCGGTCGAGCAGGTAGAGCGCCGCGTAACTGTCCAGCGTCCAGCGGACCAGCGCGGCGCGTTCCTCGCCGGCGGCGAGCACCTTGACGTGCAGGCCCGGACGGAAGCGCGCCGGATCGGGCGCCGCGTCCTGTTCGGCGTGGGCACCGGCGAGCAGCGTCGCGCAATCGGCGGCATGATCGAAGGCCACGCCGCATTCGCCGTCGCGCGTCCACACCACACGCCCCGTCAGGCCCGCGCTGGACGGAAAGCGCACTTCCACCGCGTCGTTGAGATGGAGATGCATCGCCGAGGCGAGCTTGGCTCCACCATCCGAGACGTCGCGGCAGCGGCCGAAGGCGTGCTGGCCGCCGCGGTCGATGCGTACCGGGCAGTCGCCACCGGGCGCGCGGGGTGCGGCGCGGCGGTCGCTTGGGTGCGCTGTCGAGGAGAGGCGGGCTGCCTCTCCAGCCATTTTCGCGAGCCTGGCGGCCGCGTGTTGCTGTATCCCCGTCATATGGACGACCTTTCGAACGTCCCCCCGAACGCGGGCATTTTCAGCCTTAGCGCGTTAAGACTCCCCTAACCGGAGACCCCCGGGACCGCCGGAACGGTCTGGAATGCCGTTAAGCCGTTGAACGGGCGGGCCCTGGGGCCGCCGGAAATACGACGAGCCGTTGCGGCGCGGTCAAAAACTGTAGTCGGGCAGCGAGTCGAAGGCGCGGCGCAGCGCCTCGCCCCAGCCCGAGGAGATCGCGCGGAAATAGGGGTCTTCGCCGGTGATCCGGCGGCTGTGCAGCGGCTCGAAGCGGTCGCGCTCGACCACCAGCAGGTCGAGCGGCAGCCCGACCGAGAGGTTGGCCTTGAGCGTCGAATCGAAGCTGACCATCAGCAACTTGACCGCATCCTCGAAGCGCATAGCCGGGTCGTAGCCGCGCAGGATGATCGGGCGGCCGTACTTGGTCTCGCCGATCTGGAAGAACGGCGTGTCGGCGCCGGCCTCGATGAAGTTGCCTTCCGGGTAGATCAGGAACAGGCGCGGCTCCATGCCCTTGATCTGGCCCGCGACGATCAGCGAGGCGGTGAACTGGCCGCTCGCCTCGGAGCCGTTGTCGTCCTGCCGCGCCTGGATCGTTTCGCGCAGCAGCTTGCCGGCGATCGTCGCCACCTGGAACATCGTCGGCGCTTCGAGCAGTGCGTTGTGGCGCTCCACCGGGGGCTTGTCGCGCTCTTCCAGCTGGCTGATCACCGCCTGGGTGGTGGCGAGATTGCCCGCGGTCATGATCGCGACCAGGCGCTCGCCCGGCAGCGACCAGCAGTGCATCTTGCGGAACACCGAGATGTTGTCGACGCCCGAATTGGTCCGGGTGTCGCTCATCAGGACGAGCCCGGAATCGAGCATCATGCCGACACAATACGTCACGGCGCTTCCTTTCAGGGGAAATTTCTAGGCCTGGTGAGGCGCTTGTTCAACTGCCCCCTCGACAGCGCGGGGGCGGTGCGGCCATTGAAAGGCGATGACCGAAGAAGAGAAAAGACTGACCCGCCGCCGCTTCTACAAGGCCGAGCAGGAGGCGGGCTTCGTCGAGGCGCAGCCGCACGACACCCCGCAGACGCAGAGCCCGTCGTACCGCCTGGCCTTCCGCGACACCGATTTCCTGCTGCGCGAGGAACTGCGCCCGGTGCGCTTCCAGCTCGAGCTGTTGAAGACCGAGATGCTGATGGAGGAATCGAATATCGGCTCCACCCTGGTCATGTACGGCTCCGCCCGCATCCCCGCGCCCGACATGGCCGAGACGGCGCTCAAGGCCGGCACCACCCCCGAACGCAAGGCGGTGATCGAACGGCTGGTGGCCAAGAGCAAGTACTACGAAGAGGCGCGCAAGCTCGCCCGCATCGCCAGCGAATGCGCGATCGTCGAGAAGGGCATGCGGCAGTTCGTGATCTGCTCGGGCGGTGGCCCGTCGATCATGGAGGCGGCCAACCGGGGCGCGGCCGAGGCGGGCGCGGATTCGATCGGCCTCAACATCGTCCTGCCGCACGAGCAGGCGCCCAACGCCTACGTCACGCCGTCGCTCTCATTCCAGTTCCACTACTTCGCGCTGCGCAAAATGCACTTCCTGTTGCGCGCCCGCGCGGTGGCGGTGTTCCCCGGTGGCTTCGGCACCTTCGACGAATTCTTCGAGCTGCTGACGCTGATCCAGACCGGCAAGATGAAGCCGATGCCGATCCTGCTGTTCGGCCGCGAGTTCTGGAGCAAGGTGGTGAACTTCGCCGGCCTGGTCGAAGAAGGCGTGATCAATCCCGAGGACATAAACCTGTTCACCTTGGTCGAGACCGCCGACGATGCCTGGGCCGAGATCGCCAGGTTCTACGAGCTCGACTGCGGGTAGGGCGGTCGAGGCCCGCTTTGAGCCAGGGGGCGGCCCCTGGAGCATCGCGAGGAAAAGCGGGCACCGGTTTTCCGCAAATAGCGATGCGACAACAAAAACTTAGAGCCGATTGGACGATTCTGGTGTCGCGCAATCGGCTCTAAACCGCTTGAACCTGCGTGCACTTTCTCCGATGCTGCGATCAATTCGCAGCGAGGGGGCAGATGCAGGCACCGGGCGCGGGGATTTCGGGCGCGGCGGGAGACGGCCGCAGCGCGGCTGTCGGCTGGCCCTGGCGCGCCCTTCTTTTCCGTTGGCTGCCGATCCCGCTGATCCTGCTTTCGATCGCTCTCTTCGCCGTCGAGACGGCAAGCCTGCGGGGATTCGTCAGCGGCGATTTCGACATCTTCCGCATGGCCGCGCAGCGTGTCCTCGATGACCCCCACCACCTTTACCGGCAGGAGGGCGGAGCGCTCGAGGCCGCGCGGGCGCTGATGGGCTATATCTATCCGCCACCCAGCATCGTCCTGTTCCTGCCGCTGGCGCTGATGGAGCGGGCCGAGGCTTACGCGCTTGCCGGTGGGGCCGCGCTGGTTGCGACGGTGGTGGCGCAAGTCTGGTGGCTGCGGCTCTTGTCCCGTTCGGAAGGTGTGCGCTCGGGCCTGGCCCTGAGTGTCTGCGTCGTCGCCATGTCGCTGGTCACCGGCGCGGTCTATTCCTGCCGCGCGGGGCGGATCGACACCATCGTCCTGCTCGGCATGGTCGCCGCGGTGGCCCTGTCGGAGCGCGCGCCCGCGCGATCGCAGTTCGGCGGAGGTGTGCTTCTCGCGGTGGGGAGCTGGATCAAGATCTATCCCGCCTTGTTGGCGTTGCCCCGCTTGCGCGACAGCGATGGGAGGGGCCCGTTCCTGGGCGGATTTGCCGCGGGGGCGGTTCTGGTGCCGATCCTTGGCGTGTTCTTCCTGCCGCCCTTGATTTGGTTCGAGTTCTTTCTGGTCATGTTGCCCGAGATGGGTGAGCGGACCATCGTCAACATCGACAACCAATCGCTGTCGGCGATAGCTGGACGGTTGATCGCGCCGCGCGCGATCGCAATCGACAACAGCTTCGCCGCAATCGTGGTGCCTCCCGCCATCCGATGGGGGGTGGTGGCCGGCGCGCTTGCGGCGCTCGTCCTGATCACGCGCGCCGTGCGCTCGGCAGGCCGATCGCGACTGGTCACGGCCGGGATCATCATGGCGCTGACCAGCCTGATCGCGCCGCTCGGCTGGGGCCATAGCTATGCCTATGCCCTGCCGCTCTTCGCTGCGGTGCTCGTCCAGGCGTTCGACCGCCAGGCGCTGGGCTGGATCGTGGCGATCGGCTTCGGCTGGGCGTTGCAGGTGATCCCGGCGCATAACATCCTCCCCGCGATCGAGGAGGCGGGGCCGGTCTGGCACCTCTATTACGCGCGCTATGCGATCGGCACGCTGATCTTCATCACCGCGCAGCTGTGTTTTCTCGTCCCGTCTTCGCGCGCCGCAAACCACGGCGCCGCCGTCGAAGCGCTCCCCCGCCGCGATTGATATTCGCTGGTCCTTCAGCAGGGCGCTTCCTATACCCTTGTCATGAACCTTCTCGCGCGCGGCGCCCGCCGCTTCACCCTGCTTGCATCGCTGCTCCTGATCACCGCCGCGCCGGTCGCCGTGGAGGTCGCGGCGGCGCAGCCGGGCACGCCCTGGCTCTACCGCGGCAGCGACGTGCCGCAGGACAGGGAATGGAACTTCGGCGAGCTGCGCAACGGCGTGCGCTATGCGGTGCGCAAGAACGGCGTGCCGCCCGGCCAGGTCTCGATCCGGATCGTCATCGACGCCGGCTCGCTGCACGAGACCGATAGCGAGCGCGGCTATGCCCACCTGATCGAGCACTTGTCGTTCCGCGAGTCCAAGTATCTCGGTCCAGCCGAGGCGATCCCCGCCTGGCAGCGGTTGGGCGCGACGTTCGGCAGCGACACCAATGCCGAGACCTCGCCGACGCAGACGGTGTACAAGCTCGACCTGCCCAACGCGACGCCGCAGGCGCTGGAAGAGAGCTTCAAGCTGCTCTCGGGCATGATGACCGCGCCGGTCCTGAGCGAGCATAACGTGCGGACCGAAGTGCCGATCGTGCTGGCCGAGATGCGCGAGCGGGCTGGCGCGCAGATGCGCGTGCTGGATGCCACGCAGGCGACGTTCTACGCCGGCCAGCCGCTCGCCCAGCGCATGCCGATCGGCACGGTGGAGACGCTGCAGGGTGCCAGCGCGGCCAGCGTCCAGGCGTTCCACAAGCGCTGGTATCGGCCGCAGAACGCGGTAGTGGTCGTGGTCGGCGATGCCGATCCGGCTGAGCTGACGCGACTGGTGACGACCTATTTCGGCGGCTGGAAGGTCGCGGGCAAGCGCACCCCGCCGCCCAGCTTCGGCGATCCGGTGGCGCCCGCCGGCACCGATCCGGCGCGCCCGGTGGGCGAGACGCAGGCGCTGGTCGAGCCCGACCTGCCGCGCGTGGTCAACTACGGCATCCTGCGCCCGTGGCGGAAGGTCAACGACACGATCGTCTACAACCAGGGGCTGATGATCGATTCGCTGGCGCAGGCGATCATCAACCGCCGGCTGGAGGCGCGGGCGCG
>DASVMK010000192.1:0-33085 GCA_036384395.1 Novosphingobium sp.
AATTCGACGATGCGATAGAGCTCGTGCAGTTCGATCGGCGAAGAGGTTCGCATCGCGCGCCGAGCGGCGACGAGTCCGGAGTGGCGCCGTCCGGACTTGGACATGAAGCCGCGCACCGCCTCTATCCCCTCGCCCGGCTCGGCGAGCTGATGAACGATGCCGAGGTCATACATCTGCTCCGCCGTGTACGTCTCGTTCGAGATGATCATGCGATTCGCGGCGGCGGTGCCGAGCTTGCGCGAGAGCAGCGCGTGCGCCCCCATGCCAGGGAACAGGCCAAAGGCGATCTCGGGCAAGCCGAAGGTCGCGCCGCGCTCGGCGATGATGAAGTCGAAAGACAGCAGCGCCTCGAACCCGCCGCCAAGCGCCTGCCCCTGGACTAGACCGATCGTGAGTATCGGCAAGTCGAGTGCATGAATGTTGCGGTTGAGGATCTCGACGCAACGATTGCCATAAGTAACGAGGCCCGCGCGGTTGCCCTCGCGGATCAGGCGGTGGAAGAGCTCGAGATCCCCACCGAAGCAGAACACGCCCGGCGAACGGCTGCCGAGAATGAGATAGTCGAGCGGCATCCGGTCGCGCCCGAAGGATTGCCGGATCAGGACCTGCCATTGCTCGAAATCGCCGAGCATCGGCGGCGTGAAGCTGGGCCTGCCCTTGGGCGCCATGAACGTCCACAAGGCGCGTTGATCCGCCTCGTACAACACGTCCAGCTCCTGAAGCTGGAACAGCCGCTCCGGCAAGGCCAGTCGCTGCTCGGCTTCGGCGAGAAGCCATTCCTCCCTGCTGTCGAGCGGCAGCGCCGGCCCATCCACCAGGTCTTCCTTACGGTCGAGATCGCCCGTCAGCCGATCCATAACCAGTCCCCTAATTGCGCCCCCGCCTCAGCCGAATTGCTTCAACCTTAACGATATTAACGATGATATGCTTTGCCGGAGTCACTTGGCAAAGGCTTTTTTCCAAGAAATGCGGCGAATGGAGTCTGTCGAGTCCCGGTGCGGCACATGCATCAGGATTAATGCGGAGCGGAGAGTCTCCACATCGAACGGGCGGGATCGCTCAGGATATGGGAAAATACCGAGTCTATAGCTCTGACGTCATGCCAAGCGCGAGATTCGGAACAACTACATATTGGGTAGAGAATCTATACTCACCACAACTTGCGCCAAGCGGGCAGCGGTCCGACCGTTTCAAAGCAGCGTTCAGATCCCGAACCGCTTCAGCGCCTTGTCGAGCATCAGCAGTTGCCACAGCAGCCGCGCATGGTCGGAGCGCCCGGCGATGTGCGCATCGGCGATCCGGGTCAGCGCGCCGCCGTCGAACCAGCCGGTGCGCGCCAGCGCGGCGCTTTCACCGATCGCCCGCGCCGCGCCGGCGAGCGGACCGCGGAACCACTGGGCGATCGGAGTGACGAAGCCCTGCTTGGGCCGATAGAGGATCGGATCGGGCAGATAGCGCCGCATCGTGCGCTTCATCAGCCACTTGCCCTGCCCGCCGCGCACCCGCATCGACTCGGGGAGCGAGGCGGCGAACTCGATCAGGCGATGGTCGAGCAGCGGCTCGCGCGCCTCCAGCCCCACGGCCATGCTGGTGCGATCGACTTTGGTGAGGATGTCGCCGGGCAGCCAGAACTTGAGGTCGGCATATTGCGCGCGGTCGAGACCCGAGCGGGCGGGGGCGCCGCGCATCAGGTCCAGCAGCGGCTGCTCGGCGCGGTAATCGCCGCGCAGGCGCAGGAAATCGGGCGAATAGAGCGTGTCGCGCAGCTCCGGCGCGGTCACCGACAGCGCGCGGGCGTAGCCTTCCTCACTGTCCGCCGCGAGCGCCAGCAGCGTCGCCTTGGCGCGCAGCGGGCGCGGCGCCCAGTCGGCCTTGGGGTAGAGCGCGCCCAGTTTGCCGAACACCGGCCGCCGCAGGCCGGCGGGCAGCAGGGTGCGCAGGCGATCCTCGCCGTGCTGGAAGACGTGGCGGCGATAGCCGGCGAAGGCCTCGTCGGCGCCGTCGCCCGACAGCGCCACCGTCACGCTCTCGCGCGCCAGCTGGCACACCCGCCAGGTCGGCAGCGCCGAGGCGTCGGCGAAGGGCTCGTCGAAGATGTGGGCGAGTTCGTCGATCGCCTCGAAATCGTCGGGCGAGACGCGGCGAGCGCGGTGATCGGTGGCGAAGCGCCGCGCCACTTCGTCGGCGTAGCCCGTCTCGTCGAGCGCGGCGACGTCGAAGCCGATGCTACAGGTCTTGACCGGATCGCCGCTGGCCTCGGCCATCAGGGCGACCACGCTCGAACTGTCGACCCCGCCCGACAGGAACGCGCCGAGCGGCACGTCCGACACCATGCGCGAGGTCACCGCGTGGCGCATCAAGTGCAGCAGCTCGGCCTCGAGATCGGCGACGCTGCCCTGGCGGCGCGCGGCGAACGACACGTCCCACCAGCGGCTCGGTTTAGGGAGCGCGCCGTCGTGGCGCAGCAGCAGGCTGTGCCCGGCGGGCAGCTTGCGCACGCCCTTGAGGATCGAACGATGATCGGGGACGTAGCCCCAGGCGAGGTAGTCCTCTACCGCCAGCGGATCGATCTCGCGGCGCAGCAGCGGATGCGCGGTCAGCGCCTTCAGCTCTGAGCCGAAGATCAGGCCGCCGTCGCTCAGCGGCGCGTAGAACAGCGGCTTCACGCCCAGGCGGTCGCGCGCGAGGAACAGCGTGCGGTCGGCCAGGTCATAGATGGCGAAGGCGAACATGCCCTGCAACTTCGGCAGGCAGGCCGGACCCCAGCGCTGCCAGGCGGCGAGAATGACCTCGCTATCGCCATCGGTGTGGAACCGCGCGCCCGTCGCGGCGAGCTCCTCGCGCAACTCGCGGAAGTTGTAGATCTCCCCGTTGAACGCCAGCATCGCACGGCCGTCGGTCGAGGCCATCGGCTGCGGCGAGCCGGCAAGATCGATGATCGAGAGGCGTCGATGCCCGAGCGCGACACCCGGCGCGGTCCACACGCCGTGGCCGTCCGGCCCGCGATGGGCGATGGCGTCGCACATCCGCTCCACCCGCGCGGGGTCCACGGGCTTGGGCGTCGTCAGATGAAAAATACCGGCAAATCCGCACATTGCAGCCGGACCTAGCGGAGCCGGGCCATGCGGTCCATCCACCCATCGAGCGGACCGATCGCGCGGCGGAAGTCGGCGAGGGCCCGTTCGGCGGGACGGCGGGGGCGATCCTCGGCCGAGAGGATCAGCATCATGGTCGGCCGCTCGCGCAGCAGCAGCCGGTCGCGCATGCCGGCGAGCTTGAGGCGGGCGTTGCTGCCGGTCAGCAGCGTGCCGGTGCGGTAATAGGTCTCGGCGAGCCGGGTGACCTTGCCCTCGGCGAGGAAGCGGTCCGCCATGCCCGAGGGGATCGCCGGCCCCGGCGAGAGCCAGGCCCAGCCCTGCCCCGGCGGCATCGCGCCCTCGCCGAACCCGCCCGCCTCGCGCCCTTCGCCCTGCGCGGCGTAGAGCGCGACGAAGACGTCCACCTGACGGCCTTGCGCATCGGCGTAGCGGCCGAGCAGGCGATGCTTCGCTCCGCTGGCGCGTGGTTGCCACCAGACCGTGGGCGCGTAGTCGACGCGCCGCCAGCCGGGCACGTCGGGCAGGAATATCTGGCGCGGCAGCCGCGCGACAAGCCCATCGGCCGCGCTTGCCCAGAGCAGCGCGCCGCCGGCGAGCAGCGCCGGGATCAGCATCGCGAGCGCGGGCCGCAAGACCGGCCCTTCGAGCCGGCCGAGACCCGGGGACGCGGCGATCGCGGCGCCATCGATCATCGGATCGTCTCCCGGCCGGTCGAAGTGGCGCCAGGCGACCGCCAGCACCACCGCGATGACCAGCGCGAAGAACACCCAGCCATAGACGATATGGTCGAAGCCGGTCGCCTTCTCGGCGCCGACGTATTGCGCGGCAAACACCGTCGCCCAGGCCCGCACGCCGTTGGCCAGCACCGACACCGCGAGGCAGAAGGCGACGAACAGGATGCGCCGCGGCCAGCTTTTGAAGCAGACGTGCGCGGCGAGCAGGCCGAAGGCGACCATCGCGATCAGGAACTTGACCCCCGAGCAGGCCTCGGCGACTTCGAACAGCCCGGCCGGGGTATCGATGAACACGCCGTCGATGAAGGCCGGGATGCCGCTCAGGCGGACCAGCGCGATGACCAGCCCGGCGGTGATCATCTGCAGCGCCGGCACCAGCTCGTCTCCGAACGGCACCAGCAGGGCCATGTAGCACAGCGGAAACAGCAGCCCGGCGCCGACGCGCACGCCCAGGATCGCGACGACGACCGCAGCCAGCATCGCCACCGCGCCGAACTGCGAGGCCACCGCCAGCCCCGACACCGATCCGAGCAACCAGACGAAGGCCGAGGCGGCGAACAACACGACGCCGGGCCAGCCGCCACGCGGGGTGAGCCTGGCCAGCTCGGCCACGCGCTGGGCGACCAGCCAGCCGAGCACCAGCGGGATCAGCAGGATATGGTTGTAAGTCGAGATGTCCCACCACTGCCGTGCCATCGCCAGCCAGTCGTCGTGGAATGCCGCGATCAGCGCGATCCAGGCCAGGGCCAGCCGGACCAGCGGCCGGCGCCAGGCGGCTATGGACGCGGCGACGCACGGTGCGGACGGCGCGCAGGCGGCCTCAGGCGGCGGCATCGTGGAGCGGCGTGGCATGCAGCCCGACGACGTGGCCGAGCGACGCCAGCGCCGTCTGCCAGCTCGCGGTGCACACCAGGTGATGACGCGCGGAAAGGCCCATCTGGGCGGCCAGACGGGGGGCGGACAGCAGGCGGACGGTTTCCGCGGCGAGCGCCGCGTCGTTATCGGCGACGGCGAAGTGCTCGCCCGCGACCGCGTCGATGCCGGTCGCCGCCTCGCGGCTCAGGACCACCGGCAGTTGCATCGACATCGCCTCGAGCACTTTGTTCTGCACGCCGCGCGCGATATCGAGCGGGATCAGCGCGAGGTCGGCGGCCTTGAGCCAGGTGCGGATGTCCCTCACCCGCCCCCAGACATGGCAGCCGTCCTTGCCGTGGCGTTGCAGCAACTCGTCCTTGGGGCCGCGGCCGACGACGTGGAAAGTGGCGGTCGGCATCGTCTCGCGGATCAGCGGCAGGATGCGGTCCATCACGCGCAGGGCGGCCTGGGCGTTGGGCAAGTAGTCCATCTGCCCGGTGAAGACGATGCGCGGGCCTTCGCAGGCAAGCATGCGCGGCTCGGGCGCCACCAGCGTCGGGTCGAGCGAGGCAGTATCGACGCCGTTGCGCAGCACGGCGACGCGGGCATCCCGCGCCGCTTCGGGCAGGCGCGCGGTGAACAGCGCCGCCTCGGCATCGCTGACCAGCAGGCTGACATCGGCGCGGCGCGCCAGCCGGGCCTCTTCGGCGCGAAGCTTGCGCGCCTCGCGCGCCTCGACCCAGCGCACCGGGCCACGGCTCTTCCGGGCGTAGTCCTCGAACTTCGCCGAATCGGCATCGACGAAATCGATCACCACCCGGCCTTTGAAGTCGTCCGGTATGTATTGGCCCATCTGCCCCGAGAACACGTAGATCGTCGAGATCGGCCGGGTGGCGAGGATGTGGTCGATGTAGCTCGCGAGGTCGGGATCGTGGAACGCGGTCAGGCTCACCGGCTTGCCCGCCAGCACCGCTTGCATGCCGGCAACGAACAGCGGCTTGACCCGGCGGATCAGGCGATAGCTGCGGGTCAGCGCGGCGAGCTCCACCTCCTCGGCCATGTCGAGCGTGTCGTCGGCGAAGGTGGCGACGTGGACCGGCGCCATCTGGGCGAGGCGCTTGAGCACGTTGCACGAGCGGATCTTGTCGCCGCGGTCGGGCGGAAACGGGATGCGGTGCGAAATGAACAGGATCTCGCGCATCAGCCGAGCCCCCGCGCGATCCACGGGCCGACGCGGTTGGCCACGGAGAGCGGCAGGCGCTGCCACAGCGCGACCTGGAGCGCGTGCTTGGCGCTCGTCGGGCTGGCGTCGCGCGGCGCCGCGCCGGGCGCGGTCCATACGGCGTAGTGCAGCGGCTCGGGCGTGAAGCCCCAGTTGCGCTTGAAGTCGGCGGCGCCGCTGCCGACTTTCGAGCGGCCGAAATCGAACCGGGTGCAGCCGCGCTGGCGGGCGTGCAGCATCAGCGCGAAGTACATGCGGTCGTTGGCGCGCAGCGCGCGCGCCGCGCGGGTGCCGCCGCCCCAGTAGGGCATCACCGCGCCGCGATGATAGAGAGACAGCACGCTCGCGACGGGCCGGCCCTCGTGCCGCACGGTGAGGATGTCGGCGTCGTCGCCCAGCAGATCGAGCACGGCGTCGAACAGCGCGCGCGGGAACACCGGCGTGCCGAGATTGCGCACGCTCTCGGCATAGACCGCGTAATGCGCGGCGCGATCGCGCTCGCTGCTGCCGATTTCCACTTCGAGCGGATTGGCGAGGCCCTTGCGCACCTCGGCGCGCTGCTTGCGCGGGATGGCGAGCAGTTGCGCCTCGTCGTCCTCGGCCAGCGGCGCGACGAAGCCGCAATGCGCGTCGGAGCGGACCGACCACCCCGCGCGCGTCGGCAGCGGCATCGCCCCGCCGCGCAGCTCGATCGTCGGGCAGGAGCGGCGCGACGCCAGTTCCTCGACCGCATCCAGCAGCGCGGCCGACGCGGCCTCGTCGACGCTCAGCAAGCCGCCGCCGACCGCGAAACCGGTCGAGGCCAGCAGCCGCCCGAACAGCGGCGAATGCACGTCGCTCAGCGGCAGGTAGCCGAGCAGGCCGCCCGCCCCTTCGGCGATCAGGACCAGCGCTTCGCTGCCGGTGCCGCGCGCCACCGCGTCCAGCCAGGCCGGGCGGTGGAACGGCGTCGCCCGCGGATGTTCGGCGAGGAACGCCTCGATCCGTCGGCGCTCGCCCGGATCGCCCAGATCGGCGAGGACGACGCGCGTCGGCGGTTGGCGGAACGGCGCGTTCATGCCGCGACCCGCTCCACCCGCGCCGCCTCGATGCGCGCCAGCGCGTCCATCCGGCCCCAGGAAAAATCGCCGACGAGGCGCCGTAGCTTGCCCGCCATCGCGTCGAGGTTGGTATAGTGCCGCAGCTTCGAGCGCAGCGGCGCGTCGGCCACGCGCGGCTGCTCGGGATCGACCTCCCACGGATGGAAGTAGAAGATCGCCGGGCGCGCGTCGCGGCGATTGACCTGGCGGATCGCCCAGCGCGAGAAGCCGTAGGGCAGCACACGAAAGAAGCCCCCGCCACCCGCCGCGAAGCGCTTGCCGCCCAGCTCGGCGGTGGTGACCGGCAGTTCGATCAGCTCCGCGCCGGGCAGCGGCCGGAAGGCGAAGCGCGGCGCTTCGCGCCAGCCGTAGTGATCGTGGCTGATCGGCGCGACCGACGAGCTGTAGGCATAGCCCTGCTCGGCCAGCACGGTGTAGGCCCAGGGCGTGCGCCGATCGATCGAGAAGCTCGGCGCGCGGTAGCCGGTGACGGCGACCCCGGCGGCATCCTCGATGGTCTTGCGGCTGATCTCGAGGTCTCGCGCGAAGCTGGCGGGATCGAGCCGGAACACGCGCTGGTGGTCCCAGCCGTGGCTCGCCACTTCATGCCCCGCGTCGGCGATGCGGCGCATCAGCGGCCCGTGGCGTTCGGCCACCCAGCCCAGCGTGAAGAACGTGGCCTGCACGCCCGCTTCGGTGAAGAGATCGAGCACCACAGAGCAGTTGCGCTCAACCCGATCGCGCAAGCCGTCCCAGCTATCCCGCGCGATGACGCTTTCGAAAGCGCCGACCTGGAACCAGTCCTCGACGTCGACCGACAGGCCGTTGGCGATGGGGCCAGGTGCAGGAGCGGCGGCGGAGGCGGAAGCGAGCGGCATCGCTGGGCTGCGGTCCTGCGCGGGTTCAGGCGGCGGCGCGGTGGGCGTCGGCCGTCTCGATCCATTCGATCAGCATCGTCAGCGTGTGACGCAACGTGCGCTCCTGCTCGGCCAGCCGGTCTTCGAGCAACGCCACCCGCGTCTGCAGCGCCGCGATGTCCTCCTGCGCGGCGAGCGAGGCGGTAGCGCCGGGCTCGGCATGGTTGGCCATCTCCAGCACCGCCTGCTGCAGCTCGGCGATATGGGCGTCGCGCTCGGCGAGCGCGGCTTCGAGCCGCGCCTCATCGATACCGCCCGCGATCACGACCGGAGCCACCGGCTCGGCGCTGGAGTCCAACGGCGCATCCGACGCCACGGCGACGGGCGCGGCGGCGGTTTGCGGCCGCACCAGCGAAGCGGTGCCGTCGCGATCGAATTCGGCCAGCACCCGCTGGAGCATCTCGGCGTCGATGTGGCGGCGCTGCTCGACCGCTCCCAGCAGGAACAGCCGGTTGAGGATCTGGTTGATCCGCCGCGGCACGCCGCCGCTCGCCGTATGCAGGCTGGCGAACACGCCGTCGTCGAACGAGGGATTGCCGGCCCAGCCGACGAGCTTGAGCCTGTGCTCGACGTAAGGCCGGACTTCGCCCGCCTCCATCGCCTCGAGGTGATGGGTGGCGATCACGCGCTGGCGAAGCTGGTCGAGTTCGGGATGGTCGAGCAGCGTCCGGCGGAACTCGGGCTGGCCGAGCAGGAGCGTCTGGAGCAGCGGGTGCGCGCCGAGCTGGAAGTTCGACAGCATGCGCAGCTCTTCGAGCGCATCGACCGTGAGGTTCTGCGATTCGTCGACGATCAACAGGCAGCGGCGCCCTGCGCGCGCCTCTTCGTGGAGGAAGCCCTCGATCGCCCCGAGCGCCGAGGCCTTGTCGTGGCCTTCGACCGCCAGGCCGAAACTCTGCGCGACGACGTGGACGATCTCCTCGCCGCCGAGCTTGCTGGTCACCACATGCCCGGCGGTCAGCCGCTGCGGGTCGATCGTCGCCATCAGATGCGCGACGAGCGTGGACTTGCCCGCGCCGACTTCGCCGGTGATGATGATGAAGCCCTCGCCCTGCGCCAGGCCATAGCTGAGGTACGATAGCGCCTTGCGATGCGTCAGGCTCTCGAAATAGAACGAGGGGTCCGGCGTGAGCTGGAAGGGGCGGCCGCTGAGCCCGTAGAATTCTTCAAACATTGCGTGCCTTCCTTCAGAAGCTGTACTTCACGCCGACCAGCGCCGATGCTTCCCATACATCGACCAGCGGCGCTTCGCGCATCACGCCGTCGAGGCCGAGCGCGGCGGTCGCGCGGATGTTGTCGGCGATCGTGCGGCCATAGGCCACGGTGGCGCCCAGCCCGGTGGATTTTCCACCAAAGGCCGAGCCGGAGTCAAACCAGTTGGCGTAAACGTTGGTCGACAGCGAGCTGCGCTCGTCGAGCCGTGCGTTGAGATAGCCGGACAGCCAGATGTTCTCGTCGATCACCCCGTTCGACGCTTCGAGGATCGTGCCGCGCGCGCCGATGAACTTGCGTCGGTCGTAACCCGCGCCGATCCCGGCGCTGATCCGGCCGAGCTGGACGCTGTAGTTGGCCATCACGCCGCGCGCGCGGAAGATCGACGAGCGGATCGAGCCGAGCACCCCGACCAGGCAGTTGCCCTGCTCGAGCGAGGACACGCAGCCGACGAGCTCGCCGGTCAGCGGATCGCGGTTCGCCTCGAACTCGGCCGGCAGATCGGCGAGCGCGCGGCTCACCTGGCCGCCGAAGCCCGAGACGTTGTCGTAGACCGCGACATTGATGCTGCTGCGCGCGTTGGGCGCATAGGCGAACGAGCCGTAATAAGTGGTCGAACCATAGCGGCGGCCGACATGCGCCTCGAGTGCGGTACGGCTGCTCGGACGCCACAGCACGCCGGCGTCCCAGATGATGCCGTCGGTGTCATAAGCGATGGCGCGCGGCGACGAGCGGTCGGTGACGAAGCGGCCGTCGCCGCCGACCACCGGGAAGCCCTGTGTGTCGCGCAGCACGTCGCGGCTGGATATCCTGACGTCCTCGTAGCCGACGCCGCCGACCAGCGCGACATCGAGCGCGACCGGCAGGGTCACGTCGGCGCGGGCGTGGAAATCCTGGACGCGCTGGTCGAGGTTCGACACGTCCTCGCGGTAGTACCCGGCGCCGAGCCCCAGCCCCACCGGCAGGATGTCGCCGGGCCGCGCGCCGGCGTGGATGTTGGCGTTGTGGATGGTGCTGTCGTCGAACACGTCGAACGAACCGCCGCCGCCGGGCGTGACCACCACGCGGTCGGGCTCCTCGACGCGGGTGTAGCCGAAGCGGTAGTTGGCATCGATCTTCACGTCGCCGGCATGGGTGCTGAGCGCCGGGCCGGCATAGATCGAATAGACGCGGCCCGAATCGCCGCCCAGTCCGACGCCGCCGAAGCCCGAGGCGCCGTTGGCGTCCACGTTGCTGCGCGCCGCCAGGGCGCCCGCCTCGACCTGCAGGCCGGGCGCGATCGTGGTGTAGCCGCGCGCGACGCCGCTGATGACGTCGCCGCTCCCGGCCCGGTCGCCCCAGCCGATGTAGCGCTCATAGCGCAGCGAGACCGACGCGGCGCTGTTGCGGCCCGCCATGCTGGCGTCGACGCCGGCGGCGAGGCGGGTGTAAGTGAGCACCTCGTTGCCGGGCGACAGCTCGGCGGTGACGATCTGCGCGGCCTCGATATAGGGCGAGAGATGCACGCCGGGGCGGCCCTTGGGGCCGCGCCGGCCCGAGCTGCGGGCCTCGCCCTTGCCGGAGGCGAGCGTATCGTCCGCATTCGCCGCGCCATCCTTGCCGCCGGCACCACTACCGCCAGCATCGCCCGTGGGCTGCGCCAGCGCCGCCGGGGGCAGGCCGGCGGCGGCGAGCAGGGCCGTCGTCAGCGCGCAAAAGGGAAAAAGGCGCGACCGCATGGTCACTCTCCATAACCGTAGTAGGAGCCGAAGCGGCGGCCGCTCGGGCTGAAGCTGACGGCGTTGAGCAGAAGCTGTATGTTCGGACAGCCCGACAGCAGCGAGATCGCATCCTCGAGCGCGCCCTGGCCGGTCTGGTCGGCGCGGACGATGACCAGCGTCTGGCCGACATGACGCGCGAGCTCGGCCGCGGGCGAGGCTGAGAGCGCGGGGGGCGAATCGAAGATCACCATGCGCCGCGGCGCGCCGTCGGTCAGCCGCGCGAGCACGGCGGCGGTGCGCGAGGAGTTGAGGTATTCGCTGTCGGTGGTGGTGGCGTTGCCGGCGGGTAGCACCCACAGGCCGGGAATGTCGGTGCCGACCACGCAATCGGCAAGGTCGATCGCCGGATCGCTGAGCGCGTCCATCAGCCCCGGTCCGCCCGGCAGGCCGAGCGCGCTGAGGATCGAGGGCTTGGCGAAATCGGCATCGACCAGCACGACTTCGCTCTCCTTCTCGGCGGCGATCGACAGCGCCAGGTTGACCGCGCAGTAGGTCTTGCCCTCGGACGGATGCGGCGAGCTGATCAACACCCGCTGCGCCGCCGCGCCGCCGCCCTGGCGGGCAAGCTCCGCCGCCTGCGCGAGGAGCTGGCGCTTGACGATGCGGAACTCCTCGAGGACCTCGGTCACCGCGCCCTCGGGCACGATCAGGCCCTGGCGGAGCAAGTGATCGCGGTCGATCTTGTGCACCGGCGAAGGGAAAGCGACGGGCGCCACCGGAGCCGCCCGCACAGCGGGCTCGGGCGCGCTCGCCACGACGCTCTCGCTAGCGACCTCGGCGGTAGCCACGGGCTCGACGCGGCGCGGCGCCGGCGGGCGCGGGCGCGACGGCGCGAGGCCTTGCGGCACCGGCGGCGGAGCCAGGCCCGACAAATCGAAGGCCTTGACCGCGCGCTCGATCAGCGAGCCGGTGCCGTCATCGGCGGCACTACCGGCGAAGTCGCGGGGCGGCAGGGGGATACGGGATTGATCGGTCATGCCTGCCCCCTCACGCCACCATCCGAACCTGGATGAACTCGGCCACCAGCAGCAGGACGAAGATCCCGCCCAGCGCGGCCGAAACGGCGTAGAACTGCCTGTTGCCGCGCCGCTGCGCCTCGCGCGCGGCATCGGTCCGCACCAGCGAGATCGCGCCCAGAACCGGCAGGCCGGTGGTGCGTTCGAGCTTCGCGGTGGTCGAGAACGAGCCGCCGAGCTGGTGCAGCGCGAACGCCACGCCCCCGCCCGCGCCAATCCCGAGGATCAGCACCGCCGCCAGCAGCAGCGGCCGGTTGGGCGCCGAGGGCGCGCGCGGGGTCGACGGCGGATCGACCACCTGGAACTTCACCGCGCTGCGCTCGGTCTCCACCTGGCCGCGCAGGCGCAGCTCCTCGCGGTCCTGCAGCAGCTTGTCGTACTGCGTCTTGAGCACGTCGTAATCGCGCGAGATGCGCTGCGCCTCGGCCGCGAGCTCGGGATTGCTGATGTTCTGCGCGCTGATGCTGGCGATGTCGGACTGCAGCGCCGCGCGGCGGGCGACGAGCGCCTGGACGCTCGCCTGGCGCTCGATCTTGATCGATTGCAGCGAGGTATAGGCCGGATTCGGCGCGCCGCCCGGTCCGCTGTCGGTCAGCGCGGCGGTGCGCAGCATGGCGATCTGGTTCTTGAGCGCGATGACGTCCGGGTGGTTGTCGGTCAGGCCGCGCGCGCGCATCGACGCCAGGTCGGACTGCGCCTGCGCGAGCGAGCCGCGCGCGCCGCCCGCCGGACCGGCGACCGCTATCGTCGCCGGGGTGCCGGCAAGCTGGCCGTTGATCGCCGCGAGCGCGCTCTGCGCGGCGGCAAGGTCCGCCTCGACGCCGCGCAGTTCGGTGCGCGCGGATTCGAGCCGCTGGATCACCCCGGCGCCGCCGCGGGCGAGCTCGGGATGCTGCGATTCGAACGCGAGGCGCTTCTGCTCGGCGCTCTCCAGCTCTTTCTGCCGTGCTGCGAGCTGCTGGTTCACGAAGGCGATCGATTCGGTCATCTCGCCGCGCCCGCCGGCCAGGTTCTCCTCGCGGAACAGGTCGATCATCTTCTGGACGACGTCCTGCGCCAGCTTCGCGTTCTCGGCATCGGACAGCGACCCATCGCGCGAGACGGCGGAGATCGCGAAGAGGTTGTCCTGCTCGCTCACCACCTTGATGTTCTTCGACAGCGCCAGCACCGCCGCGTCCATCTGGCGCGGCGAGGTCACTTCCTCGCCGATGCGGGTGGAGCGCACGACCTTTTCGAGGTTGATCGTCGTGGTCAGTGTCTGGCGCACGCGCTCGATCGCGCGCTTGCGATCGCCGACGCCAATGCCGATCTGCTCGGCCAGCGCGTCGTCGAGCTGGACGAAGATACGCGCCTTCGATTCGTAGGAATTGGGGATCATCGCCAGCGCCAGCCAGCCCAGCAGGCACACGCCCCAGGCGACCGCAAGCGCCAGCCAGCGCCGCTTCCAGACCGCATGCACCCCCGTGCGGATCTCGTCGAGGATGGAATTCATCGGTTGCCCCCGGCCATCCTTAGAACACGCTTTCGGGAATGATGATAACATCGCCAGGCTGCAACAGCACGTTGGCGTTGCTTTCCCCCTTCTTGAGGAGATCGCCCAAACGAAGCTGGTATTCGCGCTGGCGCCCGCTGGCCTTGTCGAAGCGAATCAGCCGGGCGCGGTTGCCGGCGGCGAACTCGGACAGCCCGCCGACCGCGATCATCGCGTCGAGCACGGTCATGTTGGCGCGGTAGGGGATCGAGGCCGGCTTTTCGGTGGCCCCGACGATCCGTACCTGCTGGCTGAAGGTGCCGGAGAACTTGTTGACGATGACCGAGACCAGCGGCTCCTGGATGTACTGCGAAAGCTGGAGCTTGAGGTCCTCGGCGAGCATCGAGGGCGTCTTGCCCACCGCCGGCATGTCGGTGATCAGCGGCGTGGTGATGCGGCCGTCGGGGCGCACCTGAACCTGGGCGCCCAACTCGGGATTGCGCCAGACGAAGATCGTCAGCTCGTCGAGCGGCCCGATCACGTATTCCTCGCCCGGCCCTTCCTGCATCGCCACGAACGAGGCCGGCGGCAGTTGCGGACCGGACGCCGAGCCGGCGCAGCCGCCGAGCGCGAGGCTGGCCAAGGCGCTGCAAACCAGAAACCTCACGGCTGGCAGGCGGGAGAAGCGATCGGTCGGCATCTGGCTCAGTTCCCCATGCGCCAGCGGGGTCCGGAGAGGGGATTCCGGCGCACCTTGCTGACTATTCGAGCCCTCGCTATCCGGGAAAAGGGTGAATATTGCGTTAGTCTTATCGACTATCGGCAGGATTCGCCGGGTTTTCTCGTCGCGGTCCCAATCCGGGACAGCGCGCCAGGCGGAGGTTCACACCAGCATTTCCGCCGCCGGACCCTGCCCCAGGAAGGCCGCCGGGCTGGCGCTCGCGCCATAGGCCCCGGCACAAAACACCGCGACCAGATCGCCCACCTCGGCCCGCGGAAAACCCGCCTTGTCGGCCAGCCGATCGAGCGGGGTACAGAGGCAGCCGACGACCGACGCTTCCTCCTCCACCGGCTGGTCGATCCGCGTGGCGATGGCCACCGGGTAGTTGCGGCGCACGACGGTGCCGAAGTTGCCCGAGGCGGCGAGCTGGTGGTGCAAGCCCCCATCGGTGACGAGGAACACCTCACCGTGGCTGATCTTGCGATCGACGATGCGGGTGACGTAGATGCCCGCCTGGCCCACGAGGTAGCGGCCGAGCTCGATGCAGAACTCGGTGCGCGCCAGCACCGGCGGCAGGCGCTCGAACCGCTCGCCTAGCAGCTCGCCCACCCGCGCGACGTCGACCGGCGTGTCGCCCGGGAAATAGGGGATGCCCATGCCGCCGCCGAGGTTGCAGCGCGGCAGCGCCGCGCCGCTCGCTTCGGCGAGGCGCGCGGCCAGTTCCAGCGTCTGCGCCTGGGTGTCGGCGATCGCCTCAGCATCGAGCGCCTGGCTGCCGGCGAAGATGTGAAACCCGCGCCATTCCGCGCCTTCGGCGATGATCTGGCGGGCCAGCGCCGGCACGCGCTCGGCATCGACGCCGAACGGCTTGGCGCCGCCGCCCATCTTCATGCCCGAGCCCTTGAGGTCGAAATCTGGATTGACCCGGATCGCCAGTCGCGGCGTGATCGCGAGCTGATCGGCGATGCCGAGCGCGCGAACCGCTTCGCCTTCGGATTCGAGGTTCAGCGTCACCCCGGCGGTGATGGCCGCCGCGATCTCGTCGTCGCGCTTGCCCGGCCCGGCGAAGCTCACCAGCTCGGGGTCGATGCCGGCGGCGCGGACCATCGCCAGTTCCCCGCCCGAGGCGATGTCGAAACCGTCCACCAGCTCGTTAAAAAGCCTGAGGATTGGATCGTAAGGATTTGCTTTTACGGCATAGTGCAGGGAAATCCGCTTGGGCATGGCGCTGCGCAACCGGTCCACCGTGGCGCGGATGATATTGGAGGAATAGATGAACACCGGGGTGCTCTCGACGTCGCGGATCAGCGAGGTCACCGCCTCGCCATCGACCGCGAGAACGCCATCGACCATGCCGAAGCCGGGCGGGATCGGACCGAGCGGCTTCACGATGTCAGCTCCGCCAGAAGGCCGGTGCGGTCGATCTTGCCGTTGGGGCCGATCGGCATCGCCTCGCGCCAGTGAATCGCCTTGGGCAGCATGAAATTGGGCAACTCCTGATGCAGAACGTGGCTCAGCTCGTCGGGCGCGGGAGCGTGGCCGGGAAGCGGGCGAACGATGAGATGCACCGCCTGGCCCAGCCGTTCGTCGGGGATACCGAGCGCCACCGCCTCGGCGACGAGCCCGGTGGCGAGCGCGGCCTCCTCGATCTCCTGCGGGCTGATGCGGTTGCCGGCGCTCTTGATCATCGCGTCGCGGCGACCGGCGAAATAGAGCAGGCCTTCGGCGTCGCGGCGCACCCGGTCGCCCGACCATACCGCCGTGCCGCCATAGCGCGAGGCGGCCGGCGCCGGGCGGAAACGCTCGGCGGTGCGCTCGGCGTCGCGCCAGTAGCCTTGCGCCACGAGCGGCCCGCAATGCACGAGCTCGCCCTCCTCGCCGTCGTCGGCCAGCGTGCCGTCCTCGGCGATCACCAGCACTTCGGCATGGGGAATGGCCTTGCCGATCGAGGTCGGGTGGATGTCGACCAGCGCGGGATCGAGGAAGGTGGAGCGGAACGCCTCGGTCAGCCCGTACATGGCGAAAAGCCGGGCTTGCGGGAACAGCGTGCGCAAGCTGCGCACGAGGGCCGGCGTCAGCGCGCCGCCGCTGTTGGTCAGCCGGCGCAGGCGCGCGGCGGTCTCGGGCGGCCAGGGCAGTTCGGCGAGCTGGACCCAGAGCGGCGGCACCGCGGCGAGCGTTGTGATGCCGTGGCGCTCGATCGCCTTGATGACGTCGCGCGGGGTCAGGTAGTCGAGCGGCACCGCGCAGGCGCCGGCATGCCAGCTCGCCAGGAGCTGGTTCTGGCCATAGTCGAACGACAGCGGCAGCACCGCCAGCGTGCGATCGTCGCGGGCGAGCCCGAGGTAGGACGCGACGCTCTCGGCGCCGAGCCACATGTTGGCGTGGCTCAGCATCACGCCCTTGGGCCGACCGGTGGAACCGCTGGTGTAAAGGATCGCGGCCAGATCGGCCGGATCCGCCGCCGACGCCGGCAGCGGCGCGGCGAGACTCGTGGCGGCCGCCAGCGCCTCTCCCTCCGCCAGCACGCGGCACGCCTGGGGCACGTCGCCGCCCTCCAGCGTCGTCAGCCGGGCCGGCGTGCCCAGCAACAGCCGCGCCTCGCTGTCGCCCAGTATGTGTGCGACTTGCGCGCGCTTGAGCAGCGGATTGATCGGCACATGCACCAGCCCGGCGCGCGCCGCGGCCAGCGGCATCAGGCAGGTGGTCTCGCCCTTGGCCGCCCAGCTCGCCACCCGCGCGCCCGGCTCGGGCACCGTGCTGCGCAGCCAGCCCGCGAGACGGGCGACACGGTCTCTTAAGTCCTTGTAGCTAAGCGTGGCATCGCGCAGAACGAGCGCGGGGTCATCGTCCCCGCCCCGGGCGGCGAGGTGGTCGAGCGGCCAGATCGCGGCTTCGGGTTCGGCTGGCACGGCGACAAGCTCCGGGAAAAAAGGACATCGGGCGGGTGATCACCGTCACATATCATTCCGATCTTAAGGAAGTGCAATCGGATCCGCATCTCGCCGCGCTGCTCGGCGAGGGCGCGCGGTCCGCGCCCTTCGATCGGCTCGCCTGGCTCCAGGGGCTGGAGGTGCATTGCGGCCTGGCGCCGCTGCTGGCGGTGGCGCGCGACGGGCCGCACCGCGCGGTGCTGGCGCTGACCGCGCGCGATGGCCGGCTGGAGGCGCTGGCCAACTGGTACAGCTTCTGGACGCGGCCGATGGTCTCGCCGGGCGCGAACGCCGACGCGCTTCTCGCGGCGCTGGCGGCCGACCTGGCCAAGCGATCGGGCCGCCTGTCGCTCCACGGCCTGCCCGGCGAGGACGGCAGCGTCGAACGACTTGCCCGGGCCTTTCGCCGTTCCGGGTGGCTCGCGTTTTCCGTGGCTTGCGGTCGAAACCATATCCTCAACCTCAACGGGCGCGGCTACGCCGAATACCTGGCGGCGCGCCCCGGCCCGCTGCGCACGACGCTCAAGCGCAAGGCGGCGAAAGTCGCCTGCACGATCCACACCCGCTTCGATGCCGAGGCCTGGGCCGCCTACGAGGCGATCTATGCCGAGAGCTGGAAGCCCGAGGAAGGCTCGCCCGCCTTCCTGCGCGCCTTCGCCGAGACGGAGGGCGCCGCCGGGCGGCTGCGGCTGGGTGTCGCGCATGTGCGAGATGAGGCCGATGGCGAGGCGGTGGCGGCGCAGTTTTGGACCGTGGAGGGCGGCACCGCCTTCATCCACAAGCTCGCCCACCGCGAGGCGGCCAAGCCGCTGTCGCCGGGCACCAGCCTCAGCGCCGCGCTGTTCGAGCATGTCATCGACCGCGACCGGGTCGAAACGATCGACTTCGGCACCGGCGACGACGGCTACAAGCGCGACTGGATGGAGGAGGTCCGGCTGCGCTATCGGCTCGACCTTTTCCGGCCCGCGCGACCGGCGAACTGGCCGGCGCTGGCCAAGCGGGCGTTCAGCCGCCTTGCTGCAAGCGCGAACCGTGGCTAAAGGCCCGCGGGTCGCCGCGCTCCCGGGGGAACGATGCAAAACGATACCGATCGACTGCTCCGCCAGATCCTTACCGACGTCCTGGGCTTGAAGCCCGGCGTGGCTGAGGGTTTCAACCCGGATTCGGGGCTGTTCGGCCATCTGCCGGAACTCGATTCGATGGCCGTCGCCGGCCTGCTCACCGAGATGGAGGATCGCCTCGACATCGTCATAGACGACGACGAGATCGATGGCGAACTGCTCGAAAGCTACGGCTTGCTGCTCGCCTTCGCCGAAGCGAAGCGCGCGGGAACCTAAGCCATTCTCACGACCTGGCCCTGTCCGCTGCCCGGCGGCCGGACCGCCGAGGAATACGCGCTCGCCTTCGATAAGGGCCGCGCCCCGCGCCTGCTGATCGTGCCCGCGCTGTTCGAGGAAGCGAGCCGAATGCGGCGCCTGACCGTCGAGGTCATGCGCCGGCTCGACGGCGCCGGGATCGACTGCTTCCTGCCCGACCTGCCCGGGTGCAACGAAAGCCTCGAACCGCTCGAAGGCCAGGAGCCGGAGGACTGGTCCGACGCGGTGATCAACGCCGCGAGCCACTTCCGCGCGACGCATGTGCTCGGCATCCGCGCTGGGGCGCTGTTCCTGCCACCGGCGCTGCCCGGCTGGCGCTATGCTCCTGTCAAGGGCGCGACGATGCTGCGCCAGATGATCCGCGCCCGCATCCTCACCGCGCGCGAAGCGGGCCGCGACGAAACGCAGGAGGGCCTGCTCGCCGCAGCGCTGGAACACGGCATCGAGCTCGCCGGCTATCGCCTCTCGGCCGAGTTCGTCCGCCAGTTCCAGACGCTGGTGCCCGCCGAACACCCGCGGCAATCGGAGATCGCGCAGGCCGACCTCGGCGGCGGCGGGCTCTGGCTGCGCGCCGAACCCGACGAGGACCGCGCGCAGGCCGATGCGCTGGCCGCGATCGTCGCGATCGGGGTGACGGCATGAGCCGGCGGCATCTGACGTTCGCCTGCGAAGGCGCCACGTTGGCGGGCACGCTCGATGCGGCGGATGGCGATGCCGGGCTCTTGCTGGTCACCGGCGGTAACGAACTGCGCGCGGGCGCGTGGGCGGGCCAGGCGCAACTCGCCGCGCGGCTGGCCCGCGAAGGCTTCCCCGTGCTCCGCTTCGATCACCCCGGCGTCGGCGACAGCGAGGGGACCAACCTCGGCTTCCGCCACCGCGCTCAGGGAATCGCCGCAGCGCTCACCGCCTTCCGCGCCGCCTGTCCGCAGCTGACGCGGATCGCCGGCCTCGGCAACTGCGACGCCGCGAGCACGCTGATGCTGGCCGAGGGCGCCGGGCTCGACGCGCTGATCCTGTCCAATCCCTGGACGATCGAGCAGGACGACGCCCCGCCCCCGCCCGAGGCGCTACGCGACCACTATCGCCGCCGCCTGGCCGATCCCCGCGCGATCCTTCGGCTGCTGAGCGGCAAAGTCTCGCCCGCCAAGCTCCTGGCCTCGCTGCGCGACGCGCTGCGCCCCGCGCCGCCGCCGCCCGGCCTGGCGCAGGAAATGGCGGCCGGCATCGCGGACTTCGCAGGCGACGTGCGCTTCCTCGTCGCCGAGCGCGACCGCACCGCGCAAGCCTTCCTCGCCGCCTGGGACCGCACCGACCCGCGCATTCGCCGCTGCCCGGAGGCCAGCCACTCCTACGTGGAAGCCCCCGCGCGCGACTGGCTCGCCGCGCAAGTGATCGAGATCTTGCGGGGGTAAGGCCGCGCGATAGCGCTTACTCCGCCACCACCGCCTGATGCAGCGCGAACTCGCGCTCACCGATGAAGCGCTCGGCGTCGAGCGCGGCCATGCAGCCGGTGCCGGCGGCGGTCACCGCCTGGCGGTAGGTGTGGTCCATCACGTCGCCGCAGGCGAACACGCCGGGAATCGCGGTCTTGGGCGTGCCGGGGGTGACCGCGATGTAGCCGCTGTCGTCGAGCTCGAGCTGGCCCTTGAACAGCTCGGTCGCGGGCGCGTGGCCGATGGCGACGAAGGCGCCCTGGGCGGCGATCTCGGACTTCTCGCCGGTCGCGGTGTCGGTCAGCGCCAGGGCGGTCAGCCCGCCGGCGAAGGGATCGCC
This sequence comes from Novosphingobium sp., assembly GCA_036384395.1. GTDB lineage: Bacteria > Pseudomonadota > Alphaproteobacteria > Sphingomonadales > Sphingomonadaceae > Novosphingobium. The sequence continues at coordinate 20,168 of DASVMK010000192.1, forward strand.
AAGGAAGCCGTCGACCGCCTTGTTCCACAGGACGGTGATCTTCGGATTGGCGAAAAGCCGATCCTGCAGGATCTTCTCGGCGCGCAGCGAATCGCGGCGGTGGATCAGCGTGACGTCGTCGCTGTGGTTGGTGAGGTAGAGCGCTTCCTCGACCGCGGTGTTGCCGCCGCCGATCACCACCACCTTCTTGCCACGATAGAAGAACCCGTCGCACGTGGCGCAAGCCGAGACGCCCTTGCCGCCCAGTTCCTGCTCGCCCGGCACGCCGAGCCACTTGGCCTGCGCGCCGGTGGCGATTACCAGCGTTTCGCCCTCGTAGATGTCGCCGTCATCACCGATCGCGCGGAACGGCGGGCCGTCAAGGTCGACCGAGGTGATCGTGTCCCACATCATCCGCGTGCCGACATGCTCGGCCTGCGCCTGCATCTCCTGCATCAGCCAGGGGCCCTGGATAACGTCGCGGAAGCCCGGATAGTTCTCGACATCGGTGGTGATGGTCAGCTGCCCGCCCGGCTGCAGCCCCTGCACCACGATCGGCTCGAGCCCGGCCCGCGCGCCGTAGATGGCGGCGGAAAGCCCGGCGGGGCCGGAACCGATGATCAGCATGCGGGTGGTATGTATCGCCATGAAGTCCTCCGAAGGGGCGAAATAGGCACAGTCTCCCGCCAATGCCAGAGCGCGGGCGCCGCTTCTCCCCAACACATGCTCGGACGCAGCCCGCGGCCGGGAGTTGACGGCACCCGCCTTCCCGCGCCACCCTCGCCAGATGACACCGACCGGCCCCACCTCGCACAGCTTCATCTCGCAGCGGCTACGGCTCAATTACGTCGATTGGGGCAACCCGCACGCACCGCCGCTGATCCTTCAGCACGGCGGCCGGGACCACTGCCGCAGCTGGGACTGGGTGGCCGAGGAGCTGCGCCACGACTGGCACGTCATCGCGCCCGATCTGCGCGGCCACGGCGACAGCGCCTGGTCGCCCGACGGCGTCTATGCGATGAACGCCTTCGTCTACGACTTCGCGCAGCTGGTCCACACGCTGGGCTACGAGCAGGTGACGATCATCGCGCACTCGCTGGGCGGCAACATCGCCACGCGCTTCACCGGGCTCTATCCCGAAAAAGTGCGCAAGCTGGTCAATATCGAGGGGCTCGGCCTCTCGCCGCAGCTCCAGGCGCAGACCGACGCGATGAGCACCGCCGAGCGGCTGCGCAAGTGGATCGAGGACAAGCGCAAGGCCGCGGGCCGCCTGCCGCGCCGTTACCCGACGATCGAGGCCGCCTACGCGCGGATGAAGGACGAGAACACCTTCCTCTCCGACGAGCAGGCGCAGCACCTCACCGTCCACGGCATCAACCGCAACGAGGACGGCACCTGGACCTGGAAGTTCGACAACTACCTGAACGTCTGGTCGCCGACCGACATCCCGCATTCGGAGGTGGAGAAGCTGTGGCAGGCGGTCGCATGCCCGATGCTCCTGCTCTACGGGGCCGACAGTTTCGCCTCCAATCCGGCGAAGGACGGCCGGATCCGGCATTTCCGCACCGCCCGGCTGATCGAATACGCGAACGCCGGGCACTGGCTGCACCACGACCAGCTCGACCGCTTCGTGGCCGACGTGAAGTCTTTCCTGGCCGAATAGAGACGCAGTACGGCCACACCGCCCACATTCATTACGTATTTTCGGCATGCGACAGTTGCGAAGCACCGCCGGGCTTAGTACCGCGCGGGCAAATGGGGGCGAAATCTTTCGAATGGACATGCCAGTGTCAGAGCCTGTCGCAAGCGGCACGACCGGGTCCGGAAATCGCGAGCTGAGCGACGACGCGCCCCTTTCGCGCTGGCGCCGGCCACTGCTGCTGGCCGCGCCGATCCTCGTGATCGTGGCCGCGCTCTATTACTATCTGTCCGGCGGCCGCTACGAATCGACCGACAACGCGCAGCTCCAGGCCGGGATTGTCAGCGTCGCCCCGGCGATCAGCGGGCGGGTGAAATCGATCGAAGTGCGCGAGAACCAGGTCGTCCGCCGCGGGCAGGTTCTCTTCACGATCCGCGCCGACAGCTTTTCCGCCGCGGTCGCCGAAGCCGAGGCGGAACTCGCCAATGCGCGCGCGGAGATCGGCTCGCGGCAGGCCAGCTACCAGCAGAGCCTGTCCGACATCCGCAGCGCCGAGGCCCGGCTCGCCTTCGCGCAGGGCGAAGCCGCGCGCCAGAAGGCGCTGCTCGCCGAAGGCATCGTCTCGCGCAGCCAGTACGAAGCCGCCGCGACCGAGGCGCGGACCGCGGGCGACGCCATCGCCGCCGCCAAGGCCAGGAGCGAGAGCCTGCGCGCCGCGCTGTCGGGCAACGTCGCCGCCCCGGCCGAAACGCAGCCCGACGTCCGCCGCGCCGCCGCGCTGCTCGACAAGGCGAAGATCAGCCTGGGCGACACCGTGGTGCGCGCCTCGCAGGACGGCGTGGTGACCAAGGTCAACCAGCTCCAGATCGGCAACTACGTCACCGCCGGGCGGCCGGTGTTCATGCTGACCGGCACCCGCTTCTGGGTGGTGGCGAACTTCAAGGAAGACCAACTGCGCTACATGCGGGCCGGCCAGCCCGCGGTGATCACGCTCGACGCGTTCCCGGATCACCAGATCAGGGGCCGGATCGCCAGCTTCAGCCCCGGCACCGGCAACAGCTTCTCGATCCTCCCGGCCGAGAACGCGACCGGCAACTGGGTCAAGGTCGTGCAGCGGGTGCCGGTCGAGATCAGCGTCGACCAGGCGCCCAAGGGGCTCGCGCTGGCGGCCGGACTCAGCGCCCAGGTCAAGGTCGATACCGGCCACAAGCGCAGCCTGTTCGGTTCATCCGACAACGAGGCCGGCAGCGAGGCCGGCAAGTAGGCACCATGCGCCACTTGGCCATCACCGTACCGCTCTGGCTGCTCGGCGCCTGCACGATGGGTCCGGACTTCGAGGCGCCCGCCCCGCCGCCGCCGCAAGCGGGCTACGCCGATGCCGGCGCGGCGCGCGCCAGCCTTGGCGAAGGCGCGCCGCGCGAATGGTGGAAGGCCTTCGGCTCCCCCGCGCTCGACGCATTGGTCGAACGCGCGCTTGCCCACAACCAGAGCCTTGCCGCGAGCCGGGCGACCCTCACCGCCGCGCGCGAGCAAGTCCTGGCCGCGAACGGCCGGCGGTTGCCGCAAGTCGATGCCGGCGCCCGCGCCCAGCACCAACGGATCAACTTCGCCGTCTTCGGCCTCGAAGGACGAATAGGCACCCCGCCGCTCGAGGATCCCGAATTCAGCCTGTTCACGCTGGGAGCGGGCGTCTCCTACGACCTCGACCTGTTCGGCGGCATCCGCCGCGCGGTGGAGCGTACCGCCGCGCAGGCCGAAGCCCAGCAGCGCGAGACCGAGGCGGCGCATCTCACCGTCGCCACCCGGGTGGTGCTGCAAGCGCTGGCCATCGCGGCGCTGAACGATCGCATCGCCGCCGAGCAGGCCCTGCTGGTCGAGGACGAGCGCAATGTCCGCCTCACCGATTCGCGGCGTCGCGCCGGGGTCGGCACCCTGGTCGAGGTGCTGAGCGCGGAAGGCCAGCTCGCCGCCGACCGGGCGAACCTGCCCGCGCTGCGCCAACACCTGGCCGAGGGCCGCGCCATGCTGGCGGTCCTGCTCGGCATCAGCCCGGCCGAACTGGGCGAGACCGGCTTCTCGCTGGCCGACATGCGGCTACCCGAGACGGTGCCCGTCGCCCTGCCCTCGGCGCTGGTGCGCCGGCGCCCAGACATCCTCGCGGCCGAGGCGCGGCTTCACGCCGCAACGGCGGCGATCGGCATGGCCGAAGCCCAGCTCTATCCCAACGTCACGCTCGGCGCCTCGCTGACCCAGGCGGCGACCCGGCCGGGCGATCTCTTGACCAGCACTTTCCGCGCCTTCGACGTCTTTTCCGGCCTGACCGCGCCGATCTTCCACGGCGGCACGCTGCGCGCCCGCAAGCGCGCCGCGGTCGCCGAGGCCGAGGCGGCCGCGGCCGCCTATCGCCAGGTGGTGCTCGAAGCGTTCGGCCAGGTTTCCAGCCTGCTCTCCGCGCTCGCCACCGACGGCGAGACGCTGGCCGCGCAGCAGCGCGCCGCCCAGATCTCCGCCCGGTCGCTGCACCTGTCGCGGCGCAGCTTCGAGGTGGGCAACAGCGGCGTGCTGCAAGTGCTCGATGCCAACCGCGCCGATCAGCGCGCCCGGCTGTCGCTGATCGACGTGCGGGCGCGCCAGGCGCTCAATATCGCACGGCTGCACGCCGCCACCGCCGGCGGATGGAATGCACAGGCGGGCGCGGAACGGGCAAATCCCTCTGGCCTGTAAGGACCCCGTTTACGAAGTCACTGTCACAAGGGCCCAATCGAAAGGGAATTGGGGACGATGATGGCGTGGCGTGCCGAGCTTCGGATCGATCCGATCGGCGATACGGCGAACCTGCGTGGCGCCGCCCGTCGCAGCCTGCGCCTTCATACGCCGGGGTCGTTGGGCGCCAACGCGATCGACGTGTTGATCCACAACCTATCGCTGACCGGCTTCCTGATCGAATCCACATCCGACCTCGCGGTGGGCGAAGCGATCACCATCGACCTGCCCGAGGCCGGCGCCACCACCGCCACGGTGATGTGGAAGAAGGGCGCGATGCACGGCTGCGAGTTCGAGCGGCCGATCTCGCTCGGCGCGGTCAGCGCCGCGATGCTGCGCTCGCCCGGCGAGGAACTGGGGGCGGCGGTGACGACCCCGGAGCCGGGACTGCCGCCGCTCGCGCGCGCCGCGATCATCGTCGGCGTCACGCTGGCGCTGTGGGGTGCGCTGGTGGCGGTGCTGTCGCTGTTTTAGAGCATCGCGCGGAGAAGTGGGAACCGGTCTTAGCTGCGCTGGTCTTCGGCTCCGCGAATAGCGATGCGACCCACAAAAACTCAGCGCTCAAGCTCGAACCGGGCGAGACGGCGGCCCGTGACCAGCGTCTGCGCGACGAACAGCACGATCAGCGCGAGGCCCACCGTGCCGACGAACAGATCGAAGCCCGAGATCGCGCCGAACAGGCCCGGCCCTGTGCCGAGCGCCATCATCACCGAGGTCAGCACGATCAGCACGATCCGCAACTCGGTGGGACCGGCGGCGAGGTACGACAGCTTGAGCTCGCCCAACACCCTGGCCGAGAGGAAGGCGTGGATCGACAACAGCAGGTAACCGGCCAGCGCGATCATCGCGATGTCCATCGTCACGAACGGGCTGAGGCCCATGCCCGCGAGGATCAGCAGCGTCGCCAGTCCATCGCAGCTATGATCGATGAAATAGCCGTAGGACGGTCGCTCCACCCCGCGATAACGCGCCAGGCTGCCGTCGAGCGAATCGCCGAACCAGTGGACGACGTAGCCGGCGATCGACAGCGCCAGCCAGCCGGGGCCGAGGTTGCTCAGCGCATAGCCGGCAAACACCATGATCGCGCCGACCAGGCCCAGCGCGGTGAGCCGGTCCGAATTCACCCAGAAGGGCATCCGTGCGCAAAGCCAGGTCAGCAGCGCCCGTTCATGGCGGGCCAGCCAGTTCTGCTGGATGCGGGCCAGGGGCGCCGGTTTGCGCGGCGTGTCCCCGAAGTGTCTCGGTTCTGTCATGCGGCCTTATCCGCGCATCGCGGCGGCTAGGCAATGGCGCGGCGCGCGGTCCGTCCCGTTCAGACGGCCCCGCGGCGGGGAACTGTCACAAAACTGTTAAGTTGCGCCGCCATTGCGATGGCGGGCGTCGGTCCCGGGGGTTACAGATGCGCTTCGTTATGACCGGCAACAGCGCGACACCTTGGGCGGGACTGATCCTCGCGATCGGCACGGGAATCGGCATGTTCGCCGCCGGGGCTTCGGCCTGGCTGGCGCTGGGGGTGCTGGTGATCTGGGCGGGATCGCTGTGGCTCGGCCGCGCCGAGCCGGCGCCGGTGGAAACGGCCGATGGACGCGCCGGCGATCCGCACGATCTCATGGCGGACCTGATCGAGCCGCTCGGCATTCCCCTCGTCCTGTTCGACCGCGATCGGATCCTCGCGGCCAACGCCACCGCGCGCGGGGCGCTGGGCGGGCACATCATCGGCCAGGACCCGCGCATCGCGCTGCGCCATCCCGACGCGGTGCGGTTGCTCGAACTGCCCGACGGCGGCAGCGTGACCATCCGCGGGCTGACCGGCGCGCGCAGCCTGTGGCAGCTCACCCGCCGGCGGATCGACGCGCGCTACTGGATGATCGAGCTGATGGACCGCACGACGGAGGCCGACATCAGCCGCGCGCACACCGATTTCGTCGCCAACGCCAGCCACGAGCTGCGCACGCCGCTCGCCGCGATCATCGGCTATGTCGAGACGCTGGCCGACGCGCCCGACACGGTCGATGCCGAAACCGCCGCGCGCTTCCACGCCACGGTGCTGCGCGAGGCGCGGCGGATGCAGAGCCTGGTCTCCGACCTCATGTCGCTGTCGCAGCTCGAGGCCGACAAGCACGATCCCCCGCGCGAGGCGATCGAGCTCGGCCAGCTCGTCGCGCGCGTCGTGGGCGAGTTCACCGCCACCATCGGCACCGCGCGCATCGCGCTCGACCGGCCGGACGAGACCGTGCCCGTCACCGGCGACGCCAGGCAGCTCGAACAGCTCGTGCGCAACCTGGTCGACAACGCGCTCAAGTACGGCGACCCCGACCAGCCGGTCGCGGTGACGCTCGGCATCGACCGCGGCCAAGCGCAAGTGCGCGTCGCCGACCGCGGCGCCGGGGTCGCGCCCGAACACCTGCCCCACCTCACACGCCGCTTCTATCGCACCGATCCGGGCCGCAGCCGCGCCGGCGGCGGCACGGGCCTGGGCCTCGCCATCGTCAAGCACATCGTCGAGCGCCATCGCGGCAAACTCGACATCACCAGCACGCAAGGCGTCGGCACCACCGTCACCGTGCGGATCCCGGTCACTCTGGCGGCCGATGCGAAGCTGTCATAACACTGTCATGGAACATGCGCAGAGGGGCCTTCGACACATGTCGATAGGGGATCATCTCATGAAGAATATCAGCCTGCGCCTTGCCACCGCGGCGGCGGCCTGCGCGGTTCTCGCCGGCTGCGGCGGCGCCGAGAACGCCTCGCGCGACCAGATCCGCGCGGTCGGTTCGTCCACCGTCTATCCCTTCGCCAAGGCGGTCGCCGATTCGCTCGCCAAGTCGAACCCCGACTTCAAGTCGCCGATCATCGAATCGACCGGCACCGGCGCCGGCATGAAGCTGTTCTGCGACGGCGTCGGCGCGCAGTATCCCGACATCGCGAACGCCTCGCGGCGCATGAAGAAGTCCGAGTACGACAACTGCGCCAGCCACAAGGTGACCGACATCGTCGAGATCCAGGTCGGGCTCGACGGCGTGGCCTTCGCCGAAGCCAAGGGCGGCGCGGGCCTCGCGCTCACCCAGGCCGATGTCTACAAGGCGCTCGCCGCCAAGCCGTTCGGCAAGCCCAACACCGCCAAGACCTGGAAGGACGTGAACCCGGCGCTGCCCGACCTGCCGATCCTGGTCTATGGCCCGCCCTCGACCTCGGGCACGCGCGACGCGCTCAAGGAGCTGATCCTCACCAAGGGTTGCGAGAGCGATCCGGCGATGAAGGCGCTGAAGGACACCGACAAGGAGAAGCACGACGAATACTGCACCGCGGTGCGGAGCGACGGCGCCTATGTCGACGCCGGCGAAAACGACAACCTGATCGTCCAGAAGCTCGAGGCCAATCCCAAGGCGATCGGCATCTTCGGGTTCTCCTACCTCGAAGAGAACGCCGACAAGCTGAAGGGCCTGACGATGAACGGCATCGTGCCGACCTACCAGTCGATCTCCGACTTCAGCTATCCGGGCGCCCGGCCGCTCTACATCTACGTCAAGGCCGCGCACCTGAACGCCATCAAGGGTCTCAAGGAATTCGTCGCCGAATGGGCCAAGAGCTGGGGCCGCGATGGCCTGCTGGCCAAGCAGGGCATGGTCGTCTCGCCCGACGACGTGCAGGCGAACAGCGCCAAGCTGGCGAGCGCGCTCACCCCGCTCGATCCTTCCCAGCTCAAGTAACCCCAACCTCGAAAGCGAGAGCCCGCCCGCGTGTCACCCGTCATCCCCATCCTTCTCGCCATCGGGCTTGGCCTGATCGGTTGGCTGACGGCGCGCGCGCGGGCCTCGACCCTTCGGCGCGGCGCCGGCTTGCGCGGCATGCACTCGCTGCCGGTTCACCACGCCTGGTACGTGGCGATGTGGGCGGCGGTGCCGGCGCTGATCTTCGCGCTGGCCTGGGGCGGCATCAGCGCGGGCATGGTCGAGGCGCACATCCTCACCACGCCCGCCGCCGCCCAGCTGCCAAGCTTCGGCTTCGAGCGCGAGACGATCCTCGCCGAAGCGCGCGCGGTCGCCTCGGGCGCATCGTTCGGCACCTTCAACCCGCTGGCGAACGAATTCGTCGAGCCCTACCGCGCGGCCTTCACGCGCTACGGCACGATCGGCATCGTGCTGACGCTGCTGCTCGGCTTCGCCGGCGGCGCCTTCGCCTTCGTGCGGATCCGCCCCGATTTCACCGCGCGCACCAGCGTCGAGCGCGCGGTCATGCTGGCGCTGCTGGCCGCCTCGCTGGTGGCGATCTTCACCACCTTCGGCATCCTCGCCTCGCTGGTCTTCGAGACCGCGCGCTTCTTCGGCATCGTCAGCCCGGTCGATTTCCTGCTCGGCACCCACTGGAGCCCGGACCCGATGGCGACGCCCGGGCCGAACGTGGGCGAGAACTACGGCGCGCTGCCGCTGTTCTGGGGCACGTTCGTGATCGGCGCGGTGATCGCCATGCTGGTCGCGATCCCGCTCGGCCTGATGAGCGCGATCTACCTCACCCAATATGCCTCGCCGATCCTGCGCAAGTGGATGAAGCCGCTGCTCGAGATCCTCGCGGGCGTGCCCACCGTGGTCTATGGCTACTTCGCCGCGCTCACCGTCGCCCCCGCCGTGCGCGACGCGGCGCAGGCGATCGGCATCGCCAGCGCCTCGAGCGAGAGCGCGGTGGCCGCCGGCCTGGTGATGGGCATCATGATCATCCCGTTCGTCTCCTCGATGGCCGACGATTCGATCGCCGCGGTGCCGCAGGCGATGCGCGACGGCAGCCTGGCGATGGGCGCGACAACCTCCGAGACGATCAAGAAGGTGCTGATCCCGGCCGCCCTGCCCGGCATCGTCGCGGGCGTGATGCTCGCGGTCAGCCGCGCGATCGGCGAGACGATGATCGTCGTCATGGCCGCCGGCGCGACCGCGCGGCTCACCGCCAATCCGTTCGAGAGCATGACCACGGTCACCTTCCAGATCGTCGCCATGCTGACCGGGGAAGGCAGCTTCGACCATCCGGCGACGCTATCGGCCTTCGCGCTCGGCTTCGTCCTGTTCCTCGTCACGCTGGCGCTCAACTTCATCGCGCTGCGCGTCGTCAAGAAGTTCCGAGAGGCCTATGACTGACGCCAGCAACACCATCGGCGGGAACGCTCTCGACCAATCCGGGCGCCAACTCGCCGCCGACGCGCGCTTCGCCGCGCGGGTGCGCAAGCGCTATGCCGCGGAACGCCGCTTCCGCGCGCTGGGGATGGCCGCCATCCTGTTCTCCGCGCTCGTCCTTGCGGTGCTGCTGTTCACGATGACGTCGAACGCGGTGGGCGGCTTCCAGCGCACCGAACTGCGATTCCCGGTCGATTTCCGCGCCGCCGCGCTCGATATCCAGCCCGATCGGCTCCAGGGCGACGACGGGTTGCGCGCGCTCGAAGCCGCGGGCCTGAAGGACGCGCTGGCCACCGCCGCCGCGCAGGCCGCCGGTCCGGTCGCCGCGGGCGAGCTGAGCGACGACGCCTGGCGCGAAGTCGGCCGGCTGCTCATCGCCGATCCGACCCGGCTGCGCGCCCGCATCGACGTCTCGGTGCCGGTCTCCCGCGACCTGGCCGCCGCCTATCGCGGCGAAGGCAAGCGCGAGCTCGGCCCCATCGCACGCCAGCTCAAGCGCGACGGCAAGCTGGTCCGCGCGTTCGACCTCGGTTTCCTCACCCGCAGCGACGCCATCGATCCGCAGGCGGTGGGCATCTGGGGAGCGCTCAAGGGCTCGATCCTGACCATGCTGGTCACGCTGGTGCTGGCCTTCCCGGTCGGCGTGCTGGCCGCGCTCTACCTCGAGGAATATGCGCCCAAGAACCGCTGGACCGACATCATCGAGGTCTCGATCAACAACCTGGCGGCGGTGCCCTCGATCATCTTCGGCCTGCTCGGCCTCGCGGTCTTCCTGGCGATCTTCCCGCACTACCGCTCAGCGCCGCTGATCGGCGGCATGACGCTGGCGCTGATGACGATGCCGGTCATCGTCATCTCGGGCCGCAACGCGATCAAGGCGGTGCCGCCGTCGATCCGCGACGCCGCCTTCGGCATCGGCGCCAGCCGGGTCCAGACGGTGTTTCACCACGTCCTGCCGCTGGCGCTGCCGGGCATCCTCACCGGCACGATCATCGGCATGGCCCGCGCGCTGGGCGAAACCGCGCCGCTGCTGATGATCGGCATGCGCGCCTTCGTCGCCACCCCGCCCGACGGCTTCACCGCGCCGTCGAGCGTGCTGCCCGTGCAGATCTTCCTGTGGTCGGACGAGATCGACCGGGGCTTCATCGAGCGCACCTCGGCCGCGATCATCGTGCTTCTGCTGTTCCTCCTCGTGATGAACGGCCTCGCCATCTACCTTCGCAACCGCTTCGAGAAACGCTGGTGACCATGCACACGACGACCACCCAGGCGCCTAAGATCCAGGCGCGCAACGTCTCGGTCTTCTATGGAGACAAGTGCGCGATCGACGACGTTTCGATCAAGATCCCCAACCGCTACGTCACGGCCTTCATCGGCCCGTCCGGCTGCGGCAAGTCGACCTTTCTGCGCACGCTCAACCGGATGAACGACACCATCGCCGGCGCGCGGGTGGAGGGCGAGATCCTGCTCGACAACGAGGACGTCTATCGCTCGGGCATGGACGTGGTGCAGCTGCGCGCGCGCGTGGGCATGGTGTTCCAGAAGCCCAACCCGTTCCCCAAGTCGATCTACGAGAACGTCGCCTACGGCCCGCGCATCCACGGCCTCGCCTCGGCCAAGTCCGATCTCGACGGCATCGTCGAGCGCTCGCTGCGCCGCGCCGGGCTGTGGGACGAGGTCAAGGACCGCCTCTCGGACAGCGGCACCGCACTGTCGGGCGGCCAGCAGCAGCGCCTGTGCATCGCCCGCGCCATCGCCGTCGATCCCGAGGTGATCCTGATGGACGAGCCGTGCTCGGCGCTCGATCCCATCGCCACCGCGCGCATCGAGGAGCTGATCGACGAGCTGCGCGAACGCTACGCCATCGTCATCGTCACCCACTCGATGCAGCAGGCCGCGCGCGTGTCGCAGCGCACCGCCTTCTTCCACCTCGGCAAGATCGTCGAGGAAGGCCAGACGCACGACATCTTCACCAATCCGCGCGAAGAGCGGACCAAGGATTACATCACCGGGCGCTACGGCTAAGCCCCCGCGAAGCAGGATCATCGGCATGGCTCAGGAACACACCGTCAAGGCCTTCGACGAGGACATCACCCGCCTGCGCGGGCTGATCGCCGAAATGGGCGGGCTCGCCGAAGTGGCGATCAGCGAGGGCATGGATTCGCTGATCCGCGGATCGGAGGAGCTCGCGGCGCAAGTCGTCGCGCGGGACAAGCGGATCGACGCGCTCGAATCCGAGATCGACCGGCTCTCGGTACGGATCATCGCGCTGCGCGCGCCGATGGCCGACGACTTGCGCGAGGTGGTCGCCGCGCTGAAGATCGCCGGCATTCTCGAACGCATCGGCGACTACGCCAAGAACATCGCCAAGCGCGCGCCCCAGATCGAACGACGCAAGCAGCTCGAGCCGCTGACGCTGATCCCGGCGATGGCCGAAGTCGCGGGCGAGATGGTCCACGACGTGCTGACCGCCTATGCCGCGCGCGATCCCGATCTGGCGCGCGAAGTGATCCAGCGCGACGAGAAGGTCGACGCGTTCTACGATTCGATCTTCCGCAACCTCGTCAGCCACATGATGGAGACCCCCTCGACGATCAGCAGCGCCGCGCAGCTGCTGTTCGTCGCGCGCAACCTCGAACGGATCGGCGACCATGCGACCAACGTCGCCGAGATGGTCTATTACGCGGCCACCGGCGATTACCTGACCGATCGCGACGAAACGGCGGCCGCCTGATGAGCGCGCCGAAACTGCTGCTGGTCGAGGACGACCCCGCGCTCGCCGAGCTGCTCGAGTTCCGCTTCAAGTCCGAAGGCTACGCCGTCACCGTCACCGCCGATGGCGACGAGGCGCTGCTGCTTGCCAGAGAACAGCTTCCCGACCTCGTCGTGCTCGACTGGATGATCGAAGGCACCAGCGGCATCGAGGTCTGCCGCCGTCTGCGCCGCGACAAGGAAACCGCGCACGTTCCGATCATCATGCTGACTGCGCGCGAGGCCGAGGACGACCGCATCCGCGGGCTGGAGACCGGCGCCGACGACTACCTGACCAAGCCCTTCTCCCCGCGCGAACTGCTCGCCCGCGTGGCTGCCGTCCTTCGCCGCATCCGCCCGGCACTCGCCGGCGAGAGTATTACCGTGGGCGATCTCTCGCTCGATCCCGTAGCGCACCGCGTGTCGCGCCGGGGCAAGGCGCTGCACCTCGGCCCGACCGAGTACCGCCTACTGCGTTTCCTGATGGAGAGCCCAGGCCGCGTATTCAGCCGCGGACAGCTGCTCGACGGAGTCTGGGGCACCGAGAGCGAGATCGAACTGCGCACCGTCGACGTTCACATCCGCCGCCTGCGCCAGGCAATCGCGCTCGACGGCGCGAAGGAC
>DASVMK010000193.1:0-1851 GCA_036384395.1 Novosphingobium sp.
CGGGTCGAGTGCCCGCCGGCAAGAACCGCACCGAGGATCATGCTGGGAGAACCGTCATCCAGGGTCCGTACTCAATACCAGCGCCTTCGAGGCGCCCAAATGGCGAACATATCGGGCGAAGCTGCCCGCAGGGAAGGCTGGTTGCCTTTCCAAGGGCGGCTTGGTTCGAGATGGGAGCCATTTAGGCGTCTCGCAGGGATTTGATCAAAATGGCCCATCCGGGCGTCGAGAGGTCTTGAAATATCGACATATTCCTGCGCCCTCTCTCCTTGTGCTGGGCCATTTTTCTTCAAACCTCGAAGGCGCTGGTATTGAGTACGGACCCTCGAGCGAATGTTGCAGCCGGCGCGGCATCGCGCAACCGTCAATACGAATGCTCGTAAGCGCCGATCGCGACGATCGAGGTGGCTAGCCGCTCGACCTCGGCGTGGTCGTGCGAGACGTGGAGAATCGGCAGCTTGAGCTCGTCGCGGATGCGCACGATCACCGCCTCGATCTCCGCCCGCCGCGCCGCGTCGAGCGAGGACAACGGCTCGTCGAGCAGCAGGAAGCGCGGCCCTGCCAGCAGCGCCCGGCCGATGGCGACCCGCTGCGCCTCGCCGCCCGAGAGGCCCCGCGGCCAGCGGTCGAGCAAGTGGCCGATCCCGAGGAAGTCGGTCGCTTCGGTAAGCGACATCCAGCGGTGCGCCGGCGCGGCCAGGCGGCAGCCATAGAGCAGGTTGTCGCGCACGCGGCGGTGCGGGAACAGCCGGTGATCCTGGAACACGTAGCCGGCGCGGCGGCGCTCGGGCGGCAAGTCGACGCCGGCGGCGGCATCGAACAGCACTTCGCCCGCCACGACGATCCGCCCGCGCTCGGGCCGCAGCAGCCCGGCGACCATGTTGAGCACGCTGGTCTTGCCGGCGCCCGAGGGACCGAACAGCGCGGTCAACCCGCCACCGCTGGCGAACGCGGCGGCAACCTCGGTTTCGCCGAGGCGGCGCGATACGCTCACCTCAAAGGACATGGCCGCCCCTACCCTGCCCGGCCCGCCGCGCCAGCATTTCGGAGACGACCAGCGCCGCGAGCGACAGCACCACGGCGAGCAGCGACAGCCGCGCCACCGCCGCCTCGCCGCCGGGCACCTGCAAGGCACCGTAGATGGCGATGGGGATCGTCCGCGTCTCGCCCGGGATGTTCGAGACGAACGTGATCGTCGCGCCGAACTCGCCGATCGAGCGCGCGAACCCCAGCACCGCGCCGGCCAGCAGTCCGGGGACCGCCAGCGGCAGCGTGATCGTGCGGAAGCAGTGCCAGCGCGAGGCGCCGAGCGTGCGCGCCGCGTCCTCCAGCCGGCGGTCGACCGCCTCGATCGACAGCCGCATCGCCCGCACCATCAACGGCAGTGCCATCACCGCCGCAGCGAGCGCCGCGCCGGTCCAGCGGAACATGAAGCTGACGCCAAGCCATTGCTCGAACCACCGCCCCGCCGGGCCGTTGGCCCCGAAGGCGAGGAGCAGCAGCCAGCCGGTGACCACCGGCGGGATCACCAGCGGCAGATGGACAAGCGCGTCGAGCAGCACCTTGCCGGGAAAGCGCCCGCGCGCAAGCAGCCAGGCCAGCGCGAAGGCGAACGGCAGCGTAGCCAGCACCGCGACCACGCCGACCTTGAGCGAGAGCAGGACGACCTCCCATTCGTCGGGCGTCATGGCGCGCGTTCCACTTCTACCGCACCTGGAAGCCGCGGCGGGCGAAGATCGCCTTGCCTTCGCGCGAGATCAGGAAGCGGCGGAAGCCTTCGGCCTCGCGGTTGGTCGAACGGGCCAGCAGCGCGACCGGATACGTGATCGGCGGATGGGTCTCCGCCGGGAA
>DASVMK010000194.1:0-7340 GCA_036384395.1 Novosphingobium sp.
GCCCTTGCCGTCGTAGTTGTGCGCGCGGCTATGCGACACGACCAGCAGCATCGCGTCCATCCGCGCCGGGTCCCAGGCGTCAGACAGCTCGCGGAAGGCGTTGCGCGGGCCGTCGAGCCAGATGTTGTCGCTGTTCAGGCAAAAGAACGGATCGGGCAGCAACGCTTGCGCCTTGACCATGCCGCCGCCGGTTTCGAGCAGCAGCGCGCGCTCGTCCGAGATGGCGACGGCGGGCGTCTTGCGCTGCGCCAGGTGCGCCTCCAGCGCGTCACCGAGATAGTGGACGTTGACCACCGCTTTGGCGATGCCCGCCTCGGCCAGGTGATCGAGGCTGTAGTCGATCAGCGCCTTGCCCGCGACGCGCACCAACGGCTTGGGCTGCGCCGCGGTCAGGGGCCGCATCCGCTTGCCGAGCCCCGCGGCCATGACCATCGCGGTGTCGCTGGCGAGCGTGCTCACAGCTCGTAGCTCCCCCCGCCCGCCTGGCGCAATTCGGCCGGGATGTTGGCGTCGAACCAGCGCGCCACCGGCTCCAGCGCCGGATGCGACAGGTCGCGTTCCAGCAGCCCCCAGACGCGCGGGATCAGATCGAGGTAGCGCGGCTTGCCGTCGCGCTTCCACAGCCGCACGAAGATGCCGACGATCTTGGCGTTGCGCTGCGCGCCAAGGCGCGCGTAGTCGGCCAGGAAATGGCCGTCGGGCTTGGCCTTGCGGGTGTAGTGGTCGAACATCTCGGCCTCGAGATCGGGGGAGACGTCGCGGCGCGCATCCTGCAGCAGCGAGACGAGATCGTAAGCGCGGTGGCCGGCTAGCGCGTCCTGGAAATCGAGCAGCCCCTGCTTCTTGAGACTGCCGAGCAGCATGAGGTTTTCGGCGTGGTAGTCGCGCAGCACCGTCACTGCGGGGCGCTGGCGCGACAGCAGCGGGCTGAGCGCCTTCTCCCAGGCGGCGGTATAGCCGGGAACATCGACGTAAAGCTTCTGCGCCGGGCAGTACCATTCGATGAACAGCCGAGCCTCACGCTGGTACTCGCTCATCGAGTAGTCGAGGAAGGGCCCGGCCGGCAGCCGGTGGAGATCGACCAGCGCATCGACCGCGGCGCGATAGACCTCGCGCTCGTCGCCCGGCCACTGGTCAAGGTAGTCGCGCATCCGCGTCTCGCCGAAATCCTCGAGCAGCACGAGCCCACGCGCGGCGTCCTCGGCCAGAATCAGCGGCGCGCGCATGCCGTTGCCGTCAAGCCAGCGGGCCGCGCGCAGAAACGGCTGCGGATCCTCGTTGGGTGGCGGCGCATCCATCAGCATCGCCGTCTTCTCGCCCTGGCGGATGCGGAAATAGCGGCGGAACGAGGCATCGCCGGCCAGCGGCTCGATCGCGGCGCCGGACCAGCCGGCGGATGCCAGGAAGGGTTCGACGCCAGCGGGGAGGTTCACGGACATGGCATGCGCCCTAGCCAATCCGACCCCGGCTCGACAATGGCGATGCGCCCGGAATCCGCAACTTCCAGCGTTATCGACAGGCAGCCCGGCTCCTGCGTGAAGCCGCCGGCGTTCTCCGGCCATTCGGCGAGCAGCGCCGCGCCCTGGCGATAGTCATCCAACCCGATCTCTTCGGCCTCCTCGGGCCGCGTGAGGCGGTAGAAATCGGCATGGACCAGCGGCAGGCGCACCGCGGGCGGATCGTAGAGCTCGACTATGGCGAAGCTCGGCGAGGGCACTTCGCCCGCGTGCCCCAGCCCCGCCAGGATCGCGCGGGCGAGCGTGGTCTTGCCGGCGCCAAGCCCGCCGGAGAGCGCGACGACGTCGCCGGGGCGAAGCTGCGCGGCGACGGCCGCGCCGAAGCGTTCCATCGCGGCGAGATCGGGGAGTGTGAGGAGGAGGGGGACAGGCTTGACCACCCTCACGGCAACTCGACGATCGCCGCCGTCCCCTGGCCGGGCTCGGACAGCAGTTCGAAATGTCCGCCATGCGCCTCGATGAGCTGGCGAGCGAGCGGCAGGCCGAGGCCCTGGCGGCGTTCGACCGACTTGCCGTCGGCGCTCACCTTGATGCCGCCCAGCGCGCGGGCGAGCGCGGCGGTGTCCATGCCGGAGCCGTTGTCCGAAATGACGAAGCGCGCGAAATCGCCGTCCTTGCTCCGCACGCGCGACAGCTCGACCAGGATACGTCCGCCGCGCGGCGTCGCCGCCACGGCATTGTCGAGCAGATGGCCGATCGCGCGCGCGAGCCGCCGCGGATCGCCGGTGATCCGCCCCGCGCCCTTGTCGCCACGCAAGTCGAGCGCCAGCCCGGCATCACGGATGCGGGCCGCGCGTTCCTCGACCAGCTTGGTGGCGAAAGGCAATACCTCGATCTCCTCCTGCGCGAGCGGCAACATCCCCGCCTCGCTTTGCGACAGGTCGAGCACGCTCTCGATCTGCTCGCCCAGCCGCTCGACCGAGGTCAGGATCGCGGAGACATATTCGATGCCCGACGGCGTCAGCTCGCCGCCCAGCCCGGTCTGCAGCAGTTCGGCGAAACCGCCGATCGAGGTCAGTGGCGTGCGGAATTCGTAGCTCATGCTGGCGAGGAAGCGGGTCTTCATCGCATCGGCTTCGATCAACGCGGCGTTACGCTCGCGCAGCGCTTCCTCGGCCTTCTGCGAATCGGTGATGTCGAGGACGATCAGCAGGCCGTTGCCGTCGGGCAGCGGCACCCCCGCGAACTCGAGCGTGCGCCCGTCGGCGAGCAGCACCCGCCCGCCGGCCTGCTTGCGGTCGAGCGTCGCGCCGCGCACGACTTCGCCGACGCGCTTGGCCTGCGCCGGGCGCTTGAGCCGGGGGGCGATGCGTTCGAGCAAACCTTCGACATGCGGATGGGTGTCGAGGAACTCACCCTCCAGCCCCCATTCGGCGGCGAAGCGACGGTTCCACAGCTGGAGCAGGCCGTCGGGCGCGAAGACCGCGACCGATTCGAACAGGCTGTCGAACGTCGCGGTGCGGGTGCGCAGCAGCGTGTCGCGCACCGCCGAAAGCCGGAGCTGTTCGGTGCGGTCCTCGATGATGACCAGCAGCCCCCCGTCGGGCAGCGGATGGGCGACGACGCGCAAATGGGTACCATCCGACAGCGCCCAGGCCTCTTCCTGCGGCTGGCCAGCGGTGAACCAGGCGGTCTTCTCGCGCCGCCAGGCCGGGAAATCGCGCGCCTCGGGCACGCGGCCGGCGTCGCGCGCGAGATCGAGCAGGCGCTCGAACGGCGGCGGATCGGCCATCAGCGCCGCCTGGATCCCGAACAGGCGCTGGAACGGCTGGTTGGCGAAGATCAGCCGGCGGCGCGAATCGAACTGGGCGACGCCCGCCGAGAGCTGATCGAGCAGCGAGCGCTGCGCCTCGCGGAAGGCGCGGAAGGCGCGCGCCTGCTCCTCCATGTCCTCGACGTCGATCGCGTAGCCGGCGATGCCCTCGTCCGACAACGGCAGGTCGCTGACTTTCAGCGCACGCCGCTGGCCGTTGATCGTGGCGGCGACCATGCGCTCGATCGGCTGCTTCTTCGCCGCCGCCTTCAAGGCGACTTGCGCGGCGGTGAGCCCATCGACCGTCTCGACCAGTTCGATCCCGTTATCGACCACCTTGGCCGCGTTCTCGCCGCCGACCGCCTGGACATAGGCCGAATTGACCAGCCGCAGCGTGCCGTCGGGCGCACGGAACCACATCGGGATGGGCGCCGCCTCAATCAGCGCGACGAGGGCCAGGAAATCCCCGCGCGCCCGCGCCGCCTCGGCTCGAAGCTGCGACAGCTCGCTCTCGCTGTCGCTGAAATCGAACACCCAGACCATCGCCGCCCCGCCGGGCGATACTTGCGGATCGGCCAGATGGCCGCGCAGCGCCAGGCTGCGCTTCGATCCGCGCGGCGTGACGACGAGATGGAACGGCGTCGCGGTCCGCTGCGTGCGGCGCACCGCCTCGGTGAGTTGGCGAAGCTGCTCCGCGGTGAGGCCCTTCTCGCCGGCATCGAGCTCGGACAGGTACTGCGGCACCCGGTCGAGTCCGAGCCAATGCGCCAGCCGCTGCGGCGCCTCGATCTTGCCGTCGGCGCGGACCAGCAGCGGCAGCGCCGGCGATTCGTCGACCATCCGCGCCAGCCGCCCGGCGTTGCGCTGGATCGACTCGACGCTCTTGACCTTCGCGCGCGCCGCCAGCACCGCCCAGCCCGCGGCAACGGTCCACGCGGCGAGCAGCAGGCCGATCAGGACGAGCGCGGTCTGGTCAAGGATCATCGGCGCATCGCTATGCGCCGGTGGCGAGGATTACAACCTCCGCCCTCATCAGCGGCTAGCGCGGCTTGGATGAGGGTGGCTCTGCGCCTCAATACCGATAGTGCGCGGCCTTGAACGGCCCCTGCACCGGCACGCCGATATAGTCTGCCTGCTTCTGCGACAGCGTGGTCAGCTTCACGCCGAGCTTTTCCAGGTGCAGCGCGGCGACCTTCTCGTCGAGGTGCTTGGGCAGGACATAGACATCGTTGCCATAGTCGCCGCCCTTGGTGAACAGCTCGATCTGCGCCAGCACCTGGTTGGTGAAGCTCGACGACATGACGAAACTGGGGTGCCCGGTGGCGCAGCCCAGGTTCACCAGGCGGCCCTTGGCGAGCACGATGATCTGCTTGCCGTCAGGAAACTCGACCAGGTCGGTGCCGGGCTTCACTTCGGTCCACTTGTAGTTGTCGAGCGCGGCGATCTGGATCTCGCTGTCGAAGTGGCCGATGTTGCAGACGATCGCCATCGGCTTCATCGCCTTCATGTGTTCGGCGGTGATGACGTGCTCGTTGCCGGTGGCGGTGACGAAAATGTCGGCGCGGGTCACCGCTTCCTCCATCGTCACGACCTCGTAGCCTTCCATCGCCGCCTGCAGCGCGCAGATCGGGTCGATCTCGGTGACGAGCACGCGCGCGCCGCCGTTGCGCAGCGACGCGGCCGAGCCCTTGCCGACATCGCCGAAGCCGGCGACGCAGGCGACCTTGCCGGCCAGCATCACGTCGGTGGCGCGGCGGATCGCGTCGACCAGCGATTCCTTGCAGCCGTAGAGGTTGTCGAACTTCGACTTGGTCACCGAATCGTTCACGTTGATCGCCGGGAACGGCAGCTTGCCCTCCTTGGCGAGCTGGTAAAGGCGGTGGACGCCGGTGGTGGTCTCTTCCGAGACGCCCTTGATCGCCTTGACCGAGCGGGTCAGGTAGCCCGGCTTGGCCTTGAGGAAGGCATTGAGCGCGCGGACGAATTCGATCTCCTCGGCGTTGCCGGGCTCGAACAGCGCCTCACCGGCTTCGACGCGCGCGCCCCACAGCGCGAACATGGTGGCGTCGCCGCCATCGTCGAGGATGATGTTCGTGGTGGTCTCGCCCGAGCCGTCGGCATCCCAGTCGAAGATGCGGCCGACATAGTCCCAGTAATCGGCCAGGCTCTCGCCCTTGACCGCGAAGACCGGGATGCCGCGCGCGGCGATGGCGGCGGCGGCGTGGTCCTGGGTGGAGAAGATGTTGCAGGTCGCCCAGCGCACCTCGGCGCCGAGTTCGACCAGCGTCTCGATCAGAACCGCGGTCTGGATCGTCATGTGCAGCGAACCGGTGATCCGCGCGCCCTTCAGCGGCTTCGACGCGCCGAATTCGCGGCGCAGAGCCATCAGGCCGGGCATCTCGGTCTCGGCGATGGCGATCTCGGCCCGGCCGAAGTCGGCGAGGGCGATATCGGCGATCACGTAATCTTGGCGGGCGTCGGCGAGGGTGGCCACGGGGCATGCTCCTGATTGCTAGGCTTGCGGGCGCCGCACACGCAACAGGGCGGCGCCGATCATGGCGCCGCCCTTAGCCCCTCACGCGGGACGAGGCAAATATAAAGACATCTTTATATCACCGCCTGGCGCCACCCCCGCCCGGCTCGCCGCCGCGCAACCGCGGGGCTTAGCGGTCGGCCCAGGCGAAGCGCATCGGCCGCGCCGCGCCCAGCAGTTGGTCGGCCGCTTCGGCCAGGCTCTCCGAGCTTTCGAGCGACGACAGCACTTCGGCGACTTCCTTGAGCTCGTGGCAATCGAGCCAGGGATGGCCCTGGCCATAGCCGTTGGCCATCGTCACGCTCAGCCGGTCGAGTGCCCGCGCCGATCCGGCCGAGCCATAGCGCGCGGCGAGTTCGTCCTTGAGATCGTTCGCCGCCCGGTTGAGCGCGCCGATGTGGCGGGTGGTGAAGCGTCCGTAGTCGGCCTGGAAGTTGTCAGCCCCGGTGCGGCAACGCAGCCCCGTGACCATCAGCATGATGTCGAGCCGCCGCACCTTCTCGGCAGCACTCATCGTCTCCGCCGCGACCGGGTTGGCCAGCAGCAGCCCTGCGACGGCCATCACGGCCGCCAGCGCCCTGTTCGATTTCATTGTCAGTCCCCAAGGCGGGGCCCCAATGCCCGCCACGGTCGAATTTGCGCGCCGGCCGCTTACCGGCGTCGTAAAAATCCCGGTAAAGCAAAATTAAGCATGTCGCCCAAGTTGCCCTGTCACGCAGCGCGCCTATATCGGGCGGCGTTCCGCCATCTCACCCCGCAGGAAAGGATACGCCCATGACGATCGCAGTTGGCCAGAAGCTCCCCGACGTGAAGCTGACCAAGGCCACCGCCGACGGCCCCGACGCCGTCCAGTCGACCGACTACTTCAAAGGCAAGCGCGTCGCGCTGTTCTCGGTGCCCGGCGCCTTCACGCCGACCTGCTCAGCCAAGCACCTGCCGGGCTACGTCGAGAAGGCGGCCGAGCTCAAGGCCAAGGGCATCGATGAGATCGCCTGCACCGCCGTCAACGACGCCTTCGTCATGGGCGCCTGGGGCAAGGCCTCGGGCAGCGACGACGTGACCATGCTCGCCGACGGCAACGGCGAGTTCGCCAAGGCCGTGGGCCTGACGATGGACGGCTCGGGCTTCGGCCTCGGGCAGCGCGGCCAGCGCTTTTCGATGATCATCAACGACGGCGTCGTCGAGCAGCTCAACGTCGAAGCCCCCGGCGAGTTCAAGGTGAGCTCGGCCGAACACATGCTCGGCCAGCTCTGATGCTCGAACCACATTGATTGCAAAGGCCCGCCTCCCAAGGAGAGCGGGCCTTTTTCTTGGAAATGCAAATACCCCTGTTCCTTGCAAACAAATCGCACTTGCCTCCAAACAAGTGTCATGGCGTTATCGCGATGATATTCGAGGGGGATCGGATGCGGCCTATCGCACTGTTTTTACTATCCGCGTTGTCATTCCTGCCGGCACCCGCGCATGCCGAATGGCTCCAAGCATCGTCGGCCCATTTCGTGATCTATGCCGACGACAGCGAACGGAATCTTCGCCG
>DASVMK010000195.1:0-6864 GCA_036384395.1 Novosphingobium sp.
GATGCAGCCCTCGCGCCGCTGGCTTTCGACGAACGGCTCGATCATGCGCTGTTCCTGCGCCGCCTGCCGGATCCATTTGTCGCTGAGAATCGCCATGCGCGTTGATCGCGCAAAGCCCCGAACCGGGCAAGCGCGCGCCGCGCCTTGTCCACGGCGTCCGCCACGCGGCCTCGCGCGTCCCTCGCGGATAAACGTATGTGATTGCCCTGCGAGGCGACAGCGCCTAGCCAACCCCTCCGCCGCAGCGATTTTCGGGGCCGACGCTTTTGACTGCAACCGCTCCGGAAAGATCGCCCTGCGCGAATTGGCGCATGCGCCTGCGTCGCTCGATGATGCCGGTGTTTCTGGCGCTCACCGCGACACTCCTGGCGCTGGGCTTCGTCATCGGCCGCACCATCATCGCACAGCAGAGCGCCCGCGCCCAGGCCGTGGCCGAGAGCGACGCGCTGCTGGCGCTGTCGGGCCTGATTGCGGCCCTGCGCGATGCCGAGATCGGCCAGCGCGGCTACCTGCTGACCGGCAACCCAACCTATCTCGCGCCCTATCTCGAAGCCCGTCGGAAGTTCGAACCGTCGCTCGTGACAGCGCGGCGCCTCATCGTCAATGCCCGCGACGACCCGCGCGACATGGAGCGGCTCGATCGCATCGCGACGGTGGCCCGCGCCAAAGTCACCGAAATGGACCGCACGATCGCGCTGAGCCGCGCCGGATTGCAGGATCAGGCACTGGCGCTGGTACGGTCCGACATCGGCAAGCTGCAGATGGACGCCATCCGCGCCGATATCGCCGCGATGAGCGCCGAACGCGCGCAAGGCCGCCGCATCGCCTTCGCGCGGGTGGCCCAGCTGGAAAACCGCATGCTGCCGATGATCGTGGTGCTTGGCGCCGCGATCCTGGCATTGGTGGTCGCGGGCTTTCGTACCGAACGCAGCCGCGCTCGCGCCGCCGCCGCCGCCGAGCAGGCGGGGAGGCTGCGCGAGGCCAACGACCGTGCCGAACTGCTGGCGCGCGAGCTCAACCACCGCGTCAAGAACCTGTTCGCGGTGGTGCTGTCGATCGTCACGCTGTCGGCGCGCAAGCAAGGCCAGACCGCAGAGATCGTCGAGGACATCCGCGCCCGCATCCACGCGCTGTCGCGCGCGCATGCCGCCAGCCAGGGCGGCGCCGAGCACGAGCGGGTGCGGCTGGGCGAGATCGTCGGCCAGACGATGGAGCCTTATGCCGACGCGCACGGCCTGCGCGTCCGGGTCGAGGGACCGGCGATCGACCTGCCTGTCCGCATGGCCACGCCCCTCGGCCTGATCGTCCACGAGCTGGCGACCAATGCCGCCAAGTACGGCGCGCTGTCGGCGGCGGACGGCCGCGTCACGATCACCTGGCGGATCGCGGGGGATCCGTCGGAGAACCAGGAAATTCACCTCGACTGGATCGAAACCGGCGGGCCGCCGTTGACCGGGCAGCCCCAGGCGAACGGCAACGCGGGATTCGGCTCGCGGATGACCTCGTTGGCGGCCATTCAATTGGGCGGCACCATCGAGCGCGACTGGCCGGCAACCGGCGTGGTCGTCCGGCTCCGCTTCACTCTGCCACGCGAACCGAAAATGCCATGATCGCCCATCTCGCCCCACCTTGCCTTCGCCTCCAGACCGGCGGAGATCGGCCCGGCGGCCACCACGCCGCCCCGATGAGCCGGGCGCACCCCGGCGAGCGGCTGCTGGGGCGGCGCGTGCTGATCGTCGAGGACCAGGCCCTGCTCGCGCTCGAGATGCAATTCGCCTTCGAGGATGAGGGCGCGGAAGTGCTCGGGCCGGCGCTGACGCTCGAGGCCGCGCGCGCGGTCGCGCTGGCCGGCGAACCGATCGACGCGGCGGTGCTCGACGTCGACCTGATCGGGCACGAGGTCTATCCGGTCGCGGCGCTGCTGCAGAAGCGCGGGGTGCCACTGCTGTTCCACACCGCCCACGGCACCGTCGCCGAACTGCACGCGCTGTTCCCGGACGCGGTGACCTGCATCAAGCCGACCTTGCCCGACACGCTGGTCCGCCGGCTGGTGACCCTCATCTGATCTCGGCCGCGGCCAGGCGCGGATTGAGCCGCGTCACGTAATTGAGCCAGGCCTTGGGCTTGCGCACCAGGTTCTGCGGCACGTCGGCGCGCAGGCCCAGAATCTCGGCGATGCGCGCGACGAAATGCACGCAGTTGTGATGGTCGAGGCTATAGGTCTTGCCCGGCGCATCGCGCCAGGCGCGCATTTCGGCGACGATCGCGCGATATTGCGCGTCACTGGCGGGGACGGTGAAGTGGACGTTGGTCGAGGCGAGGTACTTCGGCTTCTCGATCATTATCGTGCCGGCGACGTTGCCCATCAGCACCGCGGGCGAAGCGCTGACCGCAGTGTAGCCGTAGTTCTCGTCGACCACGCTGCCGTCCGCGTCGAGCGTGCCGCGCAAGTGGATGAAGGTATGCGGATAGCGGCCGGCGAACATCGATCCGTTGAAGCTGTGGAACGACACCAGGACTCGCGCCGCCGCGGGTTCGGCGATGAGGCAGGCGAACAGGACAAGGAACGGCGCGGCAAGTCGGGCGAACATGGCGCGCCTTTTACCCACTGCCAAGCCGGGATCAAATCCCCGCGTACCAGTGGTAGTCGCCGGCATCCTCCCAATAGCCGCCCTTGCCGCCGTAGAGCCCGGCGAGGCTCGCCCGCGCCTCGATCCGCATGACGTACTTGGCGTGCTTGTAGCCGAGCTGCCGCTCCACCCGGAGGCGCACCGGCGCACCGTGGGCGATCGGCAGCGGCCGGTCGTTCATCCGCCAGGCGAGGATCGTCTGCGGGTGGAAGGCGTCGATCAGGTCGATCGATTCGTAGTAGGGCGCGGCGCCGAAACTGTCGGCGCAGTGGAACACCACATAGCGCGCCTGCGGCAGCAGCCCCGCCAGGTCGAGCACATGCCCCAGCCGCGGCCCCTGCCACTTGCCGATCGCGCTCCACCCCTCGACGCAATCGTGGCGGGTGATCTGCGCGCGCTGCTCGATCGCCTGGAGCGCCGTCAGCGGCAGCGCGAGCGGGCGGCGCACCAACCCATCGACCGTGAGCCGCCACTGCGCGAAGCCGCTCGCGGCGTGACGCTGGTAGGCGGGATCGGCGACCTCGGCGTTGCCGTTGGCGCGGAACAGCGGCGACATCTGGCTCTCGGCAAACTCGCGCGCCAGCGCCTGCCGCCCGCCGAGCGCGCGCTGCGCGCCGCGGTGCCAATCCTCGGCGCCGAGCAGCACCTGGCGCACGCCGGGGCTTTGAGTCAGGCGGTCGCAGCCGGACAGCAGAAGAGTCCCGGCCCCGGCGGCCGCGCCGGCGATCACGCCCCGGCGGCTGAGGATGGCACGCTCGCTCATTCGCGTTCCCCGCGTGGCAGGCGATAGCGCCCGGTGACCATCGCCCGCACCTGGTTGAACGGGCCGCTCACCAGCACCATCGCGATGTGGACGACGACGAACGCGACGAGCAGCGCCGCGCAGAGGAAATGGACCGAACGCGCCGACTGCCGCCCGCCGAACGCCTCGGTCACCAGCGGCCAGGCCGCATCCATCCCCGGCGACATCGCCAGCCCCGTCGCGATCAGCAGCGGCAGTAGGCCGAACAGCACCCCGGCATAGGCGATCTTCTGCAGCGGCGCATAGCGCAGCGCCGCCGCGCCCGTGGGAAAGCGCAGCCGCGCGTGGTCCTTCACGTCGTGCCACAGCGCGCGCGGCACCCATTCGGCGCGGCGGATATGGATGTCGCGGCGCAAGTGGCCGTTGACCAGCGAGGCGAGCAGGTAAAGCAGCAGCCCCGGCGCCAGCACCCAGGCGAAGGCCATGTGCCACAGCCGCGCGTCGGCCAGGCTGTAGTACGAGGGGATCGTCGCCCAGCCGGGAAACGCGCGCGCCTGGACCGCGCCCTCGCTGTCGCGCCAGACGCCGAGCAGGCCGGTGGTGCGGATCACGGTTTGGCCGATCCGCACCGCGCCCTCACTGCCGGTAGTGGCCCCGCCCTTCGTGGCGCCGATCTCCAGCCAGGCATAGTCGGCATTGGCGCCGTACTCGCCCCAGTAGAGGCGCGGATGGGCATTGAAGATCATCAGCCCGCTCATCAGCAGGACGATCGCGGCGACGGCGTTCAGCCAGTGCCAGACGCGGGTGGACAGCCGATGCCGGCGCACGAGATCGCCGCCGGCCGGTTCGGTCGTTTGCTCGGGCGTGTCCACCACGCGAGCATAGGCGCGCGCGGGCGGATGCGCCAGACGAGAGCTACCGGTGCGACAGCCCCGGATTGTCGCCGGCGAGCGGTACGCGCAGCGAGTTCTGAACGAAGGCGATGCACACGTACTGGCCGACCATCATCGGAAACTCGATGAGCTGCGCCTCGTCCCACGATCGGGCGAGGACCGCCCAGGTCTCGTCGCTGAGCGCGTGGTCGCCGATCAGTTCCTCGACGCCGCGCAGGATAGCGCGGTCGTGCTCGCTCCAGCCGGGGGCGGACGATCCTTCGGTCACGCGCGCCACTTCCGCATCGGTCAGGCCGTGGCGCTTGCCGATATCGACATGCTCGCCCCATTCGTAGGGCGCGCGGCAGAGCCAGCCGCAGCGCAGCACCGCCAGTTCGCGCTGACGCGGCGGAATGCGGCCGTTGAACAGCGTCGCGCCCATTTCCATGTGGCGGCGGAACAACTCGGGATGCTTGAGCACCATCCGCATGTACTGCGGCAGAACCGCCACCGGCGGCGCCCCCGCTCCGGCGCGCACGCTATTGACCAGAGCGTGCGTCGCCTCCTCGATGCCGTCGTTCGGCACTGCGTCGATGCGCGGCCCCTGCCCGACAACGTGCGCCTGGCGCGCCGCGATATCGAACGTGACGCTGACCGTCTGTGACATGGCCTCTCCCGCTGATCTTGTGTTCAGCACAGTTCTGGCGCGATCGCTGGGAGACCGCAAGCGCGTCCCGTCAGGTCCCATTTCAGGCATCGTCGAGCCAGGTGCAATCCTTCTGCTCGATCCCGGCGTCCGCGATCGTCGCGCGGATGCCGAAGATGTCGAGCGGCAACTCGCCCGCGGCGATGCGCGCGCGCACGCTGACTTCCAGCTCGGCGCGGCGCTCGGCGCCCGCGACCGTGGCGGCCAGCAGCCCGCGCGGGATCACCAGCACACCGTCGGCATCGGCGGCGATCACGTCGCCCGGCTCAACCAGCACGCCATCGAGCACCACCGGCACGTTGACCGCGGCCGGACCGCGCTTCTCGGGATGCTCGACCGAGATGTGGGTGGACCAGACGGGGAAGCCCATCTCGCGGATCGCGTCGGTGTCGCGGCACGCGCCGTGGATCACCGCGCCGGCGACGCCCTTCTTCTTGGCGAAGCCGCAGGCGACGTCGCCCCACAGCGCGCCCTGGTGGCCGCCGCCATTGGTGAAGACCAGCACGTCGCCCGCCTGCGCGCTATCGAGCGCGAGGTGGATCGCAAGGTTGTCGCCCGGGTAGTTCCACGCGGTGATCGCCGGGCCGCAGACCCGCTGCCCGGCGGCGATCGGGCGCATCGCCGGGCTCGCCAGGCACATCCGCCCCGCGACCAGGCCCATGCCCTCGTGCAGATCGGCGACGCCGAACTTGGCGGCACGGGCGAGCAGCGCGGCATCGGGGCGCGGGATCTTGGTGTAGATGACGGACTTGAGCGGGCGCATCAGCAGACCTCCGGATTGAGCAGGGTGGCCGGGCGATGGCCGGCGACGATCGTTTCGATGACCTGGGCGACGTCGAGCGCCATGCCCTTCATGCCGCTTTCGGTGACGCCGGCCATGTGGGGCGAGAGGATCGCGTTGGGCAGCCGCAGCAGCGGATGGTCGGCGGGGGGCGGCTCCTGCGCGAAGACATCGATACCCGCGCCGGCGATGCGGCCCTCGGTCAGCGCCGCGACCAGCGCCGCCTCGTCGATGATCCCCCCGCGCGAGCAGTTCACGATGATCGCATCCGCGTGCATCCGCGCCAGCTCCGCCGCGCCGATCAGCCCGCGCGTCTCGGGGGTCAGCGGGGTGTGGATCGAGATCACGTCGCGCGCCAGCACGCCCGCGAGATCGGTGGGCTCCACCCCGGCGGCGCGGATGTCCTCGCCCGGCACCAGCGGATCGTAGGCGGCGACCTCGGCCCCGAAGCCGGCGCCGCAGATCTTCGCGACGTGGCGGGCGATGCGGCCGAAGCCGACGAGCCCGACGCGCGCGCCGGTGAGATCGCCGAGCCGGGTGGTCCAGCGCGCGTTCCAGCGGTTGCCGCGCACCGCCGCGTCCATCTCGCGCACCTGGCGCAGCAGCGCCAGCATCAACGCGACGGCGCCCTCGGCGACCGCCGTGGAGTTGTTGCCGCCCGGCGTGTTGGCGACCATGATCCCGCGCGCGGTGGCGGCGGGGATCGGGATGTTGTCGACGCCGGCGCCGTGCTTCACGATCGCTTTCAGGCGCGGCATGCCGGCGATCAGCGCTTCGGACAGATCGGTGGTGCGCACCACCAGCAGCTCGGTGTCCGCACGGCGCGGGTCGTCGCGCCAGCCCTCGGGCGAAATCACCGCATGCGCGGCGGCGATGCGCGTCAGGCCCACCGGGTGGATCGGATCGACGATACAGACCAGCGCCATTGGCTCGCGCTTTCCCCAGGCTACTCTCACCGACACGGGCGGAGCGCTTCCCTGCTTCCACCAGCGCCCCCGGTCAACCCGTATTCGGTTTTTCATACCGATTTCGGCACATTTCGCGCAAATCGGCAAACCGTTGCGCTCTGCGAGGAATTGACCGCCGCCGCCGCCTCATGCATGAGCGGGCCGCACGCGGGTGTAGCTCAATGG
>DASVMK010000196.1:0-3148 GCA_036384395.1 Novosphingobium sp.
GGCACGAACGCTTGATCTCAAGCGCGTTGCCCGTATGCCTGAAGAGGAAGCGGAAAAGGCCTTCATTTCGATCCGGTACGTCGAGAACAACGGCGAACCCTTCTGCCATCACTGCGGCTGCGCCGTCGCCTATCGGATCGAACGCACGGTCAAGAACCGCAAGACGGGCGAACAGCGCAAACGGCGCATCTTCAAATGCGCCTCCTGCCTCAAGCAGTTCTCGCCCACTTCCGGCACGATCTTCGCCAGTCGCAAGATGGAATACAGGGACATCCTGTTCGCCATCGCCCTTTGGACTAACGGAGCCAAAGGCATCAGTGCCCTGCAGATGGCGCGGGACTGTGGACCGGCGTGCAAAAGGGACCCCGTTAGCGGGGTGATCGGCGTCTAAAAGGGACCCCTCATTCCGATGGTGTAGCGGGCTGCCTGGTTTTCCAGGTGGCGAGATCGGGATGTTGATAGTGGAGACAGTCGTTCGGATCCGGCGCGAGCACGCGAACGGTAAGGCTATCAAGGCGATTGCGCGGGATCTGCGGTTGTCGCGCAAGGTGGTGCGCAAGGCGATCCGTGCGCCGGAAGGCGCGTTCGATTACCACCGCACGGTACAGCCGTTGCCCCGGCTTGGGCCGTTCCAGGAGCGCCTCGATACGCTGCTGACGGAGAACGAGGCCCGGCACCGGCGTGACCGGCTGCGGATGACCCGGATCCATGATCTGCTGTGCCGTGAGGGGTTCGAGGGATCCTACGATGCGGTCCGGCGCTACGCACGACGCTGGGTCGAAGCCCAGCGCAAGGATGCGGGTGACGGCACCCCGGCCTTCATTCCGCTGCTGTTCCAGCCTGGCGAGGCCTACCAGTTCGACTGGAGCCACGAGGATGTGGAGATCGCCGGTAAGCCGATGCGCGTGAAGGTGGCCCATATGCGGCTGTGCGCGTCGCGGGCGATCTATGTCAGGGCCTATCCGCGCGAGACGCAGGAGATGGTGTTCGATGCCCATGCCCGGGGCTTCGCCTTCTTCGGCGGCGTTCCGCTGCGGGGGATCTATGACAACATGAAGACCGCCGTAGCTGCAGTCTTCGTGGGCAAGGAGCGGGTGTTCAACCGCCGGTTCTTGGTCATGGCCGACCATTACATGGTCGAGCCAACGGCCTGCTCGCCGGCGGCGGGATGGGAGAAGGGTCAGGTCGAGAATCAGGTCCAGACCATCCGGGGGCGCTTCTTCCAGCCCCGCCTGCGCTTTGCCAGCATCGAGGAACTCAACGGGTGGCTGGCAGCCGAGTGCCTGCGCTGGGCATCGTTGCATCCGCATCCCGAGCAGAAGGAGCTGACCGTGGCCGAGGCGCTGGATCTCGAGCGGCCAGCCCTGCAGCCGATGCTGTCGTCGTTCGACGGCTTCCACGAGACAGCCCATGCTGTGACCGGCACCTGCCTGATCAGCTTCGACCGCAACCGCTATTCCGTCATGGCCAAGGCGGCGCGGCGGGCCGTCCAGGTTCGTGCCTATGCCGACCGGATCGTCGTGCGCCTAGGTGACGAGGTTGTTGCCGAACATGCCAGGCACTTCGGCCGTGACCGGACGATCTATGATCCCTGGCATTATCTCCCCGTGTTGGCCAACAAGCCCGGCGCTTTGCGCAACGGCGCCCCCTTCCAGGGCTGGGACCTGCCGCCGGCACTGGCGAGGCTGCGCCGCAAACTGGGGAGTGGCGACGAAGCCGACCGGCGCTTCGTCCGGGTGCTTGCAGCCGTGCTGACCGATGGTCTGGACGCGGTCGAGGCTGCGATCCGCGAGGCACTCGATGCCGGTGCCGCCAGCGACGAGGTGATCCTCAACATCCTGGCGCGATACCGCGAGCCAGCAACCGACCGGCCCCTCGACGTGGTCGTCGACCTCAAGCTCAGCCATCCGCCAGTAGCGGACTGTGCCCGCTACGACACGGTGCGAGGCCTCGATGCAGCGGCATGAGATGATCGAGGCGATGCGCGGGCTCGGCCTCAGGGGCATGGCCAGTGCGTTCGATGAAGCCGTCACCACGGGATTGCAGCGCAAGCGCACGACCCACGAGATCCTGACCGACCTGCTGCGGGCGGAAACCGCGCATCGGCATGCCGCATCGATCCGCTACCGCATGACTGCAGCCAAGCTGCCGGTGGTCAAGGACCTCGATGCCTTCGTGTTCGAGGGCACGCCGATCAACGAGGGCCTGGTGCGCTCCCTCCATGCCGGCTCCTTCGTGCCCGCACGGCGCAATATCGTGCTCATCGGCGGCACGGGAACCGGCAAGACGCATCTGGCCACTGCGATCACCGCCAGCGTCGTCTGCGCCGGCGCCCGCGGCCGCTACTTCAATACGGTCGATCTCGTCACCAGGCTCGAGGAGGAAGCCCGCATCGGCAAGGCCGGCGCCATGGCCGCCCAACTCAGCCGGCTCGACGTCGTGGTCCTCGACGAACTCGGCTACCTGCCGTTCGCCCGCTCGGGGGGGCAACTGCTGTTCCACCTGATCAGCAAGCTCTACGAAAAGACCTCGGTCATCATCACCACCAACCTGGCCTTCGGTGAGTGGCCTACCGTCTTCGGCGATCCCAAAATGACCACTGCGCTGCTCGACCGCATCACCCACCATTGCGACATCGTCGAGACCGGCAACGACAGCTGGCGCTTCAAGCACCGCAGCTGAGACACCCAGAAAACGCCTTCGCGCTGCTGGCGCCTCCGGTCGGGCTACGCCCTCCCTACGCCGCCAGCAGCGCGAAACCTGCGCCCAGCATCAACCGGTCCTCGCAGCACAAAGGGGGTCCCTTTTGCGCGCCGA
Source organism: Novosphingobium sp. (assembly GCA_036384395.1). Taxonomy (GTDB): domain Bacteria; phylum Pseudomonadota; class Alphaproteobacteria; order Sphingomonadales; family Sphingomonadaceae; genus Novosphingobium. Next base: position 2,818 of record DASVMK010000196.1, read on the forward strand.
TAGGGGGTCCCGATTGGACGCCGATTGACAAGCCAAGTCCCTCTACGGCTGGTGCGATGCCTTCATCGAATGCAGCTGAGATTTCGGACGCGAACCACATGGCGACAAAAGCCGTGTCGCTCGCAGCTGTGGAAATGTCTTCTTCCAGTGCAATTAAGCCACGCGCCGTCAAAGTGACATTGATGCTGCCATCCACGAATTTCTGCAAGATAAACACACCGTCGTCGGTCCAGTAGTCGAGGATTGCCGAGAGATCGCGTGCAGAGCTTAGGTAGCTGGACCTCAACAATTCCAGTGTTATCGGCGCATGAAGTGAATTCTGAATCCGCAA
>DASVMK010000197.1:0-23270 GCA_036384395.1 Novosphingobium sp.
CAATAGCTCCGCCCCGCCAGCTCCACATGCAGATGATCGTGGTGCGCGGCGTTGTAGTTCGGGCCCAGCACGGTGCCGAAGCGCCTGCAGGCGCTCTCGTGGATCGTGCGGAGGAAGGCGCGCTCGGCCGGGGTGCCGCCCGACCAGTCGCCCAGCACTGAGATGCGGCGGCCGTCGGCGAGGACGAAGGCGGCGACGTCGATCGCCTCGGCAGTGGCGTGGGCCGAGCGGCGGGCGCTGCCGGCGACGTTGCGGCAGCTGTAGCTGCCCATCGTCTCGATCCGCACCAGCGGACTGCCGAGGAACTGCCGCGCCGCGCGATCGACGCCGAAGCGCGCCCAGGCGGCGAACGTATTGGCCAGCGGGCAGGCGACTGGGCCGAGGTTGGCGAGGGCGAGCGCGGCATTGTCGCCCTGCAGGCTGGCGAGGCGCACGGTGTTGAGCGTCGAGCAGCCTGCGCCGAAATACTGGTCGGGCAGCGGTGTGAAGCTGGCGCGCGTGGCGCCGAGCTGCGCGAGGCACTGGCGCGCTTCGGGCCGCGGCGTGAAGGTGGCGGTCGACTGGCGGATCGGCCGTCGTTTCTGCGGCGCGTCGGGAATTGCGGTGCAGGCGCCGAGCAGGGCGAGTAGCGGCAGGACGGTGATCAGGCGACGCATGGCCCGGGTCCCTGGTGGACGAAAGGTTAACGCAATATGGCCGGCAAGGGTTAACAAGTCGCTAACGCGGCGGCTCGCCGCGCGTCCTCGGCAACCTGCTTCGCAATCGGTTGACAATCCCCCCCAAGCCCCTAAGTGCGGCGGCGGGCCACGCGGTCCCAACGCCGCGCGAGCTCTCTGCAAGGAGAGTCAGAAATGACTGATATTACGGTACCGGCACGCAAACCCTCGCGTCCGTTTTTCTCTTCGGGTCCCTGCGCCAAGCCGCCGACCTTTTCCCCCGACAAGCTCGCCACCGAATCGCTGGGCCGCTCGCACCGCGCCAAGATCGGCAAGACGCGCCTCCAGCTCTGCATAGACCTGATGCGCGAACTGCTGGGCCTGCCCGACACGCACCGCATCGGCATCGTGCCCGGTTCGGACACCGGTGCCTTCGAGATGGCGATGTGGACCATGCTCGGCGCGCGCCCGGTCACCACGCTGGCCTGGGAAAGCTTCGGCGAGGGGTGGGTGACCGACGTCGCCAAGCAGCTCAACCTCGATCCCACCGTGATCCGCGCCGATTACGGCCAGCTGCCCGATCTCGGCCAGGTCGATTGGTCGAACGACGTGCTGTTCACCTGGAACGGCACCACCTCGGGCGTGCGCGTGCCGAACGCCGACTGGATCCCGGCCGACCGTGAGGGGCTCAGCTTCGCCGACGCGACCAGCGCGGTCTTCGCCTACGACATCGACTGGGCCAAGATCGACGTCGCCACCTTCTCCTGGCAGAAGGTGCTGGGCGGCGAGGGCGGCCACGGCGTGCTGATCCTCGGCCCCCGCGCCGTCGAGCGGCTGGAAAGCCACACCCCCGCCTGGCCGCTCCCCAAGGTCTTCCGCCTGGTGTCGAAGGGCAAGCTTACCGAAGGCGTGTTCAAGGGCGAGACGATCAACACGCCCTCGATGCTCGCGGTCGAGGACGCGATCTTCGCGCTCGAGTGGGCCAAGGGCCTCGGCGGGCTCGCCGGCCTCAAGGCGCGCTCGGACGCCAACGCCGCCGCGCTCGACAAGATCGTTTCGGAGCGTTCGTGGCTCGGGCACCTGGCCGCCGATCCGGCGAGCCGCTCCAAGACCTCGGTCTGCCTGACCGTCGAGGGCGCCGACGCCGACTTCATCAAGGCCTTCGCCGGCCTGCTGGAGAAGCAGGGCGCGGCCTACGACGTCGCCGGCTATCGCGATGCCCCTGCGGGCCTGCGCATCTGGTGCGGCGCCACCGTCGACACCGCCGACATCGAGGCGCTCGGGCCCTGGCTCGACTGGGCCTACGCGAGCGTCAAGGCCGCCTAAACACTTTGCGTCACCCCGGGCTTGACCCGGGGTCCCGCTTCCTGACCGCAGCCCGCGAGAGGCGGGACCCCGGATCAAGTCCGGGGTGACGAAGGATAGAGAAAATGACCAAGCCCAAAGTCCTCATTTCCGACAAGATGGATCCCAACGCCGCCGCGATCTTCCGCATGCGCGGCTGCGAGGTCGACGAGATCACCGGCAAGACCCCCGAGGAGCTGAAAGCGATCATCGGCCAGTACGATGGCCTGGCGATCCGTTCGGCGACCAAGGTCACGAAGGAGATCATCGACGCCGCGACCAATCTCAAGGTCATCGGCCGCGCCGGCATCGGCGTCGACAACGTCGATATTCCGAATGCTTCGGCCAAGGGCATCGTCGTGATGAACACGCCGTTCGGCAACTCGATCACCACCGCCGAGCACGCCATCGCGCTGATGTTCGCGCTCGCCCGCCAGCTGCCCGAGGCCGACGCCTCGACCCAGGCCGGCAAGTGGGAGAAGAACCGCTTCATGGGCGTCGAGGTCACCGGCAAGACGCTGGGCCTGATCGGCGCGGGCAACATCGGCTCGATCGTCGCCGACCGTGCGCTGGGCCTCAGGATGAAGGTCGTCGCCTTCGATCCGTTCCTCAGCCCCGAGCGCGCGATCGACATGGGCGTCGAGAAGGTCGAGCTCGACCAGCTTCTGGAACGGGCCGACTTCATCACGCTACACACGCCGTTGACCGACCAGACGCGCAACATCCTCTCGAAGGAGAACCTCGCCAAGACCAAGAAGGGCGTGCGCATCGTCAACTGCGCGCGTGGCGGACTGGTCGACGAGGCGGCGCTGAAGGAAGCGCTCGACAGCGGCCATGTCGCGGGCGCGGCGCTTGACGTCTTCGTGACCGAGCCGGCCAAGGAAAGCCCGCTGTTCGGCACGCCCGGCTTCATCTCGACCCCCCACCTCGGCGCCTCGACCAACGAGGCCCAGGTCAACGTCGCGCTGCAGGTGGCTGAGCAGATGGCTGACTATCTGGTCAACGGCGGCGTCACCAACGCGCTCAACATGCCGTCGCTCTCGGCAGAGGAAGCGCCGAAGCTCAAGCCCTACATGGCGCTCGCCGAGAAGCTCGGCAGCCTGGTCGGCCAGCTCACCACCGGCGCGATTCCGCGCATCTCGATCCACACCGAGGGCGCGGCGACCGAGCTGAACATCAAGCCGATCGTCGCGGCGGTGCTCTCGGGCTTCCTGCGGGTCCAGTCGGACACGGTGAACATGGTCAACGCTCCGTACCTCGCCAAGGAGCGGGGTATCGAGGTGCGCGAGGTGAAGACCGAGCGCGAGGGCGATTACCACACGCTGATCCGCGTCTCGGTGAAGACCGACGCGGGCGAACGTTCGGTCGCCGGCACGCTGTTCAGCAACGCCGAGCCGCGCCTGGTCGAACTGTTCGGCATCAAGGTCGAGGCGGAGCTCGCCGGGCATATGATGTACATCGTCAACGAGGATGCGCCCGGCTTCATCGGCCGTATCGGCACGCTGCTGGGTGAGAACAGCATCAACATCGGCACGTTCAACCTCGGTCGCCGCGAGACCGGCGGCGAGGCGGTGTTGCTGCTTTCGGTCGATAGCCCGGTGCCGAACGCCGTGCTCGACGCCGCCTGCAAGCTGCCCGGCGTGAAGAAGGTCAAGGCGCTGGCGTTCTGATACGCGCCGCTGCGGACCGGGCGTGGCTCATATTCCCCTCCCGCGTGCGGGAGGGGGTAGGGGAGGGCCTGTTCCCCAGCGCAAATGTGGTCTAACAGGCCCTCCCCCATCCCCTCCCGCAGGGCGGGAGGGGATGGGATGCCAGCCACCTTCGGGGCCCAGGTTTTATGGAACACACCGATCGCGATCTGCTGCCCGAGGGGCTCGAGGACCGGCTGCCGCGCGGCGCGGCGGTCGCCACCCGCGTCATGCGCGCGGTGCTCGATGTCATGGACGGCCACGGCTACGACCGGGTGCAGCCGCCGATGATCGAGTTCGAGAAGTCGATGGCCAGCCGCATGGCCGGGGTCCAGCCGCGCCGGATGTTCCGCTTCGTCGATCCCGCCAGCCTGCGCACGCTGGCGCTGCGCTCCGACATCACCGTCCAGGTCGGCCGTATCGCCGCCACCGGGCTGGCGGCCGCGGCGCGTCCGCTGCGGCTGAGCTATGCGGGTCAGGTCCTGACCATCAAGGGCGACGGGCTCGATCCGACGCGCGAGCGGCTCCAGCTCGGGGCCGAGCTGATCGGCAACGATTCGGTCGCCGCCGCGGCCGAGACCGTCGCCGTCGCCATCGCGGCGCTGCGCGCGGCGGGCGCCAGCGGCATCTCGGTCGATTTCACGTTGCCCGACCTGGTGGACACGCTCGCCGCCAAGGCGCTGCCGCTGCCGGCCGAGCGCATCGCCGCCGTCCGGCGCGAGCTCGACGCCAAGGACGCGGGGGGCCTGGTCGCCGCGGGCGGGGCGGCGTACCTGCCGCTGCTCACCGCCATCGGCCCGTTCGACAGCGCGATCGAGCGGCTGGCCGCATTGGACGCGGGCGGGGCGCTCTCGAGCCGCATCGCCGCGCTGCGCGAGATCGCCGCGCGCGTTGGCGGCGAGGCGCGGCTGACGCTCGATCCCTCCGAGCGCCACGGCTTCGAGTACCAGAGCTGGTTCGGCTTCACGCTCTACGCCGAGGGCCTGTCCGCCGCGCTCGGGCGAGGCGGCACGTACAGCATCCTGGGCGCCGATGGGCGCGACGGCGAGCCGGCCACCGGCTTCTCGCTCTATCCCGATGCGCTGATCGATGCGCTGGCCGCGCAGGAGCCCGCGAGCGACACGCTGTTCCTGCCGCTGGGCCACGACGTTGAGGTCGCGGCGCGGCTGCGCGCGATCGGCTGGCGCACGGTTGCCGCGCTGGCCGAGGGCGACGAGGCCGCCGCGCTCGGCTGCACGCATCGCCTGGACGGGAAAGAAGCGCGCCCGCTCTGATTCGGCTCTCTCCGCCCCCGGGCCCCGCGTATAGGCTGGGGCATCCGGATTCGCGGTAACAGGAGAGACCATGCCCAGGTTCGACGTGCAGCAGCTCGCCATCGCCTATGAGCTCGAGCAGCGGCTCTACGAGTTCGTCGCGGAGATGGACGTCAATAACTACGCGAACATCGCGGAGTTCTACACCGAGGATGCGGTTTTCATCGCCGGCCCCAACCGGGTGACGCCGCGCAGCGCGATCGTGCAGTTCTACGAGACGCGCAACGAGAACGTGAAGAAGTACCAGAAGGGCGGCGCCCGCACCGGCCGCCACACCTTCGTCAACGTGCGCGTCGAGATCGCCGACGAAAACAACGCCACGCTGCGTTTCGTCAACGTCAGCTACGGCGCTGAGGGCCCGACCCCGGCCAGTGGGCTCGGCGCGCCGTCGATGGTCGCCGATTGCGTGATGACCTGCCGCCGCGAAGCCGACGATGTCTGGCGCTTCTCCGAGTTCGCCCCCTCCGCCGCGCTGATCGGCGAGGACGACTTCATGAAGCTGATGCTGTCGCTGAAGGACAAGTAGGGGGCGGAGCGCGCTCGCGCCTTGCCCTTGGCCCCCGCTTCCCCTAGGGCGCGGCACGGTTTGCAGACAGCAGGAAAGCCGTAACATTGGCCAACGTAACCGTGATCGGCGCCCAGTGGGGCGACGAGGGTAAAGGTAAGATCGTCGACTGGTTGGCGAGCCGCGCGGATGCGGTGGTCCGCTTTCAGGGCGGGCATAACGCCGGCCACACGCTCGTCGTCGGCGAACAGGTGTACAAGCTCAGCCTGCTGCCTTCGGGCATCGTGCGCGGCACGCTGTCGATCATCGGCAACGGCGTGGTGCTCGATCCCTGGCACCTGAAAGCCGAGATCGCCAAGCTCGAAGGGCAGGGCGTGGCCATCAGCCGCGAGAACTTCGCGATCGCCGACAACTGCCCGCTGATCCTGCCGATCCACGGCGAGCTCGACGTCATGCGCGAGAACGCCGCCGGCGCCGGCAAGATCGGCACAACCGGCCGCGGCATCGGCCCGGCTTACGAGGACAAGGTCGGCCGCCGCGCGATCCGCGTCTGCGATCTTTCGCATCTCGATGCGCTGGAACCGCAGCTCGATCGCCTCTGCGCCCACCACGACGCGCTGCGCGCCGGCTTCGGCCAGCCGCCGGTCGACCGGGCGGCGCTGCTCGCGGCGCTGCGCGAGATCGCGCCCTTCGTGATCCAGTTCGCCGAGCCGGTGTGGAACCGGCTCAACAAGGTGAAGAAGGCGGGCGCGCGCATCCTGTTCGAAGGCGCGCAGGGCGTGCTGCTCGATGTCGACCACGGTACCTATCCGTTCGTCACCAGTTCGAACACGGTGAGTGGCACCGCCGCCTCGGGCTCGGGCCTTGGCCCTTCGGCGACCGGCTTCGTGCTCGGCATCGTCAAGGCCTATACCACGCGCGTCGGCGCCGGCCCGTTCCCGACCGAGCTCGAGGACGAGACCGGCCAGCGGCTGGGCGAGCGCGGCCACGAATTCGGCACCGTCACCGGCCGCAAGCGCCGCTGCGGCTGGTTCGACGCGGTCCTGGTGCGCCAGTCCTGCGCGATCTCGGGCGTCACCGGCATCGCGCTGACCAAGCTCGATGTGCTCGACGGCTTCGACAAGGTGAAGATCTGCACCGGCTATCGCCTGAACGGTAAGGTCTATGACTATTACCCGTCGCACGCCGCCGACCAGGCCGCGGTCGAGCCGATCTACGAGGAAATGGACGGCTGGGACGGCACCACCGCCGGCGCGCGCAGCTGGGCCGACCTGCCGGCACAGGCGATCAAGTACATCCAGCGCGTGCAGGAACTGATCGAGACCCCGGTTGCGCTGGTCTCGACGAGCCCCGAGCGCGAGGATACGATCCTGGTCCGGGATCCCTTCGAGGACTGATGCCATGACGCTCCTGCGCTTCGCTCCGCTCGGCCTGCTTCTGGTGGTCGGCGGCGCGCGGGCGGAGGAGCGGCTGTCCTTTCCCGAGATCGATCACATCGTCGTCCGTAAGAGCGCGCGGACGCTGACCGTCTATGCTGTCGGCGCGCCGGTCCACACCATCGGCGGCATCCAGCTCGGCGACGCGCCCACCGGGCGCAAGCGCTTCGAAGGCGATGAGCGTACGCCCGAGGGGCGCTACACGATCGACTACGGCAATCCCGAGAGCGCCTATCGCCTGTCGTTGCACATCTCCTACCCCAACGCCGAGGACGTTGCCTATGCCGAGGCGCAGGGGCGTAGCCCCGGTGGCCTGATCTTCATCCACGGCCAGCCTAACGACTGGCCGGCGGGGCGCGTGCCGGGCGACTGGACCGATGGCTGCATCGCTGTCTCGGACGAGGAGATCGAGGCGCTGTGGGAGGCGGTGCCCGATGGCACACCGATCGACATCCTGCCGTGATCGTCATGCTTCGATCCGTCCATTCTTGACATAAACCCGTTTTGTTCTACTCCTGTTCGAAATTACCGGGAGTCGGAACAATGCGGCAGGTCAGTCTCGCTTATGCTTCTCCCGCTGCGGGCACCGCCTGCGATGGCGGCGGCGCGCGGCTCGCGTTGTCGATCTTCGCCGATCGCGCGCACTTGCGCGGACTGATGCGCGACGATGCCGAGGCGGCGGGGTTCCGTATCGCCGAAACCGCCGAACTCGCCGCGCTGATCGAGGGTGAGGCGCTGCCGCTGGGCGAGGTGGTGCTGGTGGATTGCCCGCATGTCGATGGCGCCACGCTGGCCGCGCTGGCGCGGCTCGACATGCGCGCGGCGCATTGCGGCGCGCATCTGGTGGTCTCCACCAGCGTCGCCGCGCTCGATGACGTTTTCGCCTGCCTCGACCAGTCGCATCCGCAGATCCTCGCCGATCCGACCCGTGCGGAGCGCGTGATGGCGCTTGGCACGGTGCTGGGGCGCGTCACCGGGCTGCGCGTGCGGGAATTGTCGGACGAGGATCGGCTGGCGCTGCTGCGGCTGACCGAGCAGGTCGGCCGCATCGCCGAGCGGCTCGACCGGCTGTCGGAGGATCGGCAACCGCAGGCCGACGACGACCGCGAAGGCGGGTTCCGCTTCGAGGCCCCGCGCCGGGCCTATGCCGGCCAGGACGGTGACGGCAGCGATCGCCTGGTGCGCGCCGCGCGTCCGCCGCTGCCCGACCCGCGGCTGGTCCGGCGGATCATCCGCCAGCGCCAGTTGCGGGCGCGTTTCTTCGACGGCGCGCTGTTCGCCGATCCCGCCTGGGACATGCTGCTCGATCTCACGGCCGCGCGGGCCGAGCACACCCGCGTCTCGGTCACCTCGCTGTGCATCGCCTCGGGCGTGCCGCCGACCACCGCGCTGCGCTGGATCGGCCAGATGACCGAGGCCGCCCTGCTCGAACGGATCGACGACGAGGCCGACCGCCGTCGCGCCTTCATCGCGCTGACCGACAAGGCGGCCGATGCGATGGCGCGCTATTTCGCCGAACTCGGCGGCAGCGCCGCGCGGATGGCGTAGGCGCGCACTTCCCGCTAGCTTTCCTGCATGGCCACATCCGATCCCGCCGTGCTCTTCGTCTGCCTGGGCAACATCTGCCGCTCGCCGCTGGCCGAGGCCGCGTTTCGGCGTGAGGCCGAGGCGCGCGGACTCCAGGTGACGGTCGATTCGGCGGGGACCGGCGACTGGCACCAGGGCGAGCCACCCGATCGGCGGGCCCGCGCGACCGCCGCGCGCCACGGCTGCGATATCTCGGCCTACCGGGCAAGACCAGTCACGGCCGAGGATTTTCGCCGCTTCAGTCATATCTTCGCGCTCGATGGCGAAAACCTCGCCGCGCTTCGCGATCTCGCCCCGCCGGACGCCAGCGCCGAACTGGCGCTGGTGCTCGATCTGGTGAACGGCCGCGAGGGGCAGGGCGTGACCGATCCCTATTTCGGCGCGGACGACGGCTTCGAGGAAACCTGGGCCGATGTCAGCCGGGCCGCCGTCGCGCTCGCCTCGCTGCTGGCGGAACGTGGCGGGGCATGACGTAACCTTTTGTTATCGCATCGCTATTTTCGGAAAACCGGTTTCCCAATTTTCCCCGCGATGCTCTAGCGTGCCGTTACGGTTTGCGAAGCGACGGGCTGCGCCACCGCTGGCACAAGCCCGAGCGGTTGCGGCGTTCGGTCATCGCTCCGCGCGGTCACAGGCGTTTCGCGCCGCTGCTCGCGCAGGATCTGCCTCAGCAGCGCCTGGCCGAATTCCCATTCGCCCAGGCCCGATTCGGCGTTGATGTGGCCGACCACGCCGGCATCGGCGAAGCGGCTGCCCCAATCGCGCGCCAGGGCATAGGCGCTGCGCGGGCCGCAGAACGGATCGTCGCGGCTGGCGACGAGGAACGAGGGGAAGGGCAGCGCGCTGCGCGGGCAGGCCGAGAACCGGGCGAGTCGCGGATCGGCGCCCGGCCGGTCGACGTCGGGCGGCGCCACCAGCAGCGCGCCGACCACCGGCACGCCGTGCGCCGGCTGCTCGTATTCGGCCCACCACGCGACCGCGAGGCATCCGAGGCTGTGCGCGACCAGCACCACCGGCCGGTTAGCGCGGTGGATGGCGAGATTGAGCTGGTTGACCCAGATGTTGCGGTGGGGATCGTCCCACATGCCCAGTTCCACCCGGCGTGCGTCGGGGCGGCTGGTCTCCCATAGCGTCTGCCAGTGCCCCGGGCCGCTATCGTGCAGTCCGGGAACGAGCAGGATCAGGGGTTCCTGCTGGGAATGGGCGAAAACGGCGTCATGGCTAAGGCGATCAGCGGCGAGGGCCATCGTTCTTCTCCTGAAGATTGGGTGGCCGGTCGACTTGGAGTACGTCCCGACAGCGAGAGAGATAACTCCACTCACAAGATAGACAATAGGTTCGGAGGCGAAACGGCGTGCGTTTGAGACCGGACGCGCGAGACCTGACGAGCCGGGTGGCCCACGAACCGAGCCTGTCGGGGTGCGTTTCACGATCCGACCACCGTTGCTTTCCCACCCCGAACGGCTAAAGCGCATGGCTCCCTGCGAAGGGGCGGTTAGCTCAGTTGGTAGAGCATCTCGTTTACACCGAGAGGGTCGGGGGTTCGAGCCCCTCACCGCCCACCACGCAGACAGGCGGGGAGACCGGCATGACGCGAACGCGGCGCGAATCGGACAGTTTCGGCGAGATCGCGGTGCCGGCCCGGGCTTACTGGGGCGCGCAGACGCAGCGCAGCATGGCCAATTTCCCGTTCCCGGCCGAAGAGCGCATGCCGATGGGCATCGTGCGCGCGCTGGCGCTGGTCAAGCTCGCAGCGGCGCGGGTCAACCGCCGCCACGGGCTCGACGGCGGGCTGGCCGACGCGATCGAGGCGGCCGCGCGCGAGGTTGCGGACGGCAAGTTCGACGACCAGTTCCCGCTCGCCATCTGGCAGACCGGCAGCGGCACCCAGACCAACATGAACGTCAACGAGGTGATCGCCGGCCGCGCCAACGAACTGCTTACCGGCACGCGCGGCGGCAAGTCGCCGGTCCATCCCAACGATCACGTCAATCGGGGGCAATCGTCGAACGACAGCTTCCCCACCGCGCTGCACATCGCCGCGGTCGGCGCCGCCGAGCGGGAACTGCTGCCTGCGGTCGCGGCGTTGCAGGCGGCGCTGGACGCCAAGGCACGCGCCTGGGACGCGATCGTCAAGATCGGTCGCACCCACTTGCAGGACGCGACGCCGCTGACGCTCGGCCAGGAGTTTTCGGGCTATGCCGCGCAGATGGCCGCCGCGCAGGCGCGGATCGCCGGCGCGCTCGGCGATCTGCGCCAGCTTGCCCAGGGCGGCACCGCGGTTGGCACCGGGCTCAACGCGCCGCCGCGTTTCGCCGCGGACTTCGTCACCGAGCTCAACGGCATCACCGGTGGCGCGTTCGTACCGGCCGCCAACCCGTTCGAGGCGCTCGCATCCAACGACGCGCTCGTGGCCTTCTCGGGCGCGCTCAACGGCCTGGCGGTTTCGCTCACCAAGATCGCCAATGACATCCGTCTGCTCGCCTCCGGTCCGCGCTCGGGCTTGGGCGAACTGGTGCTGCCGGCGAACGAGCCGGGCAGCTCGATCATGCCCGGCAAGGTCAACCCGACGCAGAGCGAGATGCTGACGATGATCGCCGCGCAAGTGATCGGCAACCACCAGGCGGTGACGGTGGGCGGGTTGCAGGGCCACCTCGAGCTCAACGTGTTCAAGCCGATGATCGGCGCGGCGGTGCTGCGCTCGATCCACCTGCTGGCGATCGGGATCGACAGCTTCACCACGCGCTGCGTCGTGGGAATCGAACCCGACGCGCGCCGCATCGCCGAACTTGTGGACCGCTCGCTGATGCTGGTCACCGCGCTCGCCCCGGCGATCGGCTACGACAATGCCGCGAAGATCGCCAAGCACGCGCACGAGCGCGGATTGACGCTGCGGCAGGCGGCGCGCGACCTCGATCTGGTGGACGAGGCGACCTTCGACCGCCTGATCCGGCCCGAAGCGATGGTGGGCAGGCCGGCAGGGGATTGAAGTTCCTTCGACCTGCGAAGAGGAGAGATTGCTGGCGCAAAGGCACGAGGCGGTTGCGCCCCGTGGAGACGCCACGCTGCGGCCGGGGGCTGCCCCTTCGCGCATTCGCACCTTTGCGCGAACCCAAATACGCGCGGCCTCTCCCCGACTTCTACCGCGTCGGCAGCAGCAGCGGATCGGGATCGCGCGCCGGCTCGGCCCAAGCGCTCGGCCATTCGTCGAAGTCGGCGGCGGCCCAGACCGCGCCGTCGGCCACTGCGAACAGCGCGTAGCGCGGCGGATCGGGCCAGCCGTGCCACAGCCGTTCGAGCACGACGCAGGCCATGCCCTCGTGCTCGCCGAGCGCGGCGACGTCGTCGGCGAAGCGGCCGAGCATCGGGTCGGCGAGGATCAGGTCCTCCTCGGCCGCCTCGGCCACGCGCCAGGCGATCTCGGCGCGGCGCAGGCGGCGGAAGCGGCGGGCGAAGCGGATGTCGTCGATCAGGCTTTGGCCGAAGCCGTCGCCGCGCTTCTTGCGCACCGCGAGCCCGAGCAGCCGCGGGACGAGTAGGCCAGATTTAGGCGAGCCGGACTCGGGCGGTGTCAAGCGGGTGCCGCCTGGCCCAGCAGCGCCCGCGTCTCGGCCCCGCTCCAGTCGCGCTCGCCGACGTAGCGCCACACCTCGCGTCCTTGCGCGTCGTAGTAGATCGTCGTCGGCAGGGTACCGCTGCCGTAGTGGAACGAGAGGTCGTTCTTGGGATCGAGCCAGGGCTCCAGCTTCGTGATGCCGCGCTCCTTGAGGAACGCGCCGACTTTCTCGGGCTGGCCCGAATCCTGCGACACCGTCACCACCCGCACCGCACCGGCCTTGGCCAGCGCATCGAGCTGCGGCAGTTCCTTGATGCACGGCGCGCACCAGGTCGCCCAGAGGTTGATCAGCACCGGCTTGCCCTTGAGATCGGCGAGGCGAAGCTGCCTGCCTGCCGGGTCGGTCAGCGTGAAGTCGGGCATCTGGCTGCCCTTGTGGCTCGTGTCGAGCACGCCTTTCGGGGGTTGGCCCTGCCCGGTGGGGGCGGCGCTTTCGCTTCCCGAGGCGGTCGCCTGCGGTTGCGCCTGCTCGCCGCTTTGCCTATCGCAGCCGCCTGCAATCACGGCGAGACCAAGGACAGCGGCTTTGAGCGGGCGGGACGACAACAAGACGGGCTCCAATGCGATGTGGGGCGGCCGGTTCGCCGAAGGACCGTCGGCGATCATGCGCGAGATAAATGCCTCGATTCCCTTCGACAAGGCGTTGTGGCGGCAGGACATCGCCGCGTCAAAGGCGCATGTCGCGATGCTGGGCGCCACCGGCATCGTCTCGAACGAGGATGCCAGGACGATCCTCGGCGGGCTCGACCAGGTCGCGGCCGAGTACGAAGCCGATGGTGTGCCCGAGAACTGGGACCTCGAAGACATCCACATGACCAGCGAGAGCCGGCTGGCCGAGCTGATCGGCGCCCCCGCCGGACGCCTCCACACCGCGCGCAGCCGCAACGATCAGGTGGCGACCGACTTCCGCCTCTGGGTGCGCGACGCGATGGACCAGGCCGACGCCGGGCTCGAAGCGCTGCAGAAGGCGCTCGTCGCGCGCGCCGGCGAGCATGCCGATTCGATCATGCCCGGCTTCACCCACTTGCAGACCGCGCAGCCGGTGACGCTCGGCCACCACCTGATGGCCTATTACGAGATGGCCGCGCGCGACCGCTCGCGCTTCGCCGACGCGCGCGCGCGAATGAACCGCTGCCCGCTCGGCGCGGCGGCGCTGGCGGGCACCGGCTTCCCGATCGACCGGCACATGACCGCGCAGGCGCTGGGCTTCGACGGACCCACCGCCAACAGCCTCGATTCGGTGTCGGACCGTGACTTCGCGCTCGACTACCTGATGGCCGCCAGCCAGTGCGCGCTGCACCTGTCGCGGCTGGCCGAGGAGTTCATCATCTGGGCGAGCCAGCCCTTCGGCTTCGTCCGCCTGCCCGACAGCCTGTCGACCGGCAGCTCGATTATGCCGCAGAAGAAGAACCCCGACGCGGCCGAGCTGGTTCGGGGGCATTCGGGGCGCATTTCCGGGTGCCTGACGGCCTTGATGATGACGATGAAGGGGCTCCCTCTGGCCTATTCGAAGGACATGCAGGACGACAAGCCGCCGGTGTTCGAGGCCGCCGGTCTGCTGGCGCTGTCGATCGCCGCGATGACCGGCATGGTCGCGGAGACCGTGTTCCGCACCGACCGCATGCGCGCCGCGGCCGAGCTGGGTTATGCCACCGCCACCGATCTCGCCGATTGGCTGGTCCGCCAGGCCAACATTCCGTTCCGCGAGGCGCACCACATCACCGGCGCGGCGGTGAAGCTGGCCGAAAGCAAGGGCGTCGCGCTCGACCGGCTGCTGTTGGAAGAGCTCCAGGCGATCGACGCGCGGATCGACGAGCGGGTCTATGCCGCGCTCTCGGTGGAAGCGTCGGTGGCGGCGCGCGCCAGTCATGGCGGAACCGCGCCGGCCGAGGTAAGGAAGCGCGTCGAGGACGCGCGCCGCGCGCTCGGGCTGGAGTGACCACGATGCGCCGATATGCCGCCCTGGCCCTGCTGCTCGGCCTGTCCGCCTGCGGACAGAAGGGCGACCTCACCCCGCCGCCGGGCAAGCAGTTGCCGCCCGCGCCCTATGGCCGCAGCGACCGTCCGACCGCCGAGGAGCTGCTCCAGCCCCCGGCGCAGGCGCTGCCCGAGCGCAATGTCGAGCTGCGCCGCAAGTCCGAGGAACGCGGCGACGACCCGTTCGATCTGCCGCCGGCCGAATGAACCCTTTCGAGTAACGAAGCGAACATGGACCATTTCAACTATCGCGATGGCGTCCTCCACGCCGAGGACGTGCCGCTGACCGCCATCGCCCGCGCGGTGGGCACGCCCGTCTATGTCTATTCGCGCGCCACGCTGACGCGCCACGCGCGCGTGTTCCGCGAGGCGCTGTCCGGCCTGCCGCGCGTTCACATCGCCTTCGCGGTCAAGTCCAACCCCAACCTCGCGGTGCTCAAGGTGCTGGCCAGGGAAGGCTACGGCGCCGACATCGTCTCGGTCGGGGAGATGGAGCGCGCGCTGGCGGCGGGCATGCCGGCGGCGGACATCGTGTTCTCGGGCGTCGGCAAGACCGGCGCGGAAATGGCGGCCGCGCTCAAGGCGGGCGTCGGGCAGTTCAACCTCGAAAGCGAGGAGGAGGGCGTCGAACTGGCGGCCATCGCCCGCGGTCTGGGCCGCCGGGCGGTCGCGACGCTGCGGGTGAACCCCAACGTCGACGCCAAGACCCACGCCAAGATCTCGACCGGCAAGGCCGAGAACAAGTTCGGCGTCGCCTATGACCGCGCCGCGGAGATCTATGCCCGCCTCGCGAGGCTCCAAGGCCTCGAAATGCGCGGCCTTGCCGTCCATATCGGCAGCCAGATCACCGATCTCGCGCCCAGCCGCGCGGCGTTCGTCAAGATGGGCGAACTGATGCGCGCGCTACGCGACGCCGGGTTCACGGTCTCGCACATGGACCTGGGTGGCGGCCTCGGGGTGCCCTACAAGGCGGGCGAGACCCTGCCTGGACCGGCCGAGTACGGCGCGATGGTCGCCGAAGTGACGGCGGACTGGGACGCCACGATCCTGTTCGAGCCGGGTCGGGTGATCACCGGCAACTCGGGCGTGCTGATGACCGAGGTGATTCGGGTGAAGCCGGGCACATCCGCGCCCTTCGTGGTGGTCGACGCGGCGATGAACGACCTCGTCCGCCCGGCGATGTACGATGCCTGGCACGATTTCGTTGCGGTTTCGCCCAGTGGCGGGCGGATGCTGGCCAACGTGGTCGGCCCGATCTGCGAGACCGGCGACACGTTCGCGATGGGCCGCGAGATCGACGCGGTCGGCGCGGGCGACCTCGCAGTGTTCCGCACCGCCGGTGCCTACGGCGCGACGATGGCCAACACCTACAACAGCCGCGCGCTGGTGCCCGAGGTCATGGTCGACGGCGACAAGTGGGCGGTGGTCGCCGAGCGCATCGAGCCCGCCACGATCCTCGCCGCCGAGCGCGTGCCGGACTGGCTGGAGTGAGCATCGCCGCGCTCCCCTTGTTCCACCGCATCGCCGGCCAGCCGGTGATCGTGCTGGGCGAAGGGGAGGCGGCCGAGGCCAAGCGGCGGCTGATCGAGCGCGCTGGCGGCCTGCCCATCGGCGATGAGGATGCGCCGGCAGCGCTGGCTTTCGTCGCGCTCGACGCGCCCGAGGCGGCGGTGGCCCGGCTGCGCGCGCGCGGCGTGTTGGTCAACGCGGTGGACCGCCCCGATCTGTGCGACTTCACCGTGCCCTCGATCCTCGATCGCGCACCTGTCATGCTGGCGATCGGCACCGGCGGCGCTTCCGCCGGGCTCGCCAAGGCGCTGCGGCTGCGGCTGGAGGCGCTGTTGCCGCAGACGCTGGGCGCGCTGGCCTCGGCGTTGGGCGCCGCACGGCCGGCGCTGCGCGGCCGCTTCCCCGACGCGGGCGAGCGCCGCCGCGCGCTCGACGCGGCGCTGGGCGAGGGTGGGGCGCTCGACGTGCTGCGCGATCGGGCGGACGATGCGGTCGCGGCCTGGCTCGCAGGCGCGCCGGCCGCGCCCGCCGCCGCTGTCGAGATCGCGCTGCGCAGCGACGATCCCGAGGATCTGACCTTGCGTGAGGCGCGGCTGCTCGGCTCGGCCGACGTGCTGGCCCACGAAGCGGCGGTTCCCGCCATCATCCTCGACCGTGCGCGGGCCGATGCGGCGCGCGTCGCCCTGGCGCCGGGCGCCCCGCCTCCCGCCGCCGTGGGGCTGGTCGTGGTGCTGCGCGCATCGGCGCGATGACAGGATATTAATTTAGAGTCCCTTTCGTGGAGGAACCCCTGCCCCGCAGCGCGAGACACATCGCGGTCGGGCTGGGCGGCGGTGAGGCGCTCGACCTTGCCGAGCGTTTCGGCCGCTCCCATCCCAGCGACCGCATGCGCCTGGCCGCCTGGAGCGCGCTCGCGTCGGTCGCCCAGGACGGCGATGCGGTGTGGCGGCGGGCGGAAGGGGCGGGCAGCCGACTGGTGGCGATGGAGGCGCGGGCGGGCTTAGAAGCTGCCCCCCGCCAGCGCGTCGATCGCGCCCTGGAGGATCACCGCCGCCGCCGCCGAATCGATGCGGCCGGCCCGCTTGGCGCGGCTCATGTCCTGCGCGATCAGCCCGCGCTCGGCGCTGGCCGTGCTCCAGCGTTCGTCCCACAGCAGGATCGGCAGTTCGAGCACCGCGAGGTTGCGGGCGTAGGCGCGGCTCGACTGGCTGCGCGGCCCTTCCGAGCCGTCCATGTTGAGCGGCAGGCCGATGACCAGCCCCTTGATCGAACGCTCCGCGATCAGTTCTTGCAGCAGCGCCTTGTCGGCGCCGAACTTGCCGCGCTTCAGCGTCTTGCCTGGCGAGGCGAACCGCCAGCCGGCGTCGCAGAAGGCGGTGCCTATGGTCTGCGTACCGAGGTCGAGCCCGATCAGCCCGCCGCCGCCGGGCAGCGCGGCGCGAAAGTGGATCGCGCTGGCGGTGATCAGCGTTTCCACGCCTGCTCCCGCCGCGCGGCGTCAGCACGCAAGTTCGCCCAGAACAGCGGGATGTCATAGACGTGGTAGTTGTTGCCCGGCAGCACGAAGGGGCCAAGCTCTGGCGGCTCGCCGATCAGCAGGAAGCCGCCGGGGCCGCAACGCGCCGGCACCATGCCCGGCGTCAGCTTGCCGCTCTTGAGTTTGGCGCTGGGCACCAGTGTGCCGAGGTTGGCCTTCGCCTTGGCCGCGCCGCCCACGGTGCCGGTCAGCGGGTTGGTGCAGAGGAAGTCGCCGATCAGAGGCGGTTCGGTGGCCGGGTTGCTGGCTGCGGCGCTGACGGGCGCTTCGCCGAGCAGGTGGTGGCGCGCATAGGCCTTGAGCACCATGCCGGTGTCGGCCGGTTCGGCGAAGCTCAGCCAGCTCACCAGGCAGCCGGTCTGCGCGGGCGCGGCGCAGGCGGGCAGGCCCATCGCCGGCAGGTCGCGTTTGGGTGAGATCGGCCAGCCGATCGCATAGGCGGCGACGATGCGGCGCGCCAGCGGCTTGCCGGCCACGCGCTCGCGCAGCAGCCGGGTCAGCAGGTAGGCGCCCTGGCTGTGGCCGGCGAGCACGATCGGCCTATTCTTGTCCACCGATTCCAGGAAATAGTCGAAGGCCTGCAGCACGTCGCCATAGGCGAGGTCGAGCGCCCGCGTCGCCTCGGGCGCGTCGGTGAGGAACGCGCCGAAGGCGGCCTGACGGTAGCGCGGCGCCCAAAGGTCGATGCTGCGGTTGAACGGGCTGGCCATCGCCTTGACGAACAGCCCCGCCCGCTCGCGCGATTCGCGATCGTCGAGCGGACCGTTCCACTTGTCGTTGGCGAGATAGCTGGTCGGATGGACGAAGAACACCGCCGCCGCGCGCTCGGCCGGAAGCCCCGCGTTCCGCTCCGGATCGGTGTAACCCTGCGGCAACCAGCGCGAGAAATCGCGCGCTCCCAGGCCCGGGCGGGCCAACCACATCGCCGGGTCGTCATAGACATTGGGGGCGAGCGGCGGCTGCCCCTGGAATTCGGCGCGTGGCACGAAGGCCATTTCGGTCAGGTCTTCTGCCCAGAAGCGCAGTGCGAAGAGCACCGCGATGACGAGCACGACCAGCGCCGCGATGATGTAGAGGAACTTGCGTGCCATTATCGGAGTCCTAGGCCTCAGCGGCTTTCAGCGGCGCTTCGGCCAGTGTCGGATCGTCGATCTGATGACGGGCCGCCTCGCGCTCGAGCCAGATCTTGAGCATCGCCACCAGCGGATCGGCCAGCGCCAGTCCGAGGATGCCGAACATCGCGCCCATGATCAGCTGCGCGCCCAGCACCAGCGCCGGGGCGAGGTCGACGGTCTTCTTGGCGACCATCGGCACAATGATGTTGCCGTCCACCACCTGCACGACGATGTAAACGATGATGCAGTAGATGCCCATATCAACGCCGCCCGAAAAGCCGACGAGCACCATCAGCGCGCCCGAGATCGGCGCGCCGATATTGGGCAGGAACGCGAGCAAGCCGGTCAGCAGGCCGAGCAGCGCGGCCATCGGCACGCCGTAGATCTCGAGCAGGATCCAGGTCGCCACGCCTTCGATGCCCATGCCGAGCAGACGGCCGGCGAGCAGCCGCCGCAGCGACTTGCCCATCAGGTGGGCGGTGACCTGGAAGTACGTGCGCTGGTCGACGGGCAGCATCCAGGCGAGGCCGCGCTGGTAGAGCCGTGGCTCGGCGGCGAAGTAGATGCCCAACACGATGATCAGAAACAGTGTGGTCAGCGCGCCGATCAGCCCGCCGACCGCGCTGGTGAGTTGCGCGATGCCGCCCAGCGCCTGCCGTACCAGCTCCTGGACGCTGTTCGCGTCGATCCGCAGCCCGCGCAAGTCGAGCCAATGCAGCACACGCACCGCCTGCGCCTCGATCGTCGCGGGCAGCTCGGCCGCCTGGGCGGCGATCTGGCTGCCGGCGAACTGCACGGTCCACAGCAGCAACAACGCGGTCAGCAGCAGCACGATGCCGACGCGCCAGGCCCGGCCGATCGGCAGCACGCGGCCCAGCAGACGCGCGCCGCCGTCGATCATCGCGCCGAACACCATGCCGCCGAAGATCACCAGGATGGGCTGCGCCATGAAGGCGGTGAGCGCGAAGAGCGCGGCGATGCCGATCCACACGAAGGCGCGCTTCGCCTCGTGGCGCAGCAACGGGTCGGAGATGTCGGTCGGTCCCGCCTTGTGATGCGGTCGCGTAACCCCCTTCTCGCCCGGCTGCCCGGCCATCACTTGCTCCTTGCTGCCTCTGTCTTCGCGGCAATCGCCGGCCGCAGGCTGCGCCAGGCGCGCCCCTCACGCAAGGCCGGCCACCAGGTCAGCGGGTTCCAGGTCGTCGAGCCGTCGAGCGAGAAGGTCACGAACTCCGCCCGGCCACCGATGTCCGACAGCGGCACCGGCCCCCCCAAGCCGTTTTCCTCGAGCGAGGCGCGGCCGTCGGCCGAATGGTCGCGGTTGTCGCCCATCATGAAGACGTGACCTTCGGGGATGCGGATCTCGGCCATGTTGTCGAGCGGCTGGAGCAGGTGGTCGATCACCAGGTAGGTCGCGCCATTGGGCAGCGTCTCGCGCAACACCGGAATCTCGCACACGTCCTTGCCCGAGGGCTCGCGCACCTTGAAGCCGGGGTAGGTGTAGGGGTCGCAGGGCTGGTTGAGGTCGACCGGGATGCGTAGCGCCGGCTCGACCGCCTGCGGGATCGGCTTGCCGTTGAGGATGATCTGGCCGTTGACCACGGCGATCCGGTCGCCGGGAAGCGCGACCACGCGCTTGATCAGGTCCTCGCGGCGGTTGCGCGGCACGACGATGGCGATGTCGCCATATTCGGGCGTGCGGCCGAACAGGCGCCAGCTCCCGCGCGGCAGCAGGTGGAACGAGACCGACGACCAGTCCCAGCCATAGGGGTACTTGCTCACCACCAGCCGGTCGCCGACCAGCAGCCCGGGCATCATCGACATCGACGGGATGTAGAATGGCTTGGCGATGAAGCTGTGGAAGGCGAAGACCGCCAGCAGCATCAGCGCCAGGCCTTTGAACTCGCCCAGCCAGTCGACGCGGCGTTTGGCCGGCGCCGACTCGGGGGCGGCGCCCGGAGCCGGACCTTCGGCCGGCTCGTGGGGGAGGCCGGGCTGCTCTTCGTTTTCCGTCACTGCAATTCCTCAGATAGCCGTCTGGCCCAGTGGCCGGGCCTCGATCACCACGAAGGCCTGCGCCCAGGGGTGATCGTCGGTCAGCGTCAGATGGACCACCGCCTCGTGCCCCGCCGGCGTGATCGCCGCGAGCCGCGCGGCGGCGCCGCCGGCCAGCGCCAGGGTCGGCGCCCCGCTCTTGGCGTTGACCACGCCGATGTCCTTCATGAACACCCCGTTCGAAAAGCCGGTGCCCACCGCCTTGGAGAACGCTTCCTTCGCGGCGAAGCGCTTGGCGTAAGTGCCGGCGCGCGTATAGGGCCGCCTGGCCGCCTTGGCCTTCTCGATGTCGGTGAACACCCGGTTCTCGAATCGCGCGCCGAACCGGTCGAGCGACGCCTGGATCCGCTCGATGTTGCAGAGGTCGGAGCCGATGGCGATGATCACCGCGCCAGGTCCATCAACTCGCGCATCCGCCTGATACTCGCCTCCAGCCCACAGAAGATCGCCTCGCCGATCAGATAGTGACCGATGTTGAGTTCCGCCAGTTGCGGGATCGCGGCGATCGGGGTGACGTTCTCGTATGTCAGGCCGTGGCCGGCGTGCGGCTCGATACCGTTCTTGGCGGCGAGCGCGGCCATGTCGGCGATGCGCTTGAGCTCCACCGCGACCTGATCGCCTTCCGCATGCGCATATTCGCCGGTGTGCAGTTCGACCACCGGCGCGCCGAGCCGCAGCGCCGCTTCGATCTGGCGCGGGTCGGGGGCGATGAACAGGCTGACGCGGATGCCGGCGTCGTTCAGCCGGCCGACGATCGGCGCGAGCTGGTTGTGCAGGCCCGCGGCGTCGAGCCCCCCCTCGGTGGTGCGCTCCTCGCGCCGCTCGGGGACGATGCAGGCGGCGTGCGGCTTATGCCGCAGCGCGATCTCGAGCATCTCGTCGGTCGCCGCCATCTCCAGGTTGAGCGGCAGGCCTGTGGCGGCCTGGATGCGGGCGAGGTCGCCGTCGCGGATGTGGCGCCGGTCCTCGCGCAAGTGCGCGGTGATGCCGTCGCCGCCCGCGCTCGCCACGACTCCGGCCGCGCGCACCGGATCGGGATGATCGCCGCCGCGCGCGTTGCGGATCGTCGCGACGTGATCGATGTTGACGCCCAGGCGCAGGGGTATGGTCATGACGCGGGCGGCATCAGGCGGCCCGGCTCCCGGGCTTGACCGCCGGGACGGCGGCCAGCTCGGGCGGCACCTCGTCGGGCGCATAAGTCGGGAAGCTCAGCGCGATCAGGGGGTGGAACGGCACGCCGAGGTCGGCGGTGCCGGCCGAGCGGTCGATCAGCGCGGCGGCGGCGATGACCTGGCCGCCTGCCTCCTCGATCGCCTTGATCGCCTCGCGGCTGGAAAGGCCGGTGGTGACGATGTCCTCGACCATCAGCACCTTGTCGCCTTCGCCGAAGGAGAAGCCGCGGCGCAGCTCGAAGGTGCCGGTCGGTCGCTCGACGAACATCGCCTCGACTCCGAGCGCGCGGCCCATCTCGTGGCCGATGATCAGCCCGCCCATCGCAGGCGAGACCACCTTGGTGATCTCCTTGCGCAGCTCGCGCGGGAGTTTGCCGGCGAGCGCGATGGCGAGCCGAGAAGCGCGGTCCGGGTCCATCAGCACGCGCGCGCACTGGAGGTAATGCGCGCTGTGCCGGCCCGACGAAAGCAGGAAATGGCCTTCGAGCAGCGCCTTGCTGGCCCGGAACTCGGCCAGGACCTCTTCATCCTGCATGGGTGGTCGCAATCCTGTGGTTGGGGCGCCGCGCCGCCGGAGCGGCCGTTCGCCTGTTGGAAAAATATCCCCTAGAGGCGCTTGAGACTGCCCGCAAGCGCGCGTATAGGCCGCCCGAAATGGGGTGGAACTCCCATTGGAATTGAGGGCTCCCAAGGGGCGGGAGGGGGCAAGATGTCTCTCACCGCACATGGAAAAAGCGAAAGCACGACGATATGAATTTCGGCGAATACGCCCGTGCCGCGGGTCAAACGGTGAAGGCTCTGGGTCTGTCGATCGCCCTGATGGCGAGCGTGCAACCCGCGATGGCCCAGGCGCCTGCCGCTCCGGCTCCGGCAGCTGCCGCCGCCGCGCCGGTCGCTCCGGCGGTGGCGCCCGCTGCCGCCGCCCCGGCCGCCGCCGCGACCGAGGCTGCCGCTCCCGCCGCCGGCTCCTACACGCCGATGAAGCCCACGCCCGGCAAGGGCATGCCGATCGACGACGCCATCACCCTGCAGGACCAGTACTCGCCGCTCGGCAGCTACGCGCACTGGATCCACGACGCGGTGCTGATGCCGATCATCGTCATCATCACGCTGCTCGTGCTGTTCCTGCTGCTCTGGGTGATGGCGCGCTTCAACCGCCGCAGCAATCCGGTGGCCTCGAAGACCAGCCACAACACGCTGATCGAAGTCATCTGGACGCTGGTGCCGGTGCTCATCCTGGTCGGCATCGCCGTCCCGTCGATTGACCTGCTCGCCAAGCAGTACAAGCCGGCCCCGGCCAAGGCGCTGACGATCAAGGCGACCGGCTACCAGTGGTACTGGACCTACACTTATCCCGACAACGGCGGCTTCGAGATCACCTCGTACATGCTGAACCTGCCGGGCCAGCCCGAGGTCAACGCCAAGGTCCGCGTCGTCGGCACCAGCCCGAGCGACGGCCCGTCGCACCTCGAAGTCGATAACCGCATGGTCGTTCCCGCCGGCGAGCCGATCCGCCTGCAGGTCACCGGCGCCGACGTGATCCACGCCTTCGCCGTCCCCTCGCTGTGGTTCAAGATCGACGCCGTCCCCGGCAAGATCAACGAGCGCGTGCTCTTCATCAAGGAGCCGGGCGTGTACTACGGCCAGTGCTCGGAGCTGTGCGGCGCCAAGCACGGCTACATGCCGATCGCCGTCGAGGCGCTGCCCCGCGCGCAGTTCAACGCCTGGGTCCTGACCCAGTCGGGCGGCACGATCGACGG
>DASVMK010000198.1:0-14316 GCA_036384395.1 Novosphingobium sp.
CTTGAAGGCATTGGCGCGCGCGTCCTCCAGGCTCAGCAGGATCGAGCCCTCCTTGCCGGCGCGCACGTCGCGGATGTGCTCATATTCGTTGGCGGTGGTGGTGACGAAGCCTTCCGCCTGCGTGTCCGACAGGAGCTGCGAGGCGACGCCCACCGCGCGGCTGGCGTCGAGCACGTGCACCACCGGCCCCTCGTAGGCCGGATCGATCCTAAGCGCGGTGTGGACCTTGCTGGTGGTCGCGCCGCCGATCAGCAGCGGGATCTTCATGTCGGCGCGCTGCATTTCCTCGGCGACGGTGACCATCTCGTCGAGCGACGGGGTGATCAGGCCGGAGAGGCCGATGATGTCGGCCTCGTTCTCGTTCGCCGCCTGCAGGATGGTCGACCAGGGCACCATGACGCCGAGGTCGATCACCTCGTAGCCGTTGCACTGGAGCACGACGCCGACGATGTTCTTGCCGATGTCGTGGACGTCGCCCTTGACCGTGGCCATGACGATCCGGCCCTTGGCCTTGGCGCCCTCGATCTTCTCCGCCTCGATGAACGGGAACAGATAGGCGACCGCCTTCTTCATCACCCGCGCCGACTTGACCACTTGCGGCAGGAACATCTTGCCCGATCCGAACAAGTCGCCGACGGTGTTCATGCCGGCCATCAGCGGCCCCTCGATGACCTCGATCGGGCGGCCGCCGGCGGCGAAGATCGCGGCGCGGGCTTCCTCGGTGTCCTCGACCACATAAGTGTCGATACCCTTGACCAGCGCATGCTCGATCCGCTTGACGACATCCCAGCCGCGCCATTCCTCGGCCTGCTTCTCGGCGGC
The DNA here is from genome assembly GCA_036384395.1 of Novosphingobium sp. Classification (GTDB taxonomy): domain Bacteria; phylum Pseudomonadota; class Alphaproteobacteria; order Sphingomonadales; family Sphingomonadaceae; genus Novosphingobium. The sequence goes on from DASVMK010000198.1 coordinate 823, forward strand.
GGCATCCTTGCCCTTGAAGCTCTCGGCCAGCGCGATCAGCTTCTCGGTCGCGGTTTCCTCACCCTCGGCCACGTTCTGGTTGCGATTGAGGATGACGTCCTCGCAGGCCTCGCGCAGCACCGGATCGATCTGGTCGTAGATGTCGAGCTGGCCGGCGTTGACGATCGCCATGTCGAGCCCGGCGGGAATCGCGTGGTAGAGGAACACCGAGTGCATCGCCCGGCGGACGATCTCGTTGCCGCGGAACGAGAAGCTGAGGTTCGACAGCCCGCCCGAGAAATGGACGTGCGGGCAGCGCGCCCTGATTTCCTTCACCGCCTCGATGAAGTCGACGCCGTAATTGTTGTGCTCCTCGATGCCGGTCGCCACCGCGAAGACGTTGGGATCGAAGATGATGTCCTCGGGCGGAAAGCCGATGCCCGTCAGCAGCTTGTAGGCGCGCTCGCAGATCTCGACCTTGCGGTCCTTGGTGTCGGCCTGGCCGGTCTCGTCGAAGGCCATGACCACCACCGCCGCGCCATAGGCCATGCACTTGCGCGCCTGCTCCAGGAACGGCGCCTCGCCTTCCTTCATCGAGATCGAGTTGACGATCGGCTTGCCCGAGACGCACTTCAGGCCTTCCTCGATGACGTGCCACTTCGAGCTGTCGATCATCACCGGCACCCGCGCGATGTCGGGCTCGGCGGCGATCAGCTTGAGGAAGGTGGTCATGGCGACGACCGCGTCGAGCAGGCCCTCGTCCATGTTGACGTCGATCACCTGGGCGCCGTTCTCGACCTGCTGGCGCGCGACCTCGACCGCCTTGGCATAGTCGCCCGCGAGGATCAGCTTCTTGAACGCCGCCGAACCGGTGACGTTGGTGCGCTCGCCGATGTTGACGAAACGGGTGGAATCGAAAGTCATACAGATCTCCCTCTCCCCTTCAGGGGAGAGGGCCGGGGAGAGGGGGAGTCCCTTGCCGGCCAAACAGGTTCATCGAAGGAGAGACAGACCCCTCTCCCAACCCTCTCCCCTGAAGGAGAGAGGGCTACTTAAGCCGCCATCGTGAACGGTTCCAGCCCGGCGAGCCGCGTCACCGGCGCCAGCTCCGGCACCGTCCGCGGCTTGTGCCCGGCCACCGCCTTGGCGATCGCGGCGATGTGGTCGGGCGTCGTGCCGCAGCAGCCGCCCACCGCGTTGACCAGCCCGCCGTCGACCCATTCGCCGATCAGCTCGGCGGTGCGCGCCGGCAGCTCGTCGTACTGGCCCAGTTCGTTGGGCAGGCCGGCATTGGGATAGGCGAGGATCAGCGTGTCGGCGTCCTTGGCCAGTTCGGTCAGGTAGGGCCGCAGCAGGTCCGCGCCGAAAGCGCAGTTGGCGCCCACGGTCAGCGGCTTCAGGTGCCGCAGCGCATACCAGAACGCGGTGATCGTGTGGCCCGAAAGGTTGCGCCCGCTCATGTCGGTAATGGTGAAGCTGACCATCAGCGGCACTTCCCGGCCCGAGGCGGCCTCGGCTTCGCGCGCGGCCATGCCGGCGGCCTTGGCATTGAGCGTGTCGAAGCAGGTCTCGATCAGCAGGAAATCGACGCCGCCCTCGATCAGCGCATCGCATTGCTCGCGGTATTCGGCCTTGAGCCCGTCGTAATCGACCTCGCGGAAGCCCGGATCGTTGACGTCGGGCGAGAGCGACAGCGTCTTGTTTGTCGGCCCGATCGAGCCCGCGACGAAGCGCCGCCTATCAAGTCCATTCTTGGCATCCCGGGCCTGCGCCTTCTCCGCGGCGCTCCGCGCCAGCCTGGCGGCGGCGACGTTGATCTCCCGGACCAGGTGCTCGCAGCCATAATCGGCCATCGCGATGCGGGTGGACGAGAAGGTGTTGGTCTCGACCATGTCGGCGCCGGCGTCGAAATAGGCCTGGTGGATGCCCTCGATGATGTCGGGCCGGGTCAGGCACAGCAGGTCATTGTTGCCCTTCTGGTCCATCGGCAGGTCGAGAGCGCCGCGATAGTCCTCTTCGGACAGCTTGAACTTCTGGATCGCGGTGCCGTAGCCGCCGTCGAACACCAGGATGCGCTCCGCCGCGGCGGCGCGGAAATCGGCTTCGGCGCTCATGCGATCAACTCCTTCGGGCGCAGGCCAAGCAACTGGCAGATCGCGTAGGACTGCTCGGCCCGGTTGAGCGTGTAGAAATGGAAATCGCGCACCCCGCCGTCGTAGAGCCGGCGGCAGAATTCGGCGGCGATGGTGGCGGCGACCAGCTCGCGCGCGCCGGGGCGCTCGTCCAGACCTTCGAACATGCGCTCCATCCAGCCCGGAATCTCGGTGTTGGCCGACATCCGGCGGATCGCCGCGAAGCTGGTCACGGGCATGATCCCCGGCACGATCGGCGCGGTGATGCCGGCGGCGAGCGCCTTGTCGAGGAAGCGGAAATAGGCGTCGGTCGAGAAGAAGAACTGCGTGATCGCGCGCTCCGCCCCGGCATCGAGCTTGCGCTTCAGGTTGTCGAGGTCGGCCTGCGCGCTCACCGCTTCGGGGTGGGCTTCGGGATAGGCGGCGACCGAGATCTCGAAGTCGTGGCGCGCCTTGAGCCCGGCCACCAGGTCGGCCGCGCTGGCGTAGCCCTGCGGGTGCGGCGTGAAGCGGCCGCCGTCGGCCGGCGGCGGATCGCCCCGCAGCGCGACGATATGGCGCACGCCGACTTCCCAGTACTGGTCGGCGATCTCGGCGATCTCATCCTTGCTGGCGCCGACGCAGGTCAGATGCGCGGCGGGGACGAGGTCGGTCTCGCGCACCAGCCGCGCGACCGTGGCGTGCGTCCGCTCGCGCGTGGAGCCGCCAGCGCCATAGGTTACCGAGACGAACCTGGGGCCGAGCGGCGCCAGCTCGCCGATCGCGCGCCACAGCTGCTCCTCCATCCGCTCGCTCTTGGGCGGGAAGAACTCGAACGAGACCGCGATATCGCCCGTCAAATCGGCGAACAGCGGGTCCGCGGCGCGGGACGCGACGCGCAGCGCCTCTGGGGCGGGGGCATTCATCGGGCAATGGCCTTTCTGGGATTCTGGACGACAGGCGCTGTGCCCGCGCTGCGCCGGCCCGTCCAGATCTTGACGGTCAGCGGAGTGCCGGGCAGCGCCAGCGGGGGATCGGCGGCAAAGCCGGCTTCGTTAAGCAGGCCGAGCATCTGTTCGTCCGAGAAGCCGAGGCGGGCATGGGCGTGGACGCTGCGCAGCTCCTCGCGGTCGTGCGCGGCGAAATCGACCACGGCGATGCGCCCGCCGGGCCGGGTCGCCCGCGCCGCCTCGGCCAGCACGGCTTCGGGCTCCTGCGCATAGTGCAGCACCTGGTGGAACAAGACGGTGTCGAAGCTCTCGTCCGCGAACGGCAGCGCGGTGAAATCGCCCTGCACCAGTTCGTGCCGGTCGGCGGGCAGCGCCTGCAGCCGCGCGCGGGCGATGCGCAGCATCTCCGGGCTCTTGTCGAAGGCGGTGACGTGCGCGGCGTGCGGCGCCAGCAGCTCGGCCATGCGGCCGGTGCCGGTGCCGACGTCGAGCAGCGCGCCGATCTGGCTACCCGGCCCTGCGGCCAGCGTGCGCGCCAGCGCGGCCTCGACCGGCTCGTCGGGCGCATGCAGCCCGCGCAGCGTGTCCCATTCCTCGGCATGGCGGGCGAAGTAAGCGGCGGCGGTCGCCTCGCGCGCGGCGCGGATCGCGGACAAGTGGCGGCGATCCTCGGCGCAACGCGCGGCAAAGGCGGCGTCGTCGGCCTCGGCGGTGGCCAGCAACCGCGCCGCGGCGGCGCCGAGCGGCGGGGCGCGATCCTCGCCGATGGCGCTGCGCAGGAACACCCAGGCGCCCTCCTTGCGCCGCTCGGCGAGGCCGGCATCGCACAGAATGCGAATATGGCGCGAGACGCGCGGCTGGCTTTGCCCCAGCACTTGCGCGAGCTCCCCCACCGCCAGCTCCATGTGCGCGAGCAGGCGCATAATGCGCAGCCGGGTGCCGTCGGCGAGCGCGCGCAGGAGGGGATCGATCTTCATTGCGAACAGCATATAAAGAAATCTTTATATGATTGCAACGGCCGTGCGCTCCACTGGAAAGTCGCCCGGTTTGCCTTGATCGGGCCTCTGCATTAGCATCGCGCGCTCGGGCTAGAGCATCGCGCGGAAAAGTGGGAACCGGTTTTCCGCAAATAGCGATGCGACAACAAAAACTTACCAGCCGAAAGGGCCATCATGAAGAAACTCGCTTACGTATCCTTCGCCGCCGTCGCCGCGCTGGCGCTCTCCGCTTGCGGCAGCTCCGACAGCGCGACCGAGAAGGCGCAGACCGAGAACGTCGAAGTCCCGGCCGAGGAAGCGATGAGCGCGGTCGACGCCGCCGCCACCCCGGCCGCGGGCATGGCCACCGAAGCGGCCGATGCGGCGGCCACGGCTACGCCCGCAGCCGGCGCCAGCGCCGCCGCCGAAGCCGCGACGACCGAGGCCGAAAAGAAGATGTGACGCCGCGCCGCCCTTGCCGGCGGCGACGGAGCGAGAAAGGGCGGAGAAGCTGTGCTTTTCCGCCCTTTTTCTTCGCGCGCGCCACGCTATCCTGTCGCCGTGCGCCTCGTCCTATCCCTCGCGCTGCTCGCGCTCGCCGGCTGCGGCCGTGAAGATCCACAAATCGCGCAAGTCACCACCGACGAACGCCGCGCGCTGGGCGCAGCGGAAAAGATGATCGGCATTCCCACCGCGCCCGCCAGCGAAACGCCTTCGGGATCGCCGTCCCGATAGGCGTCAATGCGCCGCGCCCCAGCTCGCGCCCCAGCCGGTCTCGACGCCGAGCGGCACCGAAAGCTCGACCGCCGGACGCGCCGCCTCGGCCATCACCGTGCGGATCACCTCGGCCGCCGCCGGGGCGTCCGCTTCGGGCAGTTCGAACACCAGCTCGTCGTGGACCTGCAGGAGCATCCGCGCGTGACCGAGCCCGGCGGCGGCCAGCGCCGGCTCCATGCGGACCATCGCGCGCTTGATGATGTCCGCGCTGGTGCCCTGGATCGGCGCGTTGATCGCGGCGCGCTCGCTGCCCTGGCGCTCGGCCTGGTTCTTGGAGTTAATGCGCGGAAACCAGGTCTTGCGGCCGAACAGCGTCTCCGAATAGCCACGGCTCCGCACGCTCTCGAGCGTCTCGTGGATGTAGCGCTGGATGCCGGGGAAGCGCTCGAAATAGCGGTCGATCATCGCCTGCGCCTCTTCGGCGGTGACGCCGAGGCGGCCCGAGAGGCCCCAGCGCGAGATGCCGTAGAGGATCGCGAAATTGATCGTCTTCGCGCGCCCGCGGGTGTCGCGATCGACCGTGCCGAACATCTCCCGCGCGGTGCGCGCGTGGATGTCCTCGCCCGCCGCGAACGCCTCGCGCAGCGGCGGCACGTCGGCCATGTGCGCGGCGAGCCTGAGCTCGATCTGGCTGTAGTCGGCCGAGAGCAGGACGTTGCCCGGATCGGCGACGAAGCAATCGCGAATCTGGCGGCCGATCTCGGTGCGGATCGGGATGTTCTGGAGGTTCGGGTCGGTCGACGAGAGCCGCCCGGTCTGCGCGCCGACCAGGCTGTAACTGGTGTGGACGCGCTGCGTATCGGGGTTGATCGCCGCTTGCAGCGCCTCGGTATAGGTCGAGCGCAGCTTGCTGAGCTGGCGCCAGTCGAGCACCCGCGCGGCCATCTCGACACCTTGCCCGGCCAGGCCTTCGAGCACGCTCTGGTCGGTCGAATACTGGCCGCTCTTGCCCTTCTTACCGCCCTGGAAGCCCATCTTGTCGAACAGGATGTCGCCCAGCTGCTTGGGGCTGCCGATGGTGAACGGCATGCCGGCGAGCCCGTGGATTTCCGCCTCCAGCTCGGCGATGCGGGCCGCGAAGGTCCCTGAAAGGTCCCTCAACCGCTCGCGATCGACCCTGACCCCGTGCCGTTCCATCCGCGCCACCACCGGGACCAAGGGACGGTCGACGCGCTCATAGACGCGGGTCGATCCTTCGGCGGCCAGGCGGGGCTTGAGCACATGGTGCAGCCGCCAGGTGACGTCGGCGTCCTCGGCGGCATAACAGGTCGCGCGGTCGAGCGGCACTTCGGCGAAACCGATCGCCTTCTTGCCGGTGCCGCAGACGTCCTTGAACGGGATCGGCGTGTGGCCGAGGTGACGCTGCGACAGCTCGTCCATGCCGTGGCCGCCGCCGATGCCGTCGAGGCTGCGCCCCGAATCGAGGCAGAAGCTGACGAGCATCGTATCGTCGAGCGGCGCCACCGCGATGCCGCGGCGCGCGAGCACGCTGCAATCGTACTTGGCGTTCTGGCCGATCTTGAGGACCGCGTCGCTCTCGAACAGCGGCTTGAGCATCGCCAGCGCCTGGCCCGCCTCGATCTGCTGCGGCCGCTCGGCGAACATGTCGGCGCCGCCGTGGCCGAGCGGGATGTAGCAGGCCTGGTTCGGCCCGACCGCCAGGCTCACGCCGCACAGCTCGGCGCGCATCGCGTCGAGGCTGCTGGTCTCGGTGTCGAAGGCGACCAGGCGCGCGGCGAAGGCGCGGTCGATCCAGCCCTGCAGCGCCTCGGGCGTGGTCACGCATTCGTAGGCGGCAAGGTCGATCGCCGGCAGCTCCGGCGCCGCCTGCCGCGCCGCGCCTTCAGATGGCCCGGCGCCGGCGGTGACCGGCTTGGCCGGGTGGAGCTGCGTCGCCCGGTCCGGGCTGCCCGCCCCGACGCCGAGCCGCTTGAGCAGGCTGGTGAAGCCGTGCTTGGCCAGGAACGCGGCGAGCGGATCGGGGGGGATCGCGCCCAGCTTGAAATCCTCCAGCGCCATCGGCAGGTCGCAGTCTTCCTTGAGCCGGACCAGCACGCGCGACAGCCGCGCCATCTCGGCCTGCTCGATCAGGCTCTCGCGCAGCTTGGACGGCTTCATCGCCGGCGCCGCCGCCAGCGCCGATTCGAGATCGCCATGCTCCTGGATCAGCTTGGTCGCGGTCTTGGGCCCGATGCCGCGGATGCCGGGGACGTTGTCGACCGCATCGCCCATCAGCGCCAGCACGTCGCCGACCTTCTCGGGCGGGACGCCGAACTTTTCGACCACTTCCGCCACATCGATCCGCTGGTTCTTCATCGTGTCGAGCATGTCGATGCAGCCGCCCCCAGGTCCGTCGGCCATGCCGTCGACCGAATCGGCGCACTTGCCGACGAGCTGCATCAGGTCCTTGTCCGACGAGACGATCGTCACGTCCCAGCCGCGCCGGGTGGCCGCGCGCGCGTAGGAGGCGATGAGGTCGTCCGCCTCCAGCCCCTCCTCCTCGATGCACGGCAGCGAAAAGGCGCGGGTGGCGTCGCGAATCAGCGGGAACTGCGGGACCAGATCCTCGGGCGGCGGCGGGCGGTTGGCCTTGTACCGGTCGTAGATCGCGTTGCGGAACGAGGTGCCGGCCTTGTCGAGAATCACCGCCAGGTGCGTCGGCCCGTCGGCCTTCTCGAGGTCGTCGGCCAGCTTCCACAGCATCGTCGTATAGCCATAGACCGCGCCCACCGGCGTCCCTTGCGGGTCGGTCAGCGGCGGCAGGCGGTGATAGGCGCGGAAGATATAGGCCGACCCGTCGACCAGGTAGAGATGCTGTTTGGGCTCCATGCCCGCGGTGCTAGAGCATCGCGCGGAAAAGTGGGAACCGGTTTTCCGCAAAATGGCGATGCGCCAACAAAAACCCAGCCCGCCGCGCCCCCGCCAGCCCGCGAGTGGCCGGCAAAAGAGGCCATCCGGCGGTCATCGCGGGCAGGTGTGGCGTAAAAAATGGCGGAATATCGGGCCGCCGGCCATTCCTTCGCCACAATTGCCGTCTAGGCAAGACATGGAGAAATCCGTTTCTCCGCGCGAGAACGCTTGCATCGCCAATCCATCGACGGTATTTGAGCCGCGAGTCTACTGTTGCGGTAGGCTTCCGCGTGATTTCGGATGCTTGCATCCGGGGCCATGCGTGGTCCACTCGCTGTTCAAGGATTACCAACATGCGCAAGATCGTTTTCGCTGCTGTCGCCGCTGGCGCCGCTCTCGCTCTCTCGGCTTGCTCGCAGAAGGCTGAAGACGCCGCTGCCGACGCTTCGGCCGAAGCCACCGACGCCGCTGCCGAAGCCACCGACGCCGCTGCTGACGCCGCTGCCGCCGCCACCGACGCTGCTGGTGCCGCCACCGCCGCCGCCACCGACGCCGCTGCTGGCGCTTCGGAAGCCGCTGCCGCTGCCGGCGCTGCCGCTTCGGACGCCGCTGCCGCCGCTTCGGGCGCTGCGCACTGAGTTCTTCGCCTAGGCGAAAAATTCAACAGGATCGGGCGCGTCGGGAAACCGGCGCGCCCTTTTCTTTACGGCGGCTTCGTTCCGGACCCTGACCGATCCGGCTGACCGACCGAACCTGACCCCAAAATTCGCTCCGCGCGCGAAAAGAACGACCGGCCAGCGCCGCTCGCTCGACATGCGCCGCTTCCAAGGCTGGCGTTTCGCGTGTTGGCGATGCAAAGCGGGGCCGAACATTCGAGGAGCGATCGCCTGGTGTCCCATCCATCCCTGGAAACCCGCCAAAAGCCGAGCGCGGCGTCGACATTGCTGCTGCTGGTGGGCGTCGCCATCGTGGTCGGCGGATTGCTGGCACTGTACCACGCCCTGGGGATCAGCATCGCCATGACGGCGTTCGGCTCGCTGTTCCTGCTCTATTGGGCCGGGATCCAGCACCAGTCGTGGCCCCAATTCCTCCCCTGCCTGATCGGCGGCACGGTTGGCATCGCCCTCGCCTGGCTTCTGGTCGAAGGCCCCGTGCGGTTCGGATCCGTGGGCCTGGCGGGCAGCCTGCTCGTCTTGATCGGCGTGCTGTTCTTCTACCTGCGCGGCGAGTTCGGCCTGCTGTTCCACAACGGCAGCATGCTGTTCCTCCTGGTCGCCACCATCCCGGAACTGCGCGTCGGCACGCAGGCGCCCGTCATGATCCTCGCCCTGGCGATCGGCGCGGCCTGGATCGGCGTCGTGTCCTATATCGCCGCGCAAGTCCGCACCCGCCTCGACGGCCGTGCCGGCCTGCGATCGGCGCGATAAGTCCACGCCAAGTCGCTCGCTGCACAGGGTCGGACGCCCCCTGTAAACCGGCGCGCCGCTTTCCTTGGGCCGCGGGCCCCAGCCATGTGACGTTTCGATCGCGGCGATACCGTGCCAAGCGAGACCCCGACACTCAGGTCGGGCTGACCCACTCCCGGGGCTTTGACCGCCCCTACCGCGCCGAAGCCTGCCGGGCGCCGGTGGCTTCGGTAATGTAGCCATCGTAGATGGTGCGCGCGATGCCGGCGATGCGGGCATCGCGGTTGGGTTTGCCGCCCTGGCCGGTGACGTAGATCGCCACCGCCACCGTGCGGCCGTCGGGCATGTGGATGAAGCCCACGTCGCTCGCGGTGTTGTGGAGCGTGCCGGTCTTGTGCGCCACGCGCGCGCCTTCGGGCATCTGCGCGACGATGCGGCGCTTGCCGGTGATGCAGCGCTCCATCGCGCCGATCAGCACGGCGCGGCTCGCCGGGGTGAGCCACTGGCCGCGGTGGAGGCCGGCGAGGAACTGGACCATCGCCAGCGGGGTGGCGCTGTCGCGCGTATCGACGGTGGTGGCGGGATCGACGATTCCGTCGTCGCGCACCAGCGTCGCGATGTCGCGGTCCATCCGCATGCCGGCGATGCCGGCTTGGCGCAGCCAGCGGTTGACCGCCTGCGGCCCGCCGATCGCGGCGAGCAGCGCGTCGGTCGCCTGGTTGTCGCTGCGGGTGATGGCGAGCTCGATCAGCCCGCGCGCCGAGATCATCTGGCCGGCGCGCACCGGCGCGACCGCGCCCTGGAGCTTCTTCGAGGGCAGCGGCACCATCAGCGGGAACTGCTGGTCGAGCGACCAGCGGCCGCGATCGACCCCGTCGAGGAAGGTGGCGACGATGGCGACCTTGCTGGTGCTGGCCATCGGAAACGGCTGATCGCCCAGCACGGCAAGGCTGCGGCCGCTGGACAGATCGATCGCGGCGACGCCGATGCGGCCGAGCTGGGCGCTGGCGGCGGCGGCGAGCGAGGCCTCGAACGCGCTGCCGTAGCGGCGCGGGGCCTGGATCTCGGTGCCGAGCGTCCGGTCGAACGCGGACAGCAGCTCGTCGCTGCCGCCGGCGGCGGTCGCCGGCGCGGCAAAGCTGCCGGCGAGCAGCACAAGCCCCGTGATTTCGGCGAGGAAACGTCGAATGAAACCCGTTGTCACTGGACGATTATCCCTCATATTTCCTTTCCTGTCGCTTAATTTCTGGTCCCATCCGGGGAAATGGCCGGGCGACGAAGCGCCGCAGGGCTGCGGCGGACGCGATAAGGCCGGAATAAAAAGGGCCGGAGGATCGCTCCCCCGGCCCCGTTTTCGATATGTACGGCGTGGGACGCGGCTTAGAAGCCCATGTCGCCCATGCCGCCCATCCCGCCGCCCATCGGCGGCATCGCGGGCTTGTCGTCCGGCTTCTCGCTGATCGCGGCTTCGGTCGTGATCAGCAGGCCGGCGACCGAGGCGGCGTCCTGCAGGGCGGTGCGCACGACCTTGGTCGGGTCGATGACGCCGGCCGCCTTGAGGTTCTCATAAGTGTCGGTCGCGGCGTTGAAGCCCTTGGTCTCGTCGCCTTCGCGCAGCAGGTTGCCCGAGATCACCGCACCGTCGTGGCCGGCGTTCTGGGCGATCTGGCGCACCGGGGCGAGGATCGCCTTGCGGACGATGTCGATGCCCTTGGTCTGGTCGTCGTTGCCGCCCTTGAGGCCTTCGAGCGCCTTGGTGGCATAGAGCAGCGCGGTGCCGCCACCGGGGACGATGCCTTCCTCGACCGCGGCGCGGGTGGCGTGAAGCGCGTCGTCGACGCGATCCTTGCGCTCCTTCACTTCGACCTCCGAAGCGCCGCCGACCTTGATCACGGCCACGCCGCCGGCCAGCTTGGCCAGGCGTTCCTGCAGCTTCTCGCGGTCATAGTCGCTGGTGGTGACTTCGATCTGGGCGCGGATCTGCTCGACCCGGGCCTTGATCTCTTCGGCCGAGCCCGAACCGTCGACGATCGTGGTGTTGTCCTTGTCGATCGTGACCTTCTTGGCCTGGCCGAGCATGGCGAGGGTGACGTTCTCGAGCTTGATGCCGAGGTCTTCCGAGATCATCTCGCCGGCGGTCAGCGTGGCGATGTCGCCCAGCATGGCCTTGCGGCGATCGCCGAAGCCCGGCGCCTTGACGGCGGCGATCTTCAGGCCGCCGCGCAGCTTGTTGACCACCAGGGTGGCCAGCGCCTCGCCTTCGATGTCCTCGGCGATGATGAGGAGCGGACGGCCCGACTGCACCACGGCCTCGAGGATCGGCAGCATCGACTGGAGCGACGACAGCTTCTTCTCGTGGATCAGGATGTAGGGGTTCTCGAGCTCGACGACCATCTTCTCGGGGTTGGTCACGAAGTAGGGCGAGAGGTAGCCGCGGTCGAACTGCATGCCTTCGACGACGTCGAGCTCGAACTCGAGGCCCTTGGCTTCCTCGACGGTGATCACGCCTTCCTTGCCGACCTTTTCCATGGCCTCGGCGATCTTCTCGCCGACTTCACGGTCGCCGTTGGCCGAGATGATGCCGACCTGGGCGATTTCGGCCGAGCCCGACACCGGGGTCGAACGCTTGACGAGGTCTTCGACGACCTTGGTCACGGCGAGGTCGATGCCGCGCTTCAGGTCCATCGGGTTCATGCCGGCGGCGACCGAGGTCATGCCCTCGCGAACGATCGCCTGGGCCAGGACGGTGGCGGTGGTGGTGCCGTCACCGGCGAGGTCGTTGGTCTTCGAAGCCACTTCGCGCAGCATCTGCGCGCCCATGTTCTCGAACTTGTCCTTGAGCTCGATCTCCTTGGCGACGGTGACGCCGTCCTTGGTGATGCGCGGCGCGCCGAAGCTCTTGTCGATAACGACGTTGCGGCCCTTGGGGCCGAGCGTCACCTTGACGGCGTCGGCGAGGATGTCGACGCCCTTCATGATGCGCTCGCGCGCATCGCGGCTGAATTTCACGTCTTTGGCTGCCATCTGGCTACCCTTTCTTCTAATTCGTCATCCCGGCGAAGGCCGGGATCCCAGTGAGGATTGCTGTGCCTTTCGCGACCTGAGGTCCCGGCCTCCGCCGGGACGACGGGCAATCAGCCGACGATCCCAAGGATGTCGGATTCCTTCATGATGATCAGGTCTTCACCGTCGATCTTCACCTCGGTGCCCGACCATTTGCCGAACAGGATGCGGTCGCCGGCCTTGACGTCGAGCGGCGTGATCTTGCCCTCATCGGACTTGGCGCCGCCGCCGACGGCGACGACTTCGCCTTCCTGCGGCTTTTCCTTGGCCGTATCGGGAATGATGATCCCGCCGGCAGTCTTCTCCTCGGCCTCGACCCGGCGGACGAGGACTCGGTCATGAAGCGGCCTGAAACCCATATTGCTAGCCCCTTGCTTGCTTGCGTTGAACCTATGGCTGGCACTCACGAAACGAGAGTGCCAGCCCGACGGCGGGCATATGGGTCGCGCTTTCCTACTCGTCAACAGCTTCCGGCCGCGAAATCAGCCCCAGCTGCCCGCGCCGGTTCCAGCGCCACAGCATCAGGATGGCGACCATCAGGAGGCCGAGCGCCAGGCCGGTCCACACGCCCTCGCCCTTCCAGCCCATCCAGAAGGCGAGCAAGGCGCCCCCGCCGAGACCCACCAGCCAGTAGCCGATGAAGGCGTAGACCATCGGGATGCGCGTATCCTGGAGTCCGCGGAGCATGGCGGCTCCGACCACCTGGGCACCGTCGGCAAGCTGGAAGATGGCGGCGATGAAGAGGAACTTGACGGCAAGGTCGAGCACCGGCGCATTTTCCGGCCGCGACGCGTCGAGGAACAAAGACGCCAGCTCGCGCGGAAAGGACCAGATGACCAGCGCCGCCATGGACATGAAGCCGAGCGACAAGGCGAGGCTCGCCGAGCCGGCCTTGGTCACCCAGGCCGGATCGCGCGCGCCATAAGCGAGGCCGACGCGAATGGTCGTCGCCTGGCTGATCCCCAGCGGCACCATGAAGGTGATGGCGGCGATCTGCAGGGCGATGGCGTGGGCGGCGACCGAGGTGCGGTCGATAAGCCCCATCAGGTAGACGGCGGCGCTGAACACCGTCACTTCGAAGGCGAGCGTGAAGGCGATCGGCGTGCCGATGCGGACAATCTCGCCCAGCCGCTTCCAGTCCGGCCGGAACAGGTGACCGAAGACGTAGGTGCGGCGGAAATTGCCGTGGAAGTGGATGATGGCGGCGAGCACCAGCGCCCCGAACGTATAGGTAACGGCGCTGGCGACGCCGGAACCGATGAGGCCCAGGCGGGGAAAGCCGAAGTGGCCGTAGATCAGCACCCAGTTGCCGAGCAGGTTGACGAGGATCGCAACCAGGGTGACGGCCAGCGCCACCCCCGGCCGCCCGAGCGCGGCGACG
>DASVMK010000199.1:0-3837 GCA_036384395.1 Novosphingobium sp.
CCGGCGCCATCGACGATGGTCGTGTTGTCCTTGTCGATGGTGACGCGCTTGGCGGTGCCGAGCATGCCGACCGTGACATTCTCCAGCTTGATGCCGAGGTCCTCGGAAATCATCTCGCCGCCGGTCAGGATGGCGATGTCCTCAAGCATCGCCTTGCGGCGATCGCCGAAGCCCGGCGCCTTGACCGCCGCGACCTTGAGGCCGCCGCGCAGCTTGTTGACCACCAAAGTGGCCAGCGCCTCGCCCTCGATGTCCTCGGCGATGATCAGCAGCGGACGGCCCGACTGGACCACCGCTTCCAGGATCGGAAGCATCGCCTGCAGGTTGCTCAGCTTCTTCTCGTGGATCAGGATGAACGGGTCGTTGAGTTCGACCTGCATCTTTTCCGGGTTGGTGATGAAGTAGGGCGAGAGGTAGCCGCGGTCGAACTGCATGCCTTCGACGACGTCGAGTTCGAACTCGAGGCCCTTGGCTTCCTCGACGGTGATGACGCCTTCCTTGCCGACCTTTTCCATCGCTTCGGCGATCTTTTCGCCAACGACGGTGTCGCCGTTGGCAGAGATGACGCCGACCTGGCTGATCTCGTTGGAGCCCGCGACGGGCTTCGAGCGAGCCTTGAGGTCCTCAACGACCTTGGTGACGGCGAGATCGATGCCGCGCTTCAGGTCCATTGGGTTCATGCCCGCAGCGACCGACTTCATGCCCTCACGGACGATCGCCTGGGCGAGCACCGTGGCGGTGGTGGTGCCGTCGCCGGCGATGTCGTTGGTCTTCGAGGCGACCTCGCGCAGCATCTGCGCGCCCATGTTCTCGAACTTGTCCTTGAGCTCGATTTCCTTGGCGACGCTGACGCCGTCCTTGGTGATGCGCGGCGCGCCGAAGCTCTTGTCGATCACGACGTTGCGGCCCTTGGGGCCCAGCGTGACCTTCACGGCGTTGGCGAGGATATCCACGCCGGCGAGAATGCGTTCGCGCGCGTCGCGCGAAAAGCGTACGTCCTTGGCAGCCATCTTATATTCCTTTTGAATTCAGTTTGATGGGATGGATAGTCGCTCAGGCGATCACGCCGAGGATATCGCTTTCCTTCATGATCAGCAGGTCTTCGCCGTCGACCTTGACCTCGGTGCCCGACCACTTGCCGAACAGCACGCGATCGCCGGCCTTGACGTCGAGCGGGGTGACCTTGCCGTCTTCCGAGCGAGCGCCCGAACCGACCGAGACGATCTCGCCTTCGGCCGGCTTTTCCTTGGCGCTGTCGGGGATGATGATGCCGCCGGCAGTCTTTTCTTCAGCCTCGACGCGGCGCACGAGCACGCGATCGTGCAGCGGACGGAAACCCATGGGATACTCCCTTATTCCAGTGGTCCAAAACGAATTGGCACTCTCGGCCTGAGAGTGCCAGCGGCGGGGATATGGTTCGGCGGGTGCGAACCGTCAAGGATGGCGCGAGCGATTTTTTCGCACGCGCCTCCCACTGCGCTCAAAACGGGACGAGCCGCAGGTTCTCGCGTCTTCGCCAGCGCCGCAGCAAGAGCGCCGAGACCGCCACCAACCCCACCGCGAGGCCGATCCACACCCCGACTCCGGACCACGGCGTGAAGAACCCCAGAACGCACGCGGTGACGAAGCCGACCGCCCAATAGCCGAACAGGGCGATGACCATCGGCACGCGGGTATCCTGCAACCCGCGCAGCAATCCGGCGGCGACCGCCTGGATGCCGTCGAACAGCTGGAAGGCGGCGGCGACCGCCAGGTATTGCAGCGCCAGCGCGACCATGACGGCGTTGGCCGGCGCATCGACATCGACGTACAGCGACACCACCGCGCGCGGGAACAGCACCATGATCGCCGCGGCGACGAAGGAAAAGCCGAACGCGACCGCCAGCGCCGCGGCGCCGGCGCGGCCGATGCCGGCGCGGTCGCGGGCGCCGAAATGGAAGCCCGCCCGGATCGTCGCCGCCTGGCCGACGCCGAACGGCACCTGGAACGCGAGCGCGGCGACCTGCAGCGCGATGGTATGCCCGGCCAGCTCCGCCGCGCCGATCCGGCCCATGAGGAACCCGGCCGCGCCGAAGAAGCCGCCCTCGGCGATGACGATGCAGGCGATGGGCACGCCGATCGCCGCGATCTCGCGCAGGCGCCGCCATTGGGGGCGCCACCACCGGCCCAGCAGGCGATAGCGCCGCAGCCTGCGGTCCATGCCGATCGCCACGAGATAGGCGGCCACCGTCACCACGCCGGTCACCACCGTGGCCAGCGCCGAGCCTTCCAGCCCGAGCGCCGGCAGGCCGAACCGGCCGTAGATGAAGGCCCAGTTGCCCAGCACGTTGACGCCGATCGCCAGCGCGGTGATCACCGTCGCGAACACCGGCCGCCCCATCGCCGAGACGAACGTGCGCAGGACGTTGCTGACGATCAGCGGCACCACCGCCCATTTGACGACGGCGAGGAACCCGTCGGCGCGATCGGCGATTGCCGGATCCTGCCCGGTCGCGAGCATGAGCGGCCGCCCCAGCGCGACCACCGCCATCCCCAAGAGCCCGCTGGCGACCGCCAGCCACAGCGCCATGCGCATCGAGCGGCGGATCTCGCGCACCGCATGGCGCCCCCGGCCCAGCTCCGCGGCGATAAGCGGCGCGACCGCGCCGGTCAGCCCGGACAGCGCCCACGACACCAGCATGAACAGCGCGACCGAGAGGCTCGACGCCGCCAGCGCCTCCTGCCCCAGCCGGGCGACGAAGATCACATCGACCGCGCCGATCGCCATCTGCAGCATGTTGGCCAGCGCCAGCGGCCCCGCGAGCCGCAGCGTGGCGCCGAGTTCGGCGCGGAAGGGAGAGGGGGGCGAACGCGACATAAAGCCGGCCCGAATAAGCGAAAGTGCGCCGGGTTGCACGCAGCGAGTTCCCGCCTATCTTGGGCGCCCGCATTCGAAGGAGCCGCCCCCATGAACCACCCGCATCTGGATCGCCCGTCCCGCACCCAGACCACCGAGTTGTTCCATGCCCGCTCCGCTGCCCCCCGCTCTGCTCACCATCGATTCGCTCTCCGCCGCCACGCCTGACGGCAAGCCGCTTTTCCACGATCTGACATTCGCGCTCGGCGCCGAAACGGTAGGCCTCGTCGGCCGCAACGGCTCGGGCAAATCGACGCTGCTGGCGATCCTGGCGGGCGAGCGCGCGCCCTCGGCCGGCACCGTCGCGCGCGCCGCGCCGGTGGCGATCCTGCGCCAGATCCAGCCCGACGAGGGAACCGTCGCGCAGGCGCTGGGAATCGCGGGCGACCTCGCCCGACTCGCGCGGCTGGAGGCCGGCAAGGGTTCGGTCGAGGACGCGGGGCTTGCCGACTGGACGCTGGAGGCCCGGATCGGCGAGGCCTTCGCCCGCGTCCGGCTGCCTGTCGGCCTCGACCGCGACGTCGCCACGCTCAGCGGCGGCGAGCGCACGCGGCTCGGCCTCGCGGCGATGCTGCTGGCCGAGCCGGCGGTGCTGCTGATGGACGAGCCGACCAACAATCTCGACGCCGAGGGCCGCGCCGCGATCGCCGAACTGCTCGCCGGCTGGAACGGCGGCGCGCTGGTCGCCAGCCACGACCGCGCCCTGCTCGAACAGGTGGATCGGATCGTCGAGCTTTCGCCGGTCGGCGTGACCAGCTTCGGCGGCGGCTGGAGCGCGTTCGCCGAGGCGCGCGACGCGCAGGTCCAGCGCGCGGCCGCCGCGCTCGACCGGGCGCAGCGCGACCTCAAGCAGCAGACCGCCGCGATCCAGCGCCAGCGCGAGAAGCAGGCACACCGCGACAAGGCCGGGCGGGCCACGGCGGCCAAGGGCGGCACGCCGA
>DASVMK010000200.1:0-6000 GCA_036384395.1 Novosphingobium sp.
GGCCAGCGTCTGTCCGAACAGTTCGGTGGAGAGGTCGATCTGCGAGACGTCGCGCAGCACCCGCTGGCGCAAGGCGAGCCCGGCGAGATCACTGACGTTGCGGCGCAGTGTCGTCTCGGCATAGGAGCCCCCGTCGATATAATCGAACAGGAAGCGCGGTAGCCGCCGGCGGGCGGCCTCGCGGAAATCGGGAACCGAAGCGATGATCATGCTGCGACGCCCAGTTCCGCATGCCAGACCGAGCGATACATCTCGAGATCGACGTCGAGGGGCTCGACTCGCGTGAGCGCGCCACGCGGCGTGAGCGAGGGATTGATCAGCCGCAGAGCCCCGAACGACACGTCGTTATGGGCGTTGGCCACATAGACCGCCGTATCCGGCCGGAGCGAGGCTAGTGCACGAACGAAAACTTCGGCCTCCGCGAAGCGCCCCTCGACGAGCAACCGTTCCTTGGACTCGATTAGGCTCAATGCTGTGTCGGCGACCAGGGCGGCATAGAGACAGGCGGCCGCGCGCCGTTCGAACCAATCCTCCGGACGGGCCAGCCAACGACCGTTACCGTTGGGGAAAGGGCCACAGCCGGGTGCAAAGGTGGGCAGGAGCATCGCGCCTGCAGCCAAGACCTGGGGAACGGCAGCCAGCAGCGCGGGCTGATCAGGTCGAATATCCACCTGCCGAGTATCGATTTCGATAATGGTCTCGATCTCGCGCCCACCCATGAAGCGAGCCGAGGGGATGCGCCACCCATAGGCATCAATGTTGACCAGGCAGTCGCGGCCTTCAGGAAGCAGGCTCGTGGTCACAATTTCGTCGGGTGTGCGCATGGCGATGAACCATGTACCTGTCGAAAGTGTGGTCATCTCCTTGCGGGCGAACTCGCCGAAGCCGCGCGCAGCCAGCAGCGCAGCGTTGGAATCGTGGATCCCGGCCAGCACACGGACGTTCGGAGAAAGCCCGGTCGCCCGAGCGAGTTTCGACCGTAGCCCACCGATTGCGTCACCCGCTTTGGCGAGTGGCGCGAAACGCCTGGCCCAATCCATACGCTCGGCCAGCGGCGAGAAACGGCCGTCATCTGGCGCCCAGAGGTCGCTATGACAGCCCAGGCTAGTCACTTCACTTACGGCTTGTCCCGTGAGGAACCAGCCCCAGTATTGCGCCCAGGGTAGCAACGTCGCTCGAGCCATCACTTCTGGTTGGAGCCGGTCCAGCCAATAAAGCTGGCTGGCGAGATTGAGTCCGGCCGGCAGGGCGGGGGAGCCCGTTGCGACGAAGGGTCCGCGCTCCGCCCGATAGGCGGTCATGATCTCGTCAGGGATAGCCTGCTCGTAGTCTAACGGAATGATGGCCAGTTCGCCGTCCGCAAGGGCCGCGACCCCGGCGCCGTGGCCCACCGGAATGATATATTCGACCGGCTGGCCGGCATACGCTGCCAGGCTTTCGACCAGCCATTCCCCGATACCCGTGACGTCGAGCCGCCTAATGCCGTCCTGCTCAATCAAGGCGTTGGGGCGCACTTGTCTGTCTAGCATTTCACCCGCGCGCGACCAGAGCGAGACCTTGCTCATGGTCTTGCCCACATCGACCACAATGGCGAATCCGTCAGTCAGGCTTACTCTCCAAACACTCACATGATTGATTGCTACCTATCGTTTTTGATTGATCTTGCAACTTAGAATCGCATATGGCGCAATCATGATCACTGAAAGCCTGCCGACCGGCGCCGCCATCCCCTTCGCCGTTCCGGAAAGCCGCTGGGACGACGCGGTGGCCGCCGCGCTCTCGCCGGAAGAGCTACTGCTCTATCGTTCGAACCTGCTGGGTTCGGACCTCACTGTCACCAATTTCGGCGGCGGCAACACTTCGGCCAAGCTGGCGGGCGTCGATCCGCTGACCGGCGAGGCCGTCGCGGTGCTGTGGGTCAAGGGCTCGGGCGGCGACATCGGCTCGATGACGCTCGACGGCTTCGCCACGCTCTACCAGGACAAGCTGCTGGGGCTGGAGAAGCACTACGGCGGGCCGGACGACGACGACAAGATGGTCGGCTACCTGCCGCACTGCACGTTCGCGCTGAACGGCCGGGCCGCCTCGATCGACACGCCGCTGCATTCGCTGCTGCCGTTCGCGCACGTCGATCACGTCCACCCGGATGCGATCATCGCGCTGGCCGCGAGCTCGGGCGGCGAAGCGGCGACCCAGGCGATCTGGGGTGGCCGCATCGGCTGGCTGGGCTGGAAGCGGCCGGGCTACACGCTCGGCGTCGAACTGCGCGACTACGTGCGCGCCCATCCCGGCGTCGAGGGCGTGATGCTCGCTGGCCACGGGATCATCTGCTGGGCCGACAGCGCCAAGGCCTGCTACGAGCACACCGTCGCGCTGATCGCCGATGCCGCCGCTTACCTGAATGCCAGGCTTGCCGAGCGGCCCGCCTTCGGCGGTCAGGCGGTCGCACCGGCCGAGGACCGCGCCGCCATCGCCGCTGACCTGATGCCGCGCCTGCGCGGACTGATGACCGGCGCCCGCCGCAAGCTCGGCCACTTCTCCGACGATGCCGAGACGCTCGAATTCGTCGGCTCGCGCGAGTTCGTGCGGCTGGCCGGGCTCGGCACCTCGTGCCCCGACCACTTCCTGCGCACCAAGATCGCGCCGCTGACGCTCGATCCGGCACGGCTGGGCGACGAGGCCTATCTGGCGCAGCAACTGGCCGACTATCGCGCTCTCTATGCGGCCTATTACCAGCGCTGCAAGAGGCCCAACTCGCCAGCCATGCGCGACGCCAACCCGGTCGTCGTGCTGGTGCCGGGCGTGGGCCGCATGACTTTCGCCGCCGACAAGACCACCGCGCGCCTCGCCGGTGAGTTCTACGGCAACGCGATCAACGTGATGCGCGGCGCCGAGGCGATCGGAGACTACATCGCGCTCGACGAGCAGGAAGCCTTCGACATCGAATACTGGCTGCTCGAGGAAGCCAAGCTCCAGCGCATGCCCGCGCCCAGGCCGCTGGTCGGCCGGATCGCGCTCGTCACCGGCGGCGCCGGCGGCATCGGCGCGGCCACTGCGGCGCGGCTGCTGGCCGATGGCGCCTGCGTCCTGCTGGCCGATCGCGACGCGGCCGCGGTCGAGGCGGTGCGCGCGGGCTTCGCCAAGCGCTTCGGCCCGGACGTGGTCCGCGCCGCCGTCTGCGACGTCACCGACGAGGGGCAAGTCGCGGCGGCCTTCGCCGCCTGCGCGCGCGAGTTCGGCGGGCTCGACGTGCTCGTCGCCAACGCCGGCATCGCCTCCTCGGCGCCGATCGAGGACACCACCCTGGCGCTGTGGAACAAGAATTACGACGTGCTCGCGCAAGGCTATTTCCTCACCAGCCGCGCCGCCTGGCCGCTGCTCAGGGCGATGAAGGACCAGGGCGGCACTTCGGTGGTGTTCATCGGCTCGAAGAACGCGCTTGCCGCGGCGGCGGGCGCCAGCGCCTATGCCTCGGCCAAGGCGGCGGCGAACCATCTCGCCCGCTGCCTCGCGCTCGAAGGCGCGCCGCACGGGATCCGGGTCAACGTCGTCAATCCCGACGCGGTGATCCGCGGCAGCCGCATCTGGGACGGCGATTGGCGCCAGGAGCGCGCGAGCGCTCACGGCATCGACGCGGGCGACGAACTGGAAGCGCACTACCGCAACCGCTCGATGCTCAAGCGCGACGTGCTGCCCGAGGACATCGCCGAAGCTGCCTATTTCCTGGCAAGCGACATGTCGGCAAAGTCGACCGGCAACATGATCAACGTCGATGCGGGCAATGCCCAGGCGTTCACGCGCTGAGCGCCTCGGAGGACAAGAAATGACCGACCTGCCGCTTTCCGAGGACCTGATTGCCGAGGCCAACGCGCGCGAGATCGCCGCGCTCGACGAGGACTACGACGCGCTCGGTCGCAAGCTGGCGCGCAGCGGCGTCGCCATCGACGCGGTCCTGGACCGCGTCGTCGCATTCTCGGTGGCGGTACCGACCTGGGGTGCGGGCCGGGGCGGCACGCGCTTCGCCAAGTTCCCGATCCCCGGCGAGCCGACCGACATCCACGAGAAGCTTGAGGACTGCGCGGTCATCAACCAGCTGTGCCGGATGACGCCGCGCGTCAGCCCGCATTTCCCCTGGGACAAGGTCAGCGACTTCGGCGCGCTGCGCGAGGAAGCGGCGGCGCTCGGCCTCGGCTTCGACGCGGTCAACTCCAACACCTTCCAGGACCAGCCCGGCCAGCCGCAGAGTTACGGCACCGGCTCGCTGTCCTCCACCATCGCCGCGACACGCGCGCAGGCGGTGGCGCACAACATCGAATGCATCGAGATCGGCCGGCAGCTCGGCTCGACCGACCTCACCGTCTGGGTCGGCGACGGCACCAATTTTCCCGGCCAGCAGGACTTCACCCGCAGCCTCGATCGCTATCTCGACGCCGCCGCCGAGGTCTATGCCGCGCTGCCGGATGACTGGCGGATGCTGCTCGAACACAAGATGTTCGAACCGGCGTTCTATTCGACGGTGATCTCCGATTGGGGCAGCTCGATCCTCGCCGCGCAGCAGCTCGGTCCCAAGGCCAAGTGCTTGGTCGACCTCGGCCACCACGCGCCCAACGTCAACATCGAGCAGATCGTCGCCCGGTTGCACCGCTTCGGCAAACTCGGCGGCTTCCACTTCAACGACAGCAAGTACGGCGACGACGACCTCGATTCGGGATCGATCAACCCGCACCAGCTCTTCCTGGTGTTCAACGAACTGGTCGAGGCCGAGCTGAACCCGCGGGACGGCTTCAACCCCAGCTACATGATCGACCAGTCGCACAACGTGACCGATCCGATCGAATCGATGCTCTCTTCGGCCGAGGCGATCGCGTCATGCTTCGCCAAGGCGCTGCTCGTGGACCGCGCAGCACTGCATGCCGCGCAGGAGGCCAATGATACGATGATGGCGTTCCAGGCGCTGCGCCGCGCCTACACCATCGACGTGGCCCCGATCCTGGCCAAGGCCCGCGTCCGGGCCGGCGGGGCGATCGATGTCCTGGCTGCCTATCGCCAGAGCCGCTGGCGGGAGCGCAAGGCGCAGGAGCGCAAAGCGGTCGGGCTGGGCGCGGGGATCGTCTGACTAGCACTACTTTGGCAGAAGGTGCTGTCAGTCCAATGCGAACGCGTCTCCAGTAGACGCGTCAACGCCAGTGGCGGCGCCGGTCAGCTGGCGAGCGACTGCCATTCGGCCAGGGCGGCCGAGCGGCGTTCGCGATAAGTTTGACGATCGACGAGATGGCGTTCCTGATTGAATGGTTGTGCAGCGAAGCGTGCACGGAGGCGAACGTCTGGAGCGTTTTCATCTGGCGAAAGCGCAACATCGCCCGCTTGCGTCGTCAGAAGGGAAGATGGCTGTTCTCGGCCCGATTGTTCATCCAGCGGCCCATCTCGCGGCGGTCGATATTGCCCAGCTCCCGCATCGCAGCAAGCTAGGACCGTAGCCCATCGGTGATAATCGTCTCGGCCTTGCCATGCCGTTTTCGATGCACGCTTCATGAACGCCAAAGCCGCAGATTTGTCGCGTTTCTTGGTGACGAAGCTTTCGAGGATCTCGCCTTCGTGATCGACAGATCGCCACAGATGACACCGTCTCGCCGTTGAGCTTCACGCATCGATACCGCGCTCGAAGAGCAAATCCTCCACGTTCCGCAGCGACAGCGGAAAGCGGGACGTACAGCATGACGACCATGCCGATCACTTCAGGCGACGAGTAGAAATACCCGAATGGATTTGCTGGCTTTCGAGGACGCAACACCCGCCAGTGCTACCCTGGCCCGGCCAAGCCGCCAACCGGTGCAATCCTTTGACAGCATCCGTCGCGCAATCACGCGAGGCGATATCCTATTCCCGGCTCGTTACGGATCAGCACCGGCTGTGATGGGTCATCTTCAATCTTGAGCCGCAAGGCACGCACCGCCACCCGCAGGTATTCCACATCACCGCGATGCGCCTTGCCCCAGACAC
>DASVMK010000201.1:0-4256 GCA_036384395.1 Novosphingobium sp.
TCGTGTTGATGATCATGGTCGTGGTCAGCCTCGTTCGAGGCATCGTCGCGTTCATGAACAACACCAAGGCAGACCTGAACCGCGAGCCCGACTCCGTCGGCCCCACGCCGAACCAGGTGATGCAGAACAAGATGATGTTCAACCGCATCAAGTACCAGGCGGCCGCGGTGCTGGTCTGCGCCCTGCTGCTGGCGATGGCTCGCTAGCACGCCAGGAACACGCTCCATCCATTCGTGTCGAGCGAACGGCGCGGGTCTCTCTCAAGTTATCGAGGTCTAAGCTCTTGGTCCGACTGAACAAGATCTACACCCGCACCGGCGACGACGGCACCACCGGGCTGGTCGACGGTTCGCGCACGGCCAAGCACGCGGCGCGAATGGAAGCGATCGGCACGGTGGATGAGGCCAACAGCGCGATCGGCCTGGCCGTGGCCGCGCTGACCGGCACCAGCCACCAGGGCGTCCTCACCCGCATCCAGAACGACCTGTTCGACCTCGGCGCCGACCTCGCCACGCCGGGCGAGGATTTCACGCCGTCCGAGATGGTGCTGCGCATCGTGCCCACCCAGGCCGCCTGGCTGGAAAGCGCGATCGACGCGCTGAACGAGGGGCTCGAGCCGCTGCGCAGCTTCATCCTGCCCGCCGGCAGCGAGGCCGCGGCGCGGGTCCACGTCGCCCGCGCGACCGCCCGCCGGGCCGAGCGCGCGATGACCGCGCTGGCGGCCGCCGAGCCGGTCAATCCGGCGGCGCTGGCCTATGCGAACCGCTTGTCCGACTACCTCTTCGTCCTCGCCCGCGCGGTGAACGCCGGCGCGGGCGGCGACGTGCTGTGGGTGCCCGGCCAGAACCGATAGGCGCGCGTTGCTCAAGGGGCTGCGGGAACCTGCCCGCCCGTGGCGCGTCCTTACAATGACGCCCCACGGCACAGGAGTTCCCGCCATGATCGACCCGCGCGACCCCACGCTCGCCCCCGAAACCGACAACAGCGAACAGGAAGACGAAGCCGCGCAGGCGCAGACCGTCGGCGACGAGGCGCTCGGCCGCTCACCGTCGAACACCGGCCTGTCCGACAGCGAGAAAGTGAAGAGCGGCGATGAGACCGACGACACCCAGGACCTCGTCGACCGCATGCGCCAGATGGACAGCAGCGGCCGCATCGACCTCGGCGCGTTCGACGGCGAGCGCAACGACGACGACGAGGAAGGCATGCTCGGCCCGCAGGGCGAGGAAGAGTGAGCGGCGGGGAGCCGCAGAACCACCACTGCGCCCCCGCGCAGGCGGGGACCTCCAGCCTTTGAGCGGAATGCTCGGTCGAACCGAGCGAGGCCCCCGCCTCCGCGGAGGCGCAGGATCGGAGCCTACTCCTCGCTCTCGCGCTTCAGCGCATAGAGCAGGTCGAGCGCCTCGCGGGGGCTGAGCGCATCGACGTCGATCGCGCGCAGCCGGTCGCGCAAGCCATCGGTGGGCGCTTCCTCCTGCGCTTCGAACGCGGCGGCGAACAGCGGCAGGTCGCCGAGGCCGGCCGCCAGCCCGCCGGTCTCGGCACGGGCCTTCTCCAGCTTGTCGAGCACCGCCTTGGCCCGCGCCACCACCGGCGCGGGCATGCCGGCGAGGCGCGCCACCGCCAGGCCATAGCTGCGGTCGGCGGGTCCGTCGGCCAGTTCGTGCAGCAAGACCAGATCGCCCTTCCACTCACGCGCGCGGACGTGGTGGAGCGACAACGCCTCGCAGCTTTCGGCCAGGCGCGAGAGCTCGTGGTAATGCGTGGCGAACAGGCAGCGGCAGCGGT
Organism: Novosphingobium sp.; assembly: GCA_036384395.1. Lineage (GTDB taxonomy): Bacteria > Pseudomonadota > Alphaproteobacteria > Sphingomonadales > Sphingomonadaceae > Novosphingobium. Next base: position 1,789 of record DASVMK010000201.1, read on the forward strand.
TGGACGTATGCACCGCCTCGGTCACCGCCCAGGCGAGCGCGAGTCCGTCGTATGTCGAGGTGCCGCGCCCGACCTCGTCGAGGATGACGAAGCTGCGCTCCGTCGCCTGCGCGAGGATCGCCGCGGTCTCGACCATCTCGACCATGAAGGTCGAACGCCCGCGCGCCAGGTTGTCCGAGGCGCCGACCCGGCTGAACAGGCGGTCGACCAGGCCGACCGTCGCGGCGGTGGCGGGCACGAAGCCGCCCGCCTGCGCCAGCAGCACGATCAGCGCGTTCTGCCGCAGGAAGGTCGACTTGCCGCCCATGTTCGGGCCGCCGACCAGCCATAGCCGGTCGTCGGGCGACAGGCGGCAGTCGTTGGCGACGAAGCGCTCGCCGCCGCCCTTGCGGTTGGCCTCGGCCAGCGCGGCCTCGACCACCGGGTGGCGGCCGCCCTCGACCTCGAGGCAGGCGTGCGCCACGATCCGGGGGCGCGTCCAGCCGCCTTCGGCCGCGCGCTCGGCCTGGCCGGCGGCGACGTCGATCCGCGCGAGCGCCTCGGCGGTGGCGGCGATGGCATGGCGCGCGGCGACCGCGGCGGCGACCAGTTCCTCGAAATGCGCTTCCTCGGCGGCCAGCGCGTGGCCGCCCGCCTCGGCGATGCGGCTCGCCTCCTCGTGCAGCGCCAGCGCGTTGAAGCGCACCGCGCCGGCCATCGTCTGGCGGTGGGTGAAGCCGCTGTCGGGGCGCATCAGCGCGTCGCCGTGCCTGGCGGGCACTTCGATGAAGTAGCCGAGCACGCCGTTGTGCTTGATCTTGAGCGCCGCCACGCCGGTCTCGTCGCGGTACTTGGCTTCGAGCGCGGCGATGGCGCGGCGCGAATTGCCCGCGGTCTGCCGCAGCGCGTCGAGCGCGGCGTCATACCCTTCGGCGATGAACCCGCCCTGGCCCCGCTCGGTGGGCGGGGCGGGCACCAGCGCGCGCGCATAGAGATCGGTCAGCGCGCCGTGGCCGCCGAGCATGGGCAGCAGCGCATCGAGCAGCGCCGGCCGCTCCTCGCGCCGGGCGAGATGGTCGCGCACCCGCCGCGCCTCGCCAAGGCCGTCGCGGAGCTGGCCAAGGTCGCGCGGGCTGCCGCGCCCGGCGACGACGCGTCCGAGCGCGCGGCCGATGTCGGGCAGCGCGCGCAGCACGGTGCGCAAGTCCTCGCGCAGGATGGCGTCCTCGCACAGCCACTGAACCAGCTCCAGCCGCGCCTGGATCGCCTCCGCGTCGGTGAGCGGCGCCGACAGGTCCTCGGCGAGCTGCCGCGCGCCGGCGCCGGTGACGCAGCGGTCGATCGCGTCGATCAGGCTGCCGCGCCGCCCCCCCTGGCTCGACTGGAGGATCTCCAGGCTGGCGCGCGTCGCCTCGTCCATCGCCAGGTGCGCCTCTCCGGCACGCGCCACCGGAGGCAGCAGCAGCGGCAGTGCGCCGCGGCCGACGTGGTCGAGATAGGCGATCAGCCCGCCCGCCGCCGCCAGCATCGCGCGCGAGAACGATCCGAAACCGTCGAGCGTCGCCACCCCGTGCGCCGCCTTCAGCCGCGCCTCGCCGCCGTCGCTGGCGAAATCGCGCGCCGGCCGGGCGATCGCCTCCAGCGGCGCGGACTCCCATCCATCGGGCGCGACGATCTCGCTCGCGCCCAGTCGGGCGAGCGCGGCGCCCAGGCGGTCGGGCGCGCATTCCTCCAGCTCGGTGCGCCCGGTCGAGATGTCGCAGGCGGCGACGCCGACCGCCCCGCGCACTTCGCAGACCGCCGCGAGCACGTTCGCCCGGCGCGGTTCGAGCAGCGCCTCTTCGGTCAGCGTGCCCGCGGTGACGAAGCGGACGATGTCGCGCGCCACCAGCGCCTTCGAGCCGCCGCGCTTCTTGGCTTGCTCGGGCGTCTCGACCTGCTCGGCGATGGCGACGCGGCAACCGGCCTTGATCAGCCGCGCGAGGTAGCCTTCGGCCGAATGCACCGGCACGCCGCACATCGGGATCGGCTCCCCGGCGTGCTCGCCCCGGCTGGTCAGCGCGATGTCGAGCACTTGCGAGGCGCGCCGAGCATCGTCGAAGAACAGCTCGAAGAAGTCGCCCATGCGGTAGAACAGCATGCAGTCGCCCGCCTCCGCCTTGAGCGAGAGGTACTGGGCCATCATCGGGGTGGCCCCGTCAGGCTGCTTGGTGCCGTGCATGGCGAAGCGTTAGCGGCCCGGCCCGCGATTCGGAAACGCCAGCGTCGGGCTATCCCCGATCAAGCGATGCGCATATTGCATGCCTCGCGCCCCCGCCCCCCCTATCGCAGGACCGCGACATTGGTTAGGGGCTCAGGTGAAATCCGGGGAGAACCTTCTTGTCCGACGAAAGCAACGTCCGTTTCACCGAGCGCGAGGCGCTGTTCTACCACAAGACCATCCGGCCGGGTAAGATCGAGATCATCGCCTCGAAGCCGATGGCGACCCA
>DASVMK010000202.1:0-1809 GCA_036384395.1 Novosphingobium sp.
GGCATGACCACCACGCACATGGTCGGCCCCAAGGAAGAGGGCATTGTCACCACCTTCGGCAAGTACTCGCACACGATCGAGCCGGGCGTGTCGCTGACGCTGCCGTGGCCGATCCAGAACGTGAAGGTCACCGACGTCACCTCGATCAAGCGCGACACCATTCCCGAAGGCGAGGCCGAGAAGCTGATGCTGACCAGCGACCAGAACCTGGTCGATCTCAGCTACCTGATCCGCTGGAACATCAGGGACCTGAAGCTCTACTCATTCCAGCTCGACGATCCCGAGGCGACCGTGCGCGAGGTCGCCGAGGCGGCGATGCGCGCCTCGATCGCCGAGGTGCCGCTGACCGACGCGATGGGCGGCGCGGGCCGCGCCCGGGTCGAGCAGGCGGTGCGTACGCGCATGCAGGCAGTGCTCGACGCCTATCGTTCGGGCGTGATCGTCCAGGGCGTGGAGATCAAGAAGGCGGACCCGCCGGGCAAGGTGATCGGCGCCTTCCAGCAAGTCACCGCCGCGCAGCAGGACGCCCAGCGCGACCTGTCGAACGCGCAGGCCTGGGCGCAGCAGCTTCTCGCCCGCGCGCAAGGCGATGCCGCCGCCTTCGACAAGGTGTACGAGCAGTACAAGCTGGCGCCCGAAGTGACCAAGCGGCGCATGTATTACGAAACGATGGAGCGCGTCCTGTCGAACAACGACAAGGTGATCGTCGAAGCCAACGGCGTCACTCCTTACCTCCCGCTGTCCGAAATCCGCCGCCGCGCGGCCACGCCGGTCGAAACCGCGACGCCCGCGCCACAGGGAGGCCAGTGATGCTCACCGACATCTGGCGCGACCACAAGGCCAGCGTCGTCGCATTGGGGGTGCTGGCGCTCGCCGTGCTGTCCAGCGTCGTCGTCGTACCCGAGACCGAGCAGGCCGTCGTGGTCCGCGTCGGCGAGCCGGTGCGCGTGATCAACCGCTTCCGCCCGAACGTGGACTTCGGCGAGACCGGTGCCGGCCTGTCGCTGCGCCTGCCGTTCTTCGAGCGGCTGGTGCGGATCGACAAACGCATGCTCTCGGTCGACATGGAGCGCCAGCAGGTGCTTTCGGCCGAGCAGCTCCGGCTCGAGGTCGATGCCTATGCCCGCTTCCGCATCATCGATCCGGTGCGGATGGTCCGCACCGCCGGCACCACCGAGCGGGTCAAGGAGCAGCTCCAGCCGATCTTCACCTCGGTGCTGCGCCAGGAGCTGGGCAAGCGCACGTTCCAGTCGCTGCTGACCGCCGAGCGCGGCGTGGCGATGAAGAACATCCGCGAAGGTCTCGACCGCGAGGCGCGCGAATATGGCGCCCAGGTGATCGACGTGCGGATCAAGCGCGCCGACTTGCCCGAGGGCGCGCTGGAAAGCGCTTTCGCCCGTATGCAAGCGGCGCGCGAGCAGGAAGCGACGACGATCCGCGCCCAAGGCCAGAAGAACGCGCAGATCACCCGCGCCGAGGCCGAAGCCACCGCCGCGCGCACTTATGCCGACAGCTTCGGCAAGGATCCGGAGTTCTACGACTTCTACCGCGCCATGCAGAGCTACGACTTCACCTTCGCCAACCGCGACGGCGGCAGCAGCACCATCTTGCTTTCGCCCGACAACCGCTACCTTCGCCAGTTCAAGGGCGAATAGGGGATTCATTCAAACCCGGTTAAGCCGGGCAAGCGTGAATCCGTCGAGGGATCGGGAATACCAAAGTGCAGATCAACCGGGCCTTGCGGGCCCGCAGGACAAGGAAGCAGAAGGACGTGAAGCCCGTGCGCTATGCCTATGGAATCACCACCGC
>DASVMK010000203.1:0-16336 GCA_036384395.1 Novosphingobium sp.
TTCGATGATCGCGGGGAAATACTTGTCGCCGATGCCGCGATCGATCGCCTCGCGGTAATACTGGGCGGCGCGGTTGGCCATGCGCGGCTCGACGCCCAGCGCGCCGGCAAGCTCGATGCAATAGCCCAGGTCCTTGAGCACGTAGTGCGAGGGGAACGCCTTTTCCGGGAACTGCCGGGGCGCCATCGCCTTGGCCGCGTGGTTCTGCAAGGCGAAGCTGTTGCCCGATCCCAGGCCCACCGCCTCGATCAGCTTGGCCGGGGCGACGCCCGCGCGTTCGCCGACGACCATCATCTCGGCGATCGCCGCGACGTTCTCGAACAGCAGCGTGTTGTTGATCAGCTTGACCACCTGGCCGCAGCCGACCGCGCCGCAATGCGTCACGTCGCTGCCCATGTAGCCGAGCAGCGGCGCGATTTTCGCGAACAGCGCGTCGTCGGCGCCGACCATGATCGACAGCGTGCCGTCCTGCGCCGCCTGGCGCGTGCGCGCGACCGGCGCGTCGGCGAAGGCCATGCCCGCTTGCCCCAGCCTCGCCGCGACCGCGCGGGCATCGGCGACGGCGGTGGTCGACAGATCGACCACGACGGTGCCGGGCGCGCCGTGGGCGGCGATCTCGTCGCAGACGGCGGCGACTTGCTGGCCGCCGGGGAGCGACAGGAACACGACGCGCGCCGCCCGAGCGACCTCCGCCACCGAGCCGGCGGCGACGGCGCCGTGGCGCACCTGCTCGGCCAGCGCTCCGGGGTTCATGTCGAAGGCATGCACCGGCGCGCCGTGCTTGCGCACGACGTTGGCGCACATGCCGCCGCCCATCACGCCCAATCCTATGAAGCCGAGAGTGGGGTTGCTTTCGGTCATTCCATCCATCCTTCCCTTCGATCCTCCCCTGGAAAGGGAGGTGGCGGCCCGAAGCGCTGACGGAGGGGTGTAACCGCTGGCGGGGACACCCCTCCACCACCCACTTCGTGGGCGGCCCCCCTCCCCTTACAGGGGAGGATCCGGTTCAATAAATCACCTCGTCCCCTTCCAACGCGCTGCGCTCCGCCCGGCTCAGCCCCAGCAGATCGCCATAAACGTAGTCCTCGTGCTCGCCGAGCCTGGGGGTGCCGCTGTGGATGCCGATCCCGGCGCCCTTGGACAGCCGCATCGGCACGCCGACCGCCGCGCGCAGCTTGCCGTCGGGCTCGGCCACCTCCTGGATCGCGCCGCGCGCCTGCAAGTGCGGATCGGCGGCGATCTCGGGCGTGGTCCACGAGGCATGCGCGGCCACGCCGGCGGCCTGCAGCCGCTCCGCCGCCGCGTTGGCATCCTGGGTGCGGGTCCAGCCCGAGACCAGTTCGTTCAATTCCTCGCGCAAGCCATGCCGCTGCGCTTCGGTGGCGAAGCGCGGATCGTCGATGCCCAGGATCGCCGCGAGCGCCCGCCACTCGGCATCGCTCGCCACCGCGACCGACACCCAGCGATCCTCGCCCGCCGCCGGATAGACGCCGTGCGGCGCCATGCGCGGGTGGTCGTTGCCGCTGCGATGCACCTCCCGCCCCGCCGCGGCGAGCAGCAGCGCCTCGCCGAGCAGCGAAGCCGCGACCTCGCGCGCCGAGACATCGACCAGCGCGCCCTCCCCGGTCGCGCGGCGGCGGTGCAACGCCGCCATCACCGCGACGGCGGCGTTCATGCCGACGGTGTGGTCCATGACGTGCCGCATCTCGACCGGCGGGCCGTCGGCATAGCCGGTCATCTCGCCCAGCCCGCCCCAGGCGCCGAACAGCGGCGCGTAGCCGGCGAAGTGCCGATCAGGACCGGTCTGGCCCGAGGACGACACCGCGAGCATGACGATGTCGCGCCTGACCGCCTTCAGGTCTTCGAAGCCGAGCCCGAGCCGTTCGATCACGCCGGGCCGGAAGCTCTCGGCGGCCACGTCGGACACCGCCACCAACCGCTTGGCCAGCGCCACGCCTTCGGGCTTCTTGAGATTGATGCGGACCGAGAGCTTGGTCGAGGCGACCTGGTCGAAGGTCGCCGGGCCCATGCGGCCATAGACCGGATGGGGTTTGCGAAACGCATCGGGCCGCATCGCGCTCTCGACCTTGATGACCTCGGCGCCGAGCTGCGACAGCAGGTGCGTGCAGAACGGGCCCGCGTTGTGGACGGTGAAGTCGGCGACGCGGATGCCGGCGAGGGGTTTCATGGCTCGACCCCACGGGGTTCACGCGGAGACGCGGAGGCGCGGAGATGTCGTGCTTGCGGCGAAGCCTCCCTCCACAAATTACGGCGCGATATCCGCAAGGTTGGAGCAAGAGAAAAAGCCTGCGGCGCGCGCAGCATCGTCGCGCCTTTGCGCCTTTGCGCGAAATCCCTTTTTCCTCCGCGCCTCCGCGTCTCCGCGTGAAAACCGATCATGCGCAAACCTTCCCACACTCGCCCAGCACCGGCGGCCCGCCGCGCAGCGCCAGCGCCGCGCCGTCGAACTGGAAGGGCGAGACCAGCATGTCGAGCACGCCGGCGCCGGTCTCGACCGGCTGGAACAGGCCGCGCGCCCTTTCGTGCGGATCGCGCATCACTTCTGCGGGGGTGTAATATTTGGCCAGCGGCACCGACAGCGCCTGGCCTTCGCGGACGATGTCCTCGACCTTGCGAACCGCCGCCCATGCGCGGATGTGGCGGTTGATCGCCGGGCCCTGGCGGCCGCGTTCGAGCGAATCCTCAAGCGCCGGGTCCAGCGCCCAGTCGGGCTCGCCCAGCAATTTCACCAGCCCATGCCACTGCCGCTGCTCTAGCGTCAGCAGCTCGACATAGCCGTCGGCGCAGGGGACCACGCCGCCATAGCGAAACGAGCGCTCGACGCGGTGCTCGACCGAGCCGTCGCCGAGCCGCTGGATCGCGAAGGCGCCGACCGCCAGCGCCGCGTCCTGGCTGGAGACGTCGACATGCTGGCCGCCCGCCTCGCCGCGCACCCACAGCGCCGCCAGCGCGCCCAGCGCCGCGGCGATGCCGCCCTGAAGCGAAGCGAAGTGCCCATAGACCTTGACCGGCGACCGGTCGGGAAACAGCTCGCACGACAGGCCGTTGGGCAGCAGGTAACCCTCGCCCGAGGCATGCAGCACGTTGATCTCCTCGGCCCGCCAGTGCGCCTTGGGGCCGTAGGCGCCGAACGGCAGCACCGAGACGTGGATCAGGTCGGGATGGCTGCGCGCGACGGCGTCGGCGTCGAGCCCCAGCAGGGCGCGCTCGGCGACCGGGGTGTCGTCGATGAAAATATCCGTCTCGGCCAGCAGCGCGCCCAAGGCGGCGCGCCCCTCGGCGCTATCGAGATCGGCGACCCGGCTGCGGAAGCCGGCCGCCAGATAGGCGAACAGCGCGGAGACCCCGTCCTCCAGGAACGGCGGCTCGCGGCGCAGCGGCGCGCCTTGCGGCGGCTCGACCAGCACCACCTCGGCGCCCATCGTCCCGAGCAGCCGCGCGGCGTAGGCCGCCGCCACGCCCGAAGCATGGGCGACGATGCGCAAGCCGGTGAGTGGTGGGGTGGATTCAGGCATGCGTCCGGTTCTTTCAAGATCCTCCCCCACCGGGGGAGGGGGGACCAGCCGCAGGCTGGTGGAGGGAGCGCTCCAGGCGCCGCCCTCGCTCGGTAACCGCGCCCCCTCCGTCAGCCGTTCCGGCTGCCACCTCCCCCGGTGGGGGAGGATCGGAGGGGGCTGTCGTTACCTTACCGCACCACCGGCAGTTCGAGATCGAGGTTCGAACCGTCGACGAACACCTTGATGTTCGGATCGAGCGACGGAAGGATGACCGTCGCCAGGCCCGGCGTGGTCAATTCGCCGCGCTGGTTCTCGCCCTTGATCTCGATGTCGACCAGCGCGTGGCCGTCCTTGATGTACTTGCGCGTCACGGTGCCGCGCGCCCATGTGCAGTCGCCCATCGTGTTGAAGCGGCTCATCCGGGTGCGGATGCGCTTGAGGAAGCCCGCGTCGCCCATCCAGTTGGTGACGAGGCTGGCCATCCAGGCCGAACGCTGCGGGCCATAGTCGTACACGCCGGGGACGCCCACCTCCTTGGCGGTCGATTCGCGGTGGTGGCCGATGCCGGTGTATTCGATGCCGCCGCCGGCCTCCGGGTTGCGGAAGAAGTGGCCCGGGTGCTTGACCGCGTTCTTGAAGATGACGCCGTGGGTGTGGCCGCGGCCGCAACCGACGAGGAAGCCCATCGTGTCCATCAGCGACAGCGGTCCGCGGACGATCTCGGGCAGGACGTCGCCCTCGTTCACTTCCTCCCAGTAGCGCACGTTGCCGCCGCGGATGTTCTTCTCTTCGTCCAGGATCGCCTGGTCGATGTGCTCGAACTCCTCGGGCGTGTATTCGTGCGTCTTGATGTCGGCGTACTTGCCGGCTTCGCGCGCGGCCTTGCGCTCGTGGCGGGTGCAGCTGCCGAGCGCGCGGCTGACCAGCTCGCCGCGCTGGTTGAAGTAGCTCGCCTCGACATACTGGATGACCAGCGTGCCCGAGAACTGGCTTTCCTTCACCTCGACGCCGACGACGCGCTCGATCGCGGTCAGGCGGTCGCCCGGACGGATATGGCGGAAGATCTCCCAGTCGTTGCCGGCGTAGAAGCCGTGGACCCCGGGCAGGCCCCAGCGGGTGCGGCCGACCCAGCCGAACGCCATAGGGAAGTTCGGGTGCGCGAGCATCGAGCCGTGGCGCGTCAGGCGGCCGACTTCGAGATCGCGGTACAGCGGGTTGAGATCGCCGATGCCGTTGCAGAAGTTGCGGATCGTGTCCTCGGTGGCGTCCTGCAGATAGGGGCCCTCGGGGCGCAGCTGCATGCCGATCATGTTCTCGGCCGCCCGAATCGCCTCGGGCGTGATCTTTCCTTCGGCGGGGGCGCTGCCCACCTCGGTCTCATTGGCATCCGCTTCGACAACCGTGCTCATCGCGTGCTCCTTGTGCGGCGCGAGGGGGCGCCGAGGGTTCGGGGAATCGTTGCGTGATGCATAATGCATTATTCTGGACGCGGTCAAGCGAGGGCGCGACACGGCGAGGCCTGCCGATTTCGCTCAGTTGAGGGGCACTTGAGGGATAGTTGAGGGAACTTCAGGGAACTTCAGGGAACTTCAGGGGCGTTTCCGCCCCCCGGGGTCAGCCCGCCCAATCGAACCCGGCACTATCGACGATCGAACCGAACCGTCCCATGCAAGCGATCGCATGACGATGTTCGTCGGCCGTCACCCCTGCGCAGCAGTCTTCGAGCACTACCACCGCGTAGTCGCGGTCATGCGCCTCACGCGCGCCGGAATGGACGACGCCGTTGGTCGAGACCCCGCAGAGCACCAGCCGCTCGATCGCGTTGGCGCGCAGAATCGGCTCCAGCGCGGTGCCGTAGAACGGGCTCACCCGGTGCTTGATCACGTCGAAATCGCCAGGCTCGGGCGCGAGCGCGGCATGGACCTCGGTGCCCCAGGTGCCGAGCTGGAAAATCCCGTTGTTCCGCGCGCCCGAAAAGATCGGCGAGCTTTCCGGCGCCTCGCGGTAATCGGGCGAAAACCCGACGCGGACATAGCCCACGCGCACCCCCGCCGCCCGCGCCGCGGCGATCGCCCGCGCGGTGTTCGCCAGCACGTTCCGCTCGCTGACCTGCACGCCATAGGTCCGCGCGCTGAAGCCGTCCTCGGCGACGAGGTCGTTCATCATGTCCATGACGAGGAACAGGGTCTTTGGCATCGGCAATCCTATCCTCTTACTCAGCCCGTCTTTTTACTCGGCTTCGACCGAGCGCTTCAGCTCCAGCCAGCCCGTCTCGATATGCAGCCGCGTCGCCAGCATCGCCCCGGCGACATCGCCCGCCGCCATCGCCCGCAGCAGCTCGTCGTGCTCCGCCGCCGCCCGGCTGACGCGGCCCTTGAGCCGGTTGATCAGGTCGAACGGATAGCGCGCCCAGAGGATCTGCACGAAATGCAGGGTCTGCGGCATCGCCGCGATCTCGAACATGCGGTGGTGGAAGCGGTAGTTCGAGGCCCGCGCCGCCTCGTTGTCGCCGGCATCGAAGGCGCGCTCGAACTCGTTCGCGACGGCCTGCAACTCGCGCAGATCCGCCGCGCTCGCCTTCTCGACCGCGCCCTTCACCAGCTGGGTCTCCAGCAGAACGCGCAAGTTCAGCGTCTCCTGCGAGGCGGAGATGTCGAACGGCGCCACGACCGCGCCCTTGTAGGAATCGCCGGTGACGTAGCCCTCCGCCTCGAGCAGCTTCAGCGCCTCGCGCACCGGGGTGATGCTGGTCTGCAGCAGCGTCGCGATCTCCTGCTGCTTGAGCCGGGCGCCGCGGGCGAAGCGCCCGGCGATGATGCCCTCGCGCAAGTAGTCGGCGACTTGTTCCTCCTTGGTGCGGAACTGCATGCGGGCTCCCTAAGGTTTGGGCTTCACCGGCGCATAGGCGAAGCGGCCCTCCTCGATACCTTGGACGACGCCCTTGTCCAGCAGCGCCGCGCTTTCCGCCGCATCGTAGCCCAAGGCCGCCAGCAGCGCGGCCGAATGCTCGCCCAGCTCGGGCGGGGCGAGGCCGTCGGGTGTCTCGCGCTGGCCGGGGAACTCGGGCACGTCGAAGTGCAGCCCGCGCCAGTCGAGCCCGCGCATCTTGCCCGGCTGGTGCGCCTGGGGCGCGTCGAGCACGCGTTCGAGCGGCAGAACCTCGGTGAAGCCCAGGCCCTGCCCGCGCAGCTTCTCCGCCGCCGCATCGAAGGTCAGCGCGCCGATCGCGCGGCGCACCGCGGCTTCCACGCGCTCGCGCTGCTTCTTGCGCTCGCGCAGCCTGGCCAGCGCCTCGTCCTCGCCCTCGGGCATCGCCAGCGCGCGCGTCAGCTTGGCCCAGTGCGAGTCGGTCAGCACCAGGAGATAGACCCAGCGGCCGTCGCTGGCCTGGTAGGCGCCGTAGCCGGGCATGGCGAACTCGCCGCCGGCCTCCTTCTCCGGCCGGCCGAGCAGCTGGGTCTTGAGCTGGACGCCCGCGAGATCGCGACCGGCGATGTGCAGCCCGGTCTCGTAAAGGCCGATGCGGATCCGCCGGTCCTGCGCGGTCGGCCGCTCCAGCAGCCAGGTCGAGAGCACGCGGATCACCGCGTAGCAGCCGGCGAACTGGTCGTGGTAGGACGGGCCGAGCCGGCTCGGGCGGCCGTCGATACGGTGGTCGTCCATCACCCCGGTGGCCGCCTCGGCGACGGGATTGGTGGCGAGGTCGTCCGCCTGCGGGCCGGGGCCATAGCCGCTGATGTGGCAGACGATCAGCTGCGGATTGAGCGGCTCCAGCGCCTCGGCCGTCACCCCCAGCTTGCGCGCCGCGGCGGGCGAGAGGTTGTGGATCACCGCGTCCGCGCTCGCCGCGAGCTTGCGGAACACGTCCCGCCCCTCAGCCGAGGCGAGGTCGAGGCACAGGCTCTTCTTGCCGTGGTTGTACGCGATGAACGTCCCGCTCGGCCCGCCGCGCACCAGATTGCGCGTGGTGTCGCCGCTCGGCGGCTCGATCTTGATCACCTCGGCCCCGAGCTGCGCGAGGATATGCGTGGAGAACGGCGCGGCGATCATCGTGCCGAGTTCGATCACCCGCCGGCCAGCGAGCGGCAAAGCGGCGGAATTGGCGGCGGAACGGGTCATCGATCTCTTTCAAAACGGCACTGGACAATATAATGCATTATATATCACTAGCGCCGCGAGCAAGTGAACGATCGGAGCGAAAGGCATGACGGAGGATTTTTCGGGCTGGATCGGCAAGCAGGAGACGGTCTCCGACACGCTCGAGCCGGCCCGCAGCGACGCGCTGCGCGGCGCGCTGGGCGAGACCGCGCCGCTCGCCGTCGGCGATGCGCTGCCGCAGCTCCACCACTGGCTCTACTTCTGGAACGTCCGGCCACCTGCGGGCCTCGGGGCCGACGGCCACCCGGCCAAAGGCGGCTTCCTGCCCCCCGTCCCGCTACCGCGCCGGATGTGGGCGGGTGGACGCCTCCAGTTCCTCCAGCCGCTGCGGCTGGGCGATATGGTCACCAGGACATCGACGATCCGCAAGGTGGAGGCCAAGAGCGGCAAGAGCGGCAACCTGGTCTTCGTCACCGTCGAACATCAGCTCGCCGGCCCCGACGGCGTGGCGATCATCGAGGAGCAGGACCTGGTCTATCGCGAAGCGGCCGCAGCCGGCGCGATCAAGGCGCCCGAGAGCCCCCTGGCCCCAGCCCACGCGCCGTGGCGTCGCGACATCGAGGCCGATACCGTGCTGCTGTTCCGCTATTCGGCGCTGACGATGAACGGCCACCGCATCCACTACGATTTGCCCTACGCGCGCGACGTGGAGGCTTATCCGGCGCTGGTGGTGCACGGCCCCCTGCAGGCGACGCTGCTGGCCGACCTCGCGGTGCGCGAGCTCGGCCGGCCGCTCGCCCGCTTCGACTTTCGCGGGCAGGCGCCGGCTTTCGGCCCGCGCACGCTCCACGTCTGCGGCGAGGCGACCGAGACCGGCGCGAGCCTGTGGACCGAGCAAGGCGGCGGCAAGAACATGGTGGCGACGGCGGTGTGACCCGCCGCTTCCCATACGGCGCGGCTCAGCCGCCCTTGATCATCCCGAAGCCGTAGAGCAGGTGGTCGAGCTCGCCCTGCGGCACCGGGGCGAAGAGCAGCGGATCGCGCGGATCGCGGATCGCGTCGATCTCCGCGCCGACTTGCTCGATCGTCCACGACGGATGATAGACGCCCCGGCTTTCGGCGATGTAGGCGCGCGCCACCCGTCCGCCCATCGCTACCAGCATCTCGCCCGAGATCGAGCAGCTTTCGTGGCACAGCCAGGCAACGGTCGGCGCGACCATCTCGGGCTCCATCGGCGGGAACTTCGAGGTATCGATGCCTTCGGACATGCGGGTGACGGCGGCGGGGATGATCACATTGCTGGTCACGCCCACATCCGCGCCCTCGATCGCCGCGGTGTTCGACAGCCCCATCAGGCCCGCCTTCGACAAGGCGTAGTTGACGTTGTTGGCCTTGCCGTAGAGCCCGTTGATCGATCCGGTGAGGACGATGCGGCCATAGTTCTGCGCGGCCATCAGCGGCATCGCCTCGCGCACCATGTTGAACGCGCCCTTCAGGTGGACGGCGAGCACACTCTCGAAATCCTCGTAGCTGAGCTCGGTCAGCCGGCCGCGGCGGATGTTGCCGGCGCTGTGGATCAGGATGTCGATGCGGCCGAAGGCGTCGAGCCCGGCCTGGAGGATCGCCTTCGCCCCCTCGGGCGTCGCCACCGAATCGAGGCTGGCGACCGCCTCGCCGCCGGCCGCGCGGATTTCGCTGACCAGCGCGTCGGCGGGGCCTTCCTCGGTAAGGTCGCCCGCCATCGACACGCCGGGATCGTTGACCACGATCTTCGCCCCGCGCTCGGCCAGCAGCAGCGCATAGGCGCGGCCCAGCCCGCGGCCGCCGCCGGTGATCACCGCCACGCGGCCGTCGAAACGAAGTTCGGACATCCTATCTCTCCAATTGGGTCTGCGTCCCCGCGCAGGCGGGGGCCTCGGGCGGCTGGGCCATAGATTCGGTCCGAAGGCCTGAGGCCCCGCTTGCGCGGGGGTGCCAGCGGTCTCTAAGCTACCGCTCCGGATGCGCGCAACCGGGCAATCCGCTCCACGTCCAACCCCAGCACCTCGCCCAGGATCTCGTCGGTGTGCTCCCCCAGCACCGGCGGCGCCGTCGGCACCGGCTGCGGCGCATCGACGAACTTGATCGGACGATTGACGATCGGAATCGACCCCAACGTCTTGTGCTCGGTCTGGACGACCATCTCGCGCGCCACCGCCTGCGGCTGCGACAGCGCTTCCCGGACGCCCAGGATCGGCGCGTGCGGCACCTGGTACTCGGTGAACAGCTCGACCAGTTCATCCACCGTGTGGCGCTGGGTGCGCTCGGAAATCATGCCGTTGATCAGCTCGCGGATGTCGCGGCGTTTCTCCAGCGTGTCGAAGCGCGGATCGGGACCGGCCTCGGGAAAGCCCAGCGCGTCGCAGATGCGGGCCCAGAAGCTGTTGGTCAGGCAGGCGATGATGATCGCCCCGTCGCTGGCCGGAAAGGCGCCGTAGGGCACCAGGTTCGGGTGCTGCGAGCCTTGCGGCTTCGGATTCTCGCCGGTGAACCAGGGAAGCTGCGCGATATAGCCCAGTAGGCCGATCAGCCCGTCCATCAGGCTGACGTCGATCAGCCGGCCGCGCCCGGTCCGCTCGCGTTCGTAGAGCGCCGCCAGGATGCCGATCGGGCCGTTGATCCCGCCGACGAGGTCACCCATCGGCAGGCCGAGCTTGATCGGCATGCGGCCCGGCTCGCCGTTGACGCTGAGCACCCCCGACAGCGCCTGCGCGACGATGTCGAACGAGGGCCGGTCGCGCAGCGGCCCGGTCATCCCGAAGCCCGAGATGGCGCAGTAGATCAGCCGCGGGTTGATCGCCGCCAGCGTCTCGTAACCGAGCCCGAGGCGGTCCATCACGCCGGGACGATAATTCTCGACCAGAATGTCGCATTTCGCGGCGAGGTCCTTGGCCAGGGCCAGGCCTTCCGGGCTCTTGAGATCGATGACGATGCTCTTCTTGCCGCGGTTGTTGCCGATGTAATAGTGGCTCTCGCCGTCGCGGAACGGGGGAAACGAGCGGGTCTCGTCGCCGGTCCCCGGCGGCTCGACCTTGAAGACTTCGGCACCGAGGTCGGCGAGCGCCAGGCTCGCGGCCGGACCGGCGAGCACGCGCGTGAAATCGAGCACGCGAACACCAGCCAGCGGGCCGGGATAGGTCGGGGGCGTTTCGGTCATCGAGAGGTCACCGGCATTCTTGTCTCACACGAAGCCGCGAGGGCGCGAAATCGGTGTGGTTGCAACGAGCGACGCTCCCCTTCGAGCATCTCCCAGAAACAAGCAATCCCGGCCGCACCGAAATGCGACCGGGATGCGTGACGATCAGGATCGAGATCAGCCCTTGGTGGGCAGTTCGGCGACCGAGGTGCCGAAGGCCGACAGTTCGCCGCGGTGGGTCGTCGCCTTCTGCTCAACTTCGACGTACTTCTTGCCGTTCTCTTCGAACTTGCGGGTGACCGTACCGTCGATGAAGATCACGTCGCCGTCCGGGTTGTGGCGGCGGATCTGGCACTTCGACTTGTGGAGGAAGCCGTCGTCGCCGATCCAGTTGGTCATCTGGTGGGTCAGCCACGAGCAGCGCTCTGGGCCGTAGTCATAGGCGCCCGGGGCGCCGACCTCGAGGGCGAAGTCCTCGTCCCAGTGGACGCGCTCGGGGCAATCCGGCACGTTGAAGCGGTTCTTGATGCCGAGGCCCGGGTGAGCCTGCTGCATCTTCCAGGCCATCTTGTTGGCGCGGATGTAGAGGCCGCCCCAGCCCTGGGCATAGGCGATGAAGCCGGTGACGGTCATCGGGCCCTTGATCATGCGCGGCAGGGTCTCGCCGACGGTGACGTCTTCCCAATAGCGGGGGGTGGCGCCGCGGACTTCCTCGTTGGCGTAATACGAGCTGAACTCTTCGAGCTGCGCCTCGGTGAAGGGCTCCACGCGGCCGCGGGCTTCGGTGTACTTGGTGCCGCGCTCGCGGGCTTCGTCACGGTCGGTGCGGAACACCCAGCTATCGGCCGAAGCGACCGGATCACCGTTCTGGTTGAAGAAGTCGACGTGGTAGATCTGCTGGAACGAGCGGCCGGCGAACTTGGTCTGGTGCTCGATCAGGTCCTTGAGGTGTGCTTCGCTGTCGATGCGGTCGTTGCGCAGGACCGGCTTATACCAGGTCCAGTCGGCGCCGGCCCACATCGCGTGGACGCCCGAGAGGCCGCCCGAGTAGCCCGAGATGATCCGATTGGTCGAGAACAGGAACGAGGGCAGGGCGACGATCGTGCCGTACTTGGTCTTCTCGGCATATTCCGGATCGGTCCACAGGCGATTGTCGTCGCCGATGCCGTGGGCGTAGTGACGGATCGCGTCGCGCGAAGCCTCATAGTTCCACGGCTCGACCGTGTTCTCGATGCGCACGCCGATGCGCTCGCGCAGGGCGGCAAGGCCCTCCTCGGTGATCTTGGGGAATTTGTTCTCGGCCATTGTTCTTTCTCCTGAAATCTCAAATCAATCTCTAGCTCGTCACCCCGGACTCGATCCGGGGGCCCACTTCCTTTTGCGACGTTGCAGAAGAAAAGCGGGATCCCGGGTCAAGCCCGGGAGGACGGAAAGCGGGTCATGCTCCCGCCGCCGCCTTGGCTGCCTCCTGATCGCGCAGCATCTTGCGGTGGACCTTGCCCGCGGGGTTCTTGGGCAGTTCGGCGACGTATTCGACGATCCGCGGGAACTCGTGCTGGGCCAGGCGCTCGCGGGTGAAGTCCTGCAGTTCCTTGGTCAGTTCGTCCGAGCCTTCGACGTTGGCAACGACGAAGGCCTTGACCACCTGGCCGCGCTTCTCGTCGGGAACGCCGATCACGCCGCATTCCAGCACGGCGTCGTGGCGCAGCATGGTGTTCTCGATCTCCACCGCGGACATCGTCCAGCCGGCCGAGATGATCACGTCGTCGGCGCGGCCGCAGTGGTAGAAATAGCCGTCCTCGTCGGTCTTGGCGCGATCCTTGGTGGAGAGCCATCCGCCCCCTCTCCACAGCATCAGCTCGCCGATTTCGCCCGCATCGGTTTGCGACCCGTCGGGACGATGCACCTCGAGCTTTTGCCCGGGAACCGCCTTGCCCAGCGAGCCGGGCTTCACATGGAAGTCCTCGGCGCCGGGATAGTTAACCAGCACCACGCCGATCTCGGTGGTGCCGTACATCGAGCAGACGGGCACCTTGAAGTGTTCCTCGACCCATTCGAGCGTCGAAGGATCGATCGGCTCGCCGGTGTAGGACAGCTTCTTGAAGTGGAACTGGTAGTCGCCGCCCTTCCCGGAGTTCTTCATCATCCGGTAATGGGTGGCGGCGGCCGACATGTTGGTGATGCCGAAATCGTCGAGCGCCTTCATCAGGCGGACCGGATCGAAGCGGCCGGCGAAAGTCCCGGTGGTCACGCCCAGAGCCAGCGGGGCGAGCGTGCCGTGCCACAGGCCGTGGCCCCAGGCCGGCGAGGACGGGCAGAAGAATTCGTCACCCTCGTAATTTGCGGATTTGGGGCGGATGCCGGTGCCGTAGAGCGCGGCGAACATCAGCGTGACGAGCGTGCGGTGCGAATGCTTGACCGCCTCGGGCAACTCGCGCGTGGTGCCGCTGGTATATTGGAAGACGGCCATGTCGTTGGCCTTGGTCTTGGGCGTATAGGTTGCGGGGTACTGCTTGATCTCGTCGAGCAGGCCCTGGTCGGCGACGACCACGCGCGGGGTCCCGTCGGCGTTCATCGCGCCGCGCGCCAGCTCGGCCTTCTCGGCGTTGGTGATGAGGATCGTCGGGTTGCAGTCGCCGACCCGCAGCTTGAGCGCATCGGGGCCGAACAGCGTGAACAGCGGCACCGAGATCGCACCGGTCTGCATCGCGCCGAACAGGCAGACGTAGAACGGCAGGCTCGGCTCGAGCATGAAAGCGATGCGATCGCCCGGCTGGATGCCCTGCGCGTCGAGCCAGTGCGCGAACTGCGCGGCGCCGGCGGAGATCTGGTCGAAGCTCAGGATCTCGTCCGAACCGTCAGCGTGGGCGATGCGCACGGCGGCACGGCCCGATCCGTCGGCGTGGCGAGTCACGCACTCGTGCGCGATGTTCAGATGCTCGCGGTCCCCGTCGAACAGGTCCCACAGCGCGGCCGAATTGGCGTGCGCCTGCGCATCGGCATAGCTCGTGTAGTCGGTCAGCTTGGCCATAGGTCCGGCTTCATCCTCTTGCGCATCGGCCGAGAGAATCGCGTTCTCCCGCACTTGTGGGCTCGATCTGGCATAATCCGCTTGTTATTGCAAATACTGAATGATATTCAAAATATTGAATGACGGAGCGGCTCACCAAAGCGCTGAAAGACAGCAAGGCCCCCGCCATCTCGCGCGCGGCGGCGGTGCTGCGCCTGCTCGGCAAGAGCGACGCGCCGCTGCCGCTCCAGGCGATCGCCCGAGAGCTCGGGCTGGTGCCCAGCACCTGCCTCTACGTGCTGCGCGCGTTGGTCGCGGAAGAGCTGGTCTCGTTCGATCCCGACACCAAGCGTTACGCGCTGGAGGCCGGCGTTCTCACGCTCGCCCGCCAGTGGCTGCGCCGCAACCGCTTCGCAGACCTCGCCCAGCCGATGCTCGACCGGCTGGCCCAGGGCTTCGGGGTCTCGATGCTCGGCGTGCAGATCATCGGACTCGACCGGATCATCACCGTCGTCGCGTCGCAGGCGGAGGGCTTCCAGCTCAACGTCCAGGTCGGCAGCCGCTTCCCCGCGCTGATCAGCGCCACCGGCCGCGTCATCGCGGCCTTTGGCGACTATCCGGAAGCCGAGCTCGAGACGCGGTTCCACAAGCTGCGCTGGGAAGAGCCGCCGAGCTTCGACGCCTGGAAGGCGCAAGTTCAGGAGACCCGCCGCCAGGGCTTCGGCATCGACGCGGGCAACTACATCTCGGGCGTCACCGTGCTGGCCGCGCCGGTGTGGAAGGCGGCGCAGGGGAGCGGACGAGGCCGCCCCAGCCATGCGCTCGTCGCCATCGGCATCGGCAGCGCGCTCAAGCGCAACGGGTTGCCCGAGCTCCAGGGCGCGTTGCTCAGCGCCGCGCGCAACCTGACGCAACAGATGGGCGGCGAAGGCGACTGAGCGCAGACTGCGCCCTCGCTCAATCCAGCGCGCGATTCCAGGCGCGGATCGCCCAGAGCAGCATCCGGCCACTGTTGCAGAGCCGCTCGACCGGCCGATCGACGAACTTGCTTCCTCGCAATGGCGCGATTCACATGCGCTATTGCACGTCAATTGCAATAGTACTGTCGGGCGTTACAGACCCCGCGCCCCGATCAACGGGACGAACCGCACCGGACCGAGATCCTCGCGCGCCCAGGCAGCTTTGCCGTGGCGGGTGATCCGGCACAAGCTCTGCACGTCCTCGCCACCGATCGGCATGATTAGGCGCCCGCCCAGCACCAACTGGCTCTCGAGCGCGGCCGGCGCCTCGGTCCCGCGCGCGGACACCAGGATCGCATCGAACGGCGCCTTGTCGGGCAGGCCGCCACTGCCGTCCCCGACGATCACCGTCACGTTGGCATAGCCGAGCCGCGCCAGCCGCAGCTCGGCGGCATGGGCCAGTTCGGCGTGTCGCTCGATCGCGAAGACCTGATCGGCGAGGCGCGACAGCACCGCCGCCGCATAGCCCGAGCCGGCGCCGACTTCGAGCACGCAGTCGTCGGGCGCGATCCGCGCCGCATCGATCATCCAGGCGACGATGTAGGGCTGCGAGATCGTCTGCCCCGCCGCGATCGGCAGCGGGGTGTCGGAATAAGCGAATTCGGCGAGGTCGGCGGGTACGAAAAGCTCGCGCGGCACGGTCCGCATCGCGGCGAGCAGCCGCGCATCCCGGATGCCGCGCGCGGCGATCTGGCGCGCGACCATCGCGTCCCGGCGGGTTTCGGCGCTGGCGGTCATCGGCCTCTCGTCCGCACTGTCGGGAATCAACGCACAAGCCGCGCCCAAGCTCCCGCTCTCCCGGTCATTCCCGCGCCAGGACGCCCGAGCGGGGACAAAAGTTGGCGTAAATCCCAGCATCGCGCCGGCGAAACCGGGCGCGCGGCTATCGACGCCGGCATCCGCCTGGGGCACTCTGACGCGCCCTGAACTGTCCCTCAACTTCCCTGAACTGCCCTCAACCGTCCCTCAACGCCCCGGAGAAAGCCTTCACCATGCAGTCCAAAGCCCTCGACCTCGGCCGCGTCGGCATCTGGTCCACTTCGATGCGCTTCGCGCCGGGCGACGAAGGCCCCAAGTCGGCGCGGCTGATCGAGGAGCTCGGCTATCGCACGGCGTGGATTCCGGGCGGCATCGACGACGGCGTCCTCGCCGCGATCGACCGGCTGCTCGACGCCACCGAGCACCTGCGGATCGCCAGCGGCATCCTCAACATCTGGAAGCACGAGCCCGCCGAGGTCGCCGCCTGGTTCGCCGGGCAGGCGCCCGAGCGGCGGGCGCGGATCATGCTCGGCCTGGGCGTCAGCCACGGGCCGCTGATCGGCGAGGCCTGGGCCAAGCCGCTGGCCAAGATGCGCGCGTTCCTCGACGGTCTCGCGCAGGCCGGCATGCCGTCCGACCAGCTGTGCCTGGCCGCGCTCGGCCCCAAGATGCTGGCGCTCGCGGCCGAGCGCACCGCCGGCGCGCATCCCTACATGGTCACCGCCGCGCACACCGCGCTCGCCCGCCGCGCGCTCGG
>DASVMK010000204.1:0-6350 GCA_036384395.1 Novosphingobium sp.
ATGGGGGAAGGCGATGATCAGCGGCTCTGCGCCGCGAGTCACCCGCAGCCAGGCGCTCATGCCAGCTCCGGAAGCGCTAGGCCGACCGCGCGCACCAGGTCGCCCGATCGCACCAATTCGTCGGCGGCGGACATGTCGGGCCGGAAGAAGCGGTCGTCCGTCAGAGGAGGAACCTTGCCGCGTAGCAGCGCCCGGGTGGCTTCCAGTGGGTCGCTTGAGCGCAGCGGCGCATGGAAATCCATGCCCTGGACCGCCGCGAGCAGCTCGATCCCGATCACCGCGGTCGCATTGCGGGTCATGTCGCCCAAGCGCCGAGCGCCGTGCGCCGCCATCGAAACGTGGTCTTCTTGGTTGGCCGAGGTCGGAATGGAATCGACGCTGGCCGGGTAGGCGCGCTGCTTGTTTTCGGACACCAGCGCCGCGGCCGTGACCTGGGGAATCATGAAGCCGGAGTTCAGGCCGGGGCGCGGGGTGAGGAAGGCGGGCAAGCCGGACAGCGCGGGATCGACCAACATGGCGATGCGGCGCTCGGCCAGCGAGCCGATCTCGCAGACGGCCATGGCGATCATGTCGGCGGCGAAGGCGACCGGCTCGGCGTGGAAGTTCCCGCCCGAGAGCGCCTCGTCGGTTTCGGGGAAGATCAGCGGATTGTCCGAGACGCCGTTCGCCTCGATCGCCAGGGTAACGCCGGCCTGGCGCAGCACGTCCAGTGCTGCGCCCATGACCTGGGGTTGGCAGCGCAGGCAATAGGGATCCTGCACCCGCGTATCGTCCAGCACGTGGCTGGCGCGGATCGCCGAGCCGGCCATGAGCGCCCGCAACGCCGCCGCCGCGTCGATCTGGCCCTGATGCCTGCGAAGCTGGTGGATTCGCGGATCGAAGGGGGCGTCGGATCCCTTGGCGGCTTCGGTCGAAAGCGCGCCGGTCACCAGGGCCGCCTGGAACAGCCGCTCGGCCTCAAACAGACCGGCCAAGGCATAGGCCGTGGAGAACTGGGTTCCGTTCAGCAAGGCGAGGCCTTCCTTCGGGCCGAGCTGGGCAGGCTCGATGCCGGCCCGCGCCAGCGCGGCGGTGGCGGGCATTCGCTCTCCGGCCAGCTCGGCCTCGCCGACGCCGATCATGGCCGCGGCCATATGCGCCAGCGGCGCAAGATCGCCGCTGGCGCCGACCGATCCTTGCGCCGGGATCACAGGAAGGACCCCGCGCCCGAGCATGGCCTCGAGGTGGGCCACGGTCCGGCTGCGGATGCCCGAGGCGCCTTGGGCCAGGCTGGCGAGCTTCAGGGCCATCATCAGTCGCACGACGGCGCGCGGCGAAGCCTCGCCCGTGCCGGCGGCGTGGCTGACGACGATGTTGCGTTGGAGGGCCGAAAGATCGCCGTCGTCGATGCGCACCGCGGCCAGCTTTCCGAACCCGGTGTTGATGCCGTACACGGGTTCGTTCCGGCCGATGATCCGCGCGATGCAGGCTGCCCCCGCCTCGATCCGCGGGAGACACCCGCTATTCAGCGAAACGCTGCCGCCGCGGTAGACCGCGCGCCATTCCCTCATGGCGACTTCACCCGCGTGAAGGACAACCTTGTTCATCGACCGCTCCAAATGCGCGCATGGAGCGGATTGAACCCCATGCGGTAGACGAGTTCAGAGGGATGCTCGACATCCCAGATGGCCAGGTCGCAGCTCTTGCCGGGCTCGATCGTGCCGATCCGCTCGAGCAAGCCGAGGGCGCGCGCGGCATTTCGGGTGACGCCGGCCAGACACTCCTCGACAGTGAGGCGAAACAGGGTCGCCCCCATATTCATCGCCAGCAGCAGCGAGGTGAGCGGGGCGGTGCCTGGGTTGCAGTCCGTGGCGAGGGCCATCGGCACGCCGGCTTCGCGCAGCGCCGCGATGGGGGGCAGGACCGTTTCGCGCGTGAAGTAAAAGGCGCCGGGCAGCAGTGTCGCCACGGTCCCGGCGCGCGCCATGGCCGCGACCCCGGCACCGTCGAGATGCTCAAGGTGATCGGCGGACAGGGCGCCGTACCGCGCGGCCAGCGCCGCGCCATGCGAATTGGACAGTTGCTCGGCGTGCAACTTGACCGGCAGCCCCGCGGCGGCCGCGGCGTCGAACAGCCGCGCGGTCTGCTCCGGCGAGAAGGCGATCGTCTCGCAAAAGGCGTCGACCGCATCGGCCAGGTTTTCCGCGACGACGCGCGGCAGCAATCGATCACACAGCAGCGCGACGTAGCCATCGGGATCGGCGCCAAACTCGGGCGGCACGGCATGGGCGCCCAGGAAGGTCGTCGCGATGCGCACGGGGCGGATCCGGCCGAGCTGCCGCGCCGCGCGCAGTTGGCGCAGTTCGCTCTCCACCGTCAGGCCGTATCCCGACTTGATCTCGACCGTGGTCACTCCCTCGGCGATCAGCGCGTCGAGGCGCGGGAGCGCCGTCTCGACGAGCGACGTCTCGCTCGCCTGGCGGGTGGCCGCCACGGTCGACAATATCCCGCCGCCGGCCCGGGCGATCTCTTCATAGGAAGCTCCGGCCAGGCGGAGCTCGAATTCCTGCGCGCGGTTGCCGCCGTGCACGAGATGCGTGTGGCAGTCGATCAAGCCGGGCGTTACCCAGCGCCTCTGGCAATCGTGGACCTCGGCGGCATCCATCGCCGGCGCCGCGGCCCGGGGTCCGGCATAAGCGATCCGGCCGTTGCTGGCGGCGACCACGCCGTCGTCGACGATGCCGAGTCCTTCGGCCATCGTCGCCAGCCGGGCATTGGTCCACACCGTATCGCAGCGCATGAGTCGGTTCCTCGATCGAGTCCAGCTATATTCCCGTCTGCGTTTTAATGTATATACTTAAAATCGCGGACTGGGAAAGAACGGACCAAAATTTTGAGAAGCTACCATTTTTCTTCGGCGTTGATGGCAGGCGGCTGGGTTTCCGACGTCCGGATCGTGGTAACGCAAGGGCGTATATCGGCGATCGAGATCGGGGTGGCGGCCGCCCCTGCCGACGAGCGCCACGCATGCGTGCTGCCAGGGATACCCAACCTGCACAGCCACGCCTTCCAGCGCGGAATGGCCGGATTGACCGAGCGGCGGGGGCCGCGATCCGACAGCTTCTGGACCTGGCGCGAGGTGATGTACGACTTCGTCGATCGGCTCACGCCCGAGGATCTGCTCGCCATAGCCGCGATGGCCTATGTCGAGATGCTCGAAACCGGTTTCGTGCGGGTCGGGGAGTTCCATTACCTCCACCATGCCTCCGGCGGCGAAGCCTATGCCGAACCGGCGCGGATGAGTGCCGCCATTGTCGAGGCGGCGAGTGAAACCGGGATCGGCCTGACCTTGCTGCCGGTGTTCTACCAATATGCCGGGTTCGGCGGGGCGGCGCCGAGCACGCGCCAGCGCCGCTTC
This sequence comes from Novosphingobium sp., assembly GCA_036384395.1. Lineage (GTDB taxonomy): Bacteria > Pseudomonadota > Alphaproteobacteria > Sphingomonadales > Sphingomonadaceae > Novosphingobium. The sequence goes on from DASVMK010000204.1 coordinate 3,398, forward strand.
ATACACGATCTCGACGGCTTTGCCGCCTTGCTCGACGCGGTTAGAGGCGCGGCGGCGGCCCTCCCGGACGCGGTGGTCGGCGTCGCCCCGCACAGCCTGCGCGCGGTCGGACCGGCGACCTTGGCGCCGTTGGCCGACATGGCGGGTGCGGCTCCGCTGCACATCCACATCGCCGAACAGGTGCAGGAGGTGGACGATTGCCTGGCCTGGTCGGGCCGGCGCCCGGTGGAATGGCTGCTCGATACCGTGGATCTCGACGAGAGATGGTGCCTGGTCCATGCGACCCACATGACCGAACACGAAACGCAAGCCCTCGCGCGGAGCGGTGCGGTTGCGGGCATTTGCCCGGTGACCGAGGCCAATCTGGGCGACGGGCTGTTTCCGGTGGAAGTGTTCCTCGCTGCGGACGGTCGCCTCGGCATAGGCTCGGATTCGAACGTGCTGATCGATGCGTCCGAGGAACTGCGGGTGTTGGAATACGGCCAGCGGCTGTTCCGCCGGGAACGCAACCTGCTGGCCGGGGGCGCGGGGCGGTCGACGGGGGAGGCCGCCTATCGTCTGGCTCTCACGGGCGGAGGGCAAGCGCTCGGCGTGCGTACAGGCCTCTCTCCCGGCGCGCCGTTCGACGCGGTCTCGCTCGACACCGGCCATCCTTCGCTGGCCGCTCGCGCTTCCGATCGGCTGCTCGACGGGTTCGTCTTCGCCGCCGGCCGCAACGCGGTCGATTGCGTCTGGCGGCACGGGCACAAGCAGGTGAGCGGGGGGCGCCACCATGCGCGGGACTGGGTGTCGGCTCGCTACAAGGCCACTTTGGCCAGGCTGCTGTCATGAACATGCCGCTGCACGAGCGCATCCGTGCCGATTTCGAGGCGCGGATATTGTCGGGCGCGCTGGCGCCCGGCGAACGGCTACCGATCGAACTCGAGTTGATGGACCAGTACGGCTGCTCGCGCATGACCGTCCATCGCGCGCTCTCGGCCCTGGCGGGCGCGGGCCTGGTCGAACGGCGCAAGAAGGCGGGGACCGTGGTCGCGCGGCCGCGCGTCCATGCGATGGTCATGCAGGTCCCCGATCTGGGGGCAGAGATCGTCAAGCGCGGGCAGGCCTATGCCTTCCGCCTCCATTGCCGGTCGTTGAGCGCGGACGGCAGCGCCGCCCCCTTCGTCGTCATGCCCGCCACCGGGCCGCTGCTCGAACTTGTTGGCGTCCACCTCGCCGACGGCCATCGCTTCGCCGTCGAACACCGCGTGATCAATGCCGCGGTCGTTCCGGAAGTGACCGAGGTCGACTTCGCCGACCAGGCACCCGGATCCTGGCTGCTCCAGCACATTCCCTGGACCGCCGCGGAAACCCGGATCAGCGCGCTGGGCGCCGCGTCGGCCGACGCGGCACTGCTCGGGGTCGCCGGTGGGACGCCGCTGCTGTCCGTCGAGCGGTGGACATGGCGCGACAACGAACCGGTCACCCATGTCCGTCAGCTTTTCCTGGCCGGGACGTACGACTTGACCGCGCGCTTCGGACCCGAGGCGGGATAACCGGACTGCGCAGGGCAAGGCCGCAGTCCGCGAAATGGATTGCAATGGTCTTACCTAAGGGCCTAGCTGAACCCCCGGTACGGGTGGAAGGATTCGCTGATGACCAAGGGTCGCTTCGTGACTGTTCAAGCTGCCGACGGCTTCAAGGCCTCGGCCTATCGGGCCGATCCTGCGGCGGGCGGGAAGGGAACGGTCGTCGTCCTGCAGGAACTCTTCGGGGTGAACCGTCACATCCGAAAAGTCTGCGACAACTATGCGGCGCGAGGATACACCGCGCTTGCACCGGCGCTGTTCGATCGCGTCGCCCCGGGGGTGGAACTCGGCTATGGGCCCGAGGACGTCCGGCGCGGGATCGAGCTGCGTGACGCCCAGCCCGTGGGGCTCGTGCTGCGTGACGTTCAGGCCGCGATCGACGTCCTGCGCCTGACCGGCCGGGTGGGGGTGGTCGGATTTTGCTGGGGAGGAACCCTGGCCTTCCTCGCGGCCGCCCGGCTCAGCGGCCTGAGCGCGGCGGTGGGTTACTACGGCAGCATGATCCCCGATTTCTGCGAAGAGACACCGCGCGTGCCGGTCTTGCTGCACTTCGGGGCGAAGGATCATACCGTTCCGCCGAACCGTCTCGAGCTGGTGCGGCAGAACCGTCCCGACGTGGAGATCGAGGTCTACGCTGCCGGGCACGGCTTCAATTGCGACGAGCGACCCGGGTTCGACCGGGCCTTGGCCGACCTGGCCTTCGAACGTACGCTCTCATTCCTCTCGCGCGAGTTGTCCGGAGGGTCCCATGGCTAGCATCGCTTCACGGCTCGTCCCTGCCCAGGGCTCGCGTCCGGCCGCGTTTCGCGCGGCGCCGGCGGGGGAATCCCCGCCTCGGCTGGTTCTTCTCGCCAGGACCGATGCCGGGTTTCGCCGCGACTGGTGCGAGCTGTTCGCGCAGGAAGGCTACGATACCCTGGCGCCGGAACTCGCCGAGGGCAGGGCGGGGCCGGGCGATCTGGCGCTCCTTGCCGACTTGGCGGGGGGCTTCGACGGCAATCGCGGGGGCACCGGCATCGGGGTGGTCGGTCTGGATTGCTGCGCCGAACTGGCGGCGGCGGGAGTGCGGGCTGGGCTGATCGACGTGGGTGTCGTCTTCAGCGATAGGGATCTGCAGGGCTTGTCTGGCGACCGAGCCTTTCCGCGGCCCTTCGCGGTCCATCTCAGCCTCGGCCAAGGCGCCGAGCTCGAAGCCGTCCAGGCGGCCGCCGACCGGCTCGACCTGCAGCTTTTCGCGACCGAGGCGCAGGCCGGTTTCGTCGTGCCGGGGAGCCCCGCCTATGACCGTCATGCCGCGGCGGTGGCGCACAGCCGCACGCTTTCGGTCCTGCGCCCCGTGCTCGGCCCGAAGCTCGACCTCGGGCGGCTTTTTCGCGGCCACCTCG
>DASVMK010000205.1:0-8122 GCA_036384395.1 Novosphingobium sp.
TTCTCGGCCAAGGCGAAGTTCCTGGTCGACGGCGTGTCGAAGGGCGCGCGCGAGGCGGTCGAGAAGGCCGGCGGTTCGGTCGAAGTGCCCGAAGCCAAGCCCGATGAGGCTACCAAGAAGGCCGAGCGCGCCGCCGCCAACAAGGCCAAGAAGAAGGCCTGATTTCAAGGCTAGCAGCCATCCCCGCATTCGTGCGGGGATGATTGCCGGCGGGGGTTCGACAAACTCCCGCACGGCACTATATGGGGCGCGCGAGCCGGGCTGACCGGCGCTCAATCAAGGCTCTGAATTCTCATGGCGTCACGCTCCGATCAAATTGCGAGCAACCTGAACCTCGCCAACTTCTCCAAGGCGACCGAGCTCAAGAAGCGCATCTGGTTCACCGTTGGCGCGCTGATCGTCTTCCGGTTCCTCAGCTTCGTACCGCTGCCCGGCGTCAATCCGCTGATCCTGGAATCGCTCTACGACCAGACCCGCGGCGGCATTCTCGACCTGTTCAACACATTTTCGGGCGGCAGCCTGGAGCGCATGAGCCTCATCGCGCTCGGCGTCATGCCCTACATCACCGCGTCGATCGTGGTGCAGCTCGCCGCCTCGCTCCATCCGGCGCTCGCCGCGATGAAGAAGGAAGGCGAAAGCGGGCGCAAGAAGCTCAACCAGTACACGCGTTACGGCGCGGTGCTGCTGACGGCCATCCAGGGCTGGTTCGTCGCCTCGGGCCTCGAGGCCTATGGCGCGTCGAGCGGGCTGCAGGCGGTGGTCAACCCCGGCATGCTGTTCCGCGTCGGCGCGGTCGTCAGCCTGATCGGCGGCACCATGTTCCTGCTGTGGCTGGGTGAGCAGATCACTTCGCGCGGCATCGGCAACGGCGTCTCGCTGATCATCATGGCCGGCATCGTCGCCCAGATGCCCAAGCTCGCCTCGAACTTGTTCGAGGGCGGCCGCAGCGGTTCGGTCAGTGGTTTCCTGATCGTCGGCATCATCCTGCTGGTCGTGGTCAAGATCCTCTTCATCTGCTTCATGGAGCGGGCGCAGCGACGGTTGCTGATCCAGTACCCGAAGCGCGCCAGCCAGCGCGGCATGATGCAGGCTGACAGCAGTCACCTGCCGCTCAAGATCAACACCGCGGGCGTCATTCCGCCGATCTTCGCCAGTTCGCTGCTGCTGCTGCCGCTGACCATCACCCAGTTCGCCGGCAACTCGCTTTCGCCCGATTCGACGATGGGCGGGTTCGTCGTGGCGATGAACCAGTACCTGCAGCACGGGCAGCCGGTTTACATGGCGCTCTACGCGCTGGGCATCGTGTTCTTCTGCTTCTTCTACACCGCGGTCGTGTTCAACCCGGAGGAGACGGCGGAGAACCTGAAGAAGAACGGCGGCTTCATTCCCGGCATCCGTCCGGGCAAGAACACCGCCGGCTATCTCGACTACGTGCTCACCCGCATCACGGTGATCGGCGCCGCCTACATCACCATCGTCTGCGTCCTGGGCGAGTTCGCGATGGCTCAGACGGGCATGAACATCCTGTTCCTCAGCGGCACCTCGCTGCTTATCGTGGTCAACGTCACCGTCGACACCATCACCCAGATCCAGGCGCACCTGCTGGCGCACCAGTACGGCGACCTGATCAAGAAGGCGAAACTCAAGGGGCGCCTGCGCTAGCGGCGCGGCATTGAAGGGGATTCTCGCATGAACATCATCCTGCTGGGGCCGCCGGGAGCGGGCAAGGGCACCCAGGCGCAGCGGCTCGTCGAACGCCGCGGCATGCGCCAGCTTTCCACCGGCGACATGCTGCGCGCGGCGGTCAAGGCTGGCACGCCGGTCGGCCTCCAGGCGAAAGCGGTGATGGAACGCGGCGAGCTGGTGTCGGACGAGATCGTCTCGGCGCTGATCGGCGAGGAGCTCGACGCGATGGGCGCGGGCACCGGTGCGATCTTCGACGGCTATCCCCGCACCGAGGCGCAGGCGCATTCGCTCGACGCGATCCTGTCGCAGCGCGGCCGCCAGCTCGACCACGTCGTCGAGCTCGAAGTGAACGAGGACGCGCTGGTCGAGCGCATCACCGGCCGCTTCACCTGCGCGAGCTGCGGCAAGGGCTACCACGACCGCTTCGAACGGCCGAAGCAGGAAGGCACTTGCGACAAGTGCGGCGGGCATGAGTTCAAGCGTCGTCCCGACGACAACGAAGAGACCGTCCGTACGCGCATGGCCGAGTATCGCGCCAAGACCGCGCCGATCCTGCCGATCTACGACGCGCGAGGCATTGTCGCCCGCGTCGACGGCATGGCCGACATGGACGACGTCACCCAGGCGATCGAGGTGGTGCTCGGCTAAAGGCCGGGCATTACCCGTCGCGGCGATGCTTTGACCGCCAGGGGGTTTTAGGATATCGCGGCGTGGCCTTGGGCCTTTCGCGGCGTTGACAGCGTCGGCGAATCGCCTTAAGCGCGCCCTTCACTCGAAAAAACGGGGCAGTCCGGCGGTAGCCGCGTTCGCGCGCGCCATCCGGGCTTTTTGCCGTTCTCTCTGGTGTCAGCGTTGAGATGGGGGGAGGGGCTTGGCTTTGGCCCCCCGTGGAGCAGGAGATTTAAGTGGCTCGTATTGCCGGGGTGAACATCCCCACCAACAAGCGCGTGATCATCGCGCTGACCTATATCCACGGTATCGGTGCCTTCAAGGCCCGCCAGATCGCCGACAAGCTCGGGATCGACCATGCCCGCCGGGTCCAGGACCTGTCGGACCAGGAAGTTCTGCAGATCCGCGAGACGATCGACGCCGAGCACACGGTGGAAGGCGATCTTCGTCGCGAGACCGCGATGAACATCAAGCGCCTGATGGACCTCGCCTGCTATCGCGGCCTGCGTCACCGCAAGGGCCTGCCGGTCCGCGGCCAGCGCACCCACACCAACGCCCGCACCCGCAAGGGCAAGGCCAAGCCGATCGCCGGCAAGAAGAAGTAAGCGAAGGCCCCTCGGGTCTTCCCACTTCTCTTCACGTTTCTGGACAGGATATAGATCATGGCACGCGAACCCCAGCGCCTTAAGAGGCGGGAGCGCAAGAACATCAGCAGCGGCGTCGCGCACGTGAACGCCAGCTTCAACAACACGATGATCACCATCACCGACGCGCAGGGCAATGCCATCGCTTGGTCGTCGGCCGGCATGATGGGCTTCAAGGGTAGCCGCAAGTCGACGCCCTACGCCGCGCAGGTCGCCGCCGACGATGCTGGCAAGAAGGCCGCCGAACACGGCGTGCGTACGCTGGAAGTCGAAGTGAAGGGTCCGGGTTCGGGCCGCGAGAGCGCGCTGCGCGCGCTGCAGGCGGTGGGTTTCACCATCACTTCGATCCGCGACGTGACGCCGATCCCCCACAACGGGGTGCGGCCGTCCAAGCGTCGCCGCGTCTGATCGAGTGCTGCGGGGGGACGTTAAGCGTTCCCTTGCCTGTTTTCGGAATGGCCGCGGCCCCTTTCGGGGAAGCGGCCTTTCCCGCCAGAATTAAACCCATAGGGGAAGTCCATGACTGTCAACATCAAGAACTGGCAGGAACTGAAAAAGCCCAACAGCCTCGAAATCAAGGCGGGCACCGACCCCAAGCGCCGCGCGACTTTCGTCGCCGAGCCGCTCGAGCGCGGCTTCGGCCTGACGCTCGGCAACGCGCTGCGCCGCGTGCTGCTGTCGTCGCTCCAGGGCGCGGCGATCACCTCGATCAAGATCGAGAACGTGCTGCACGAGTTCTCCAGCCTTTCGGGCGTTCGCGAGGACGTGACCGACATCGTCCTCAACGTGAAGCAGATCGCCCTCAGGATGCAGGGTGAGGGGCCGAAGCGCCTTCAGCTCTCCGCCACCGGCCCCGCCGAAGTCACCGCCGGCGACATCGCCGTCACCGGCGACATCGAGGTGATGAACAAGGATCTGGTGATCTGCCATCTCGACGAGGGTGCGACGCTCAACATGGAACTGACCGCCGACACCGGCAAGGGCTATGTCCCCGCCGTGTCGAACCGTCCGGTCGACGCGCCGATCGGGCTGATCCCGATCGACTCGCTCTACTCGCCGGTTCGTCAGGTCAGCTACAAGGTCGATAACGCCCGTATCGGCCAGGAGCTCGACTACGACAAGCTGAGCCTCTCGGTCGAAACCGATGGCACGGTCGCACCCGAGGACGCGGTGGCCTATGCGGCGCGCATCCTGCAGGATCAGCTGGCGCTGTTCGTCCACTTCGAGGACATCGCCCCGGTCGGCGCCTCGCCGATGGTGGGCCTTGCCGCCGCGCCGGCGGACGAGAGCGACACCAACCAGCTCAACCGTTACCTGCTCAAGAAGGTGGACGAGCTCGAGCTGTCGGTGCGTTCGGCCAACTGCCTGAAGAACGACAACATCATCTACATCGGCGACCTGGTCCAGAAGACCGAGGCCGAGATGCTCCGTACGCCGAATTTCGGTCGCAAGTCGCTCAACGAGATCAAGGAAGTCCTGAGCTCGATGGGCCTGCGCCTCGGCATGGACATCCCGGGCTGGCCGCCCGAGAACATCGAGGAAATGGCCAAGAAGCTCGAGCAGGAACTGCTCGGCTGATGGTTCTAGAGCAAGCTGCGCGATATCCATCGCTCATCTTGCTCTAGGTATTTGTTATCGCATCGCTATTTGCGGAAAACCGGTTTCCACTTTTCCGCGCGATGCTCAAGGTCTCACCCCCGCGACGGCGGGGGTGAGACCTTGAGGGCACACGGCGGCCGCCCCGAGCGCCGCCAGGTCTGGGCTACCTCACACGGGCCCCTAACGAACGAAGGAATGAGACATGCGTCATAAAGTCGGCCATCGTAAGCTGCAGCGTACCTCGTCGCACCGCGCAGCCCTGCTGCGCAACATGGCGGCCTCGCTGATCAAGCACGAGCAGATCACGACCACCACCGCCAAGGCGCGCGAACTGCGTCCCTATGCCGAGAAGCTGATCACGCTGGCGAAGCGTGGCGGTCTGTCGAACCGCCGTCTGGCCCACGCCCGCCTGCTCGACGACACCCAGCTGGTGAAGCTGTTCGACGTTCTGGCCGCGCGCTATGCCGGCCGTGACGGCGGCTACACCCGCATCATCAAGGCCGGTTACCGCGCCTCGGACGCCGCGCCGATCGCCGTGATCGAGCTGGTCGACCGCGACACCTCGGCCAAGGGCCAGGATTCGGGTCCGGTGCTGACCGACGACGAATAAGCTCTTGCGGCGCCTCAGGCGTCTCTCGAATTGCAAAGGCGGTTGCGACTGATAGGGTCGCAGCCGCCTTTTGCTTTTGGGGAGAGAGGAATGCCGCGCGTTTCGCATGCCGTCGTGGCCGCGTTGCTGCTTGTCTCCTCCCTCCCGCTCCAGTCCCAGGACAAGCCCATCACTTATCCGGAAACCCGCCGCCAGGACCTCGTCGAGACGCAGTTCGGCGAGCGCATCGCCGATCCCTATCGCTGGTTGGAAAACGACGTCCGCAACGACACCGAGGTGGCGGACTGGGTGGCGCGCCAGAACCGCGTGACGCGCGCCTATCTCGATGCGCTGCCGCAGCGGGCCTGGTTCGAGGCGCGGTTGCGCGGGCTGATGAACTACGAGCGCTTCGGCCTGCCGGTGAAGGCGGGCGGGCGCTATTTCTACACGCGCAACACCGGCCTGCAGAACCAGGCGCAGTTGTTCGTCCGCCAGGGGCTCCGCGGGACGCCGCGGCTGCTGCTCGATCCCAACGCCTGGGCGGGCGATCAGGCCACCGCGCTCGACGACTGGAAGCCGTCGAAGGCCGGGCGGTACTTGCTCTACAGCGTGCAGGACGGCGGCACCGACTGGCGCATCCTGCGGGTGCTCGACGTCAAGACCGGCAAGCCGCTGGCCGACGAGGTCCGCTGGGCCAAGTTCACCGCGCTCGCGTGGATCGGCGAGGGGGGCTTCCTCTATTCGCGTTTCCCCGCGCCCGAGGCGGGTCAGGCGTTCCAGGCGCGCAATTACAACCAGGCGGTCTGGTTCCATCGCATCGGCACCAGCCAGGACCAGGACGAGCTGGTCTATGCCACGCCTGATCACCCCGAGTATGGCCACTCCGCCCAGGTGACCGACGACGGCCGGCATGTCGTCATCACCAGTTCGATCGGCACCGACGCGCGCTACGAGGTGCATGTCATCGATCTCGCGCGACGGGGCCGCACCGCGAAGGGGGCGCGCTGGGCCGCCCGCGCGCTCGTCACCGGCTTCGCGCACGACTGGAAGCTGGTCGACGGCATCGGCGATACCTTGTGGTTCGTCACCAACCAGGACGCGCCGCGCTATCGCCTGGTCGCGGTCGATCTCGGCGCCCGCCGGCCCGAGTGGCGCGAACTCGTTCCCCAGAGCGCGGACACGCTGGAGCAGGGGACGATCATCGGCGACAAGCTGATCCTCGCCTACCTCAAGGACGCCTCGTCGCGGGCGCTGGTGTTCGACCTCCAGGGCCAGCCGACGCGGGCGCTGTCGCTGAGCGACATCGGCACCGCCTCGGGCTTTCGCGGTGAGCCGGGCGATCCCGAGACGTTCTACAGCTTCACCAGCTTCAACCGGCCCGCCACGGTCTTTCGCATGGACATCGCCAGCGGCGAGACCGAACCGTTCGCCGAGCCCGCGCTGACCTTCGATCCGAAGGAATACGCCGTCGACCAGCGCTTCTACCGCTCGAGGGACGGGACGCGGGTGCCGATGTTCGTGGTGCGCAAGAAGAGCGTCGCGGCGACGAACCAGCCGGTGCCGACGCTGCTCTACGGCTACGGCGGCTTCGACATCGCGCTAACCCCGGGTTTCTCCACGATCCGTATGGCCTGGCTCGAAGCGGGCGGCGCTTTTGCGATGGCGAACCTGCGCGGCGGCGGCGAATATGGCAAGGACTGGCACGATGCCGGGCGGCTCGCCAACAAGCAGAACGTGTTCGATGATTTCATCGCCGCCGGCGAGTACCTGATCGCGCAAGGCATCACGCCCAAGGGCGGGCTGGCGATCCAGGGCGGGTCGAACGGCGGCCTGCTGGTCGGTGCGGTGGTCAACCAGCGGCCCGACTTGTTCGCCGCGGCCAATCCCGCGGTCGGGGTGATGGACATGCTGCGCTTCGATCGCTTCACCGCCGGGCGCTATTGGGTGGACGACTACGGCTATCCGGATCGCGAGGCGGATTTCCGCGTGCTGCGCGCCTATTCACCCTATCACAACATCCGTTCCGGCACCGACTATCCGGCGATCCTCGTCACCACCGCCGACACCGACGATCGCGTGGTGCCGGGGCACAGCTTCAAGTACGCGGCCGCGCTCCAGGCCACGGCGCTCGGCGACAAGCCGCGCCTGATCCGCATCGAGACCCGCGCCGGACACGGCTCGGGCAAGCCGACCGACAAGGTGATCGAGGAGGGCGCCGACGTCCTCGCCTTCCTGGCGCAAGCCACGGGGCTTGCGACGCCTCGGCCCTAAGCACTTCGTCATCCCCGCGAAGGCGGGGATCCGTCTCCTGCGGCAAGGCCAAGCGGAACGTTCGGGAGATGGGTTCCCGCCTTCGCGGGAATGTCGAGTGGAGTTTGGGCTCCCGCATCTCCCCGGTGAACCAGCGGCCAGATCGCCAGCTCGCGCAAATTGCGCGGGGCGTGGTCGAGGCCGGTCGGCGGGAATCCCTCGGGGCGATGGTAGGTGCCGCAAATCACGTCGAAGATCGGAAACAGCCCGGCGAAGTTGCTGTCGAAGTGCTCGGGACGGCGCGAATGGTGGCGGCGATGGTAGGCCGGGGTGTTGATCAGCCAGGAGCAGCGTCCGAGGTCGATCGGAAGCCGCGAATGGCTGACGAAATGCCACAGGCCGAGTGCCGCGTAGAGGCCGGCCATCGCCGGGGTGGGAGCGATCACCAGTGTCGCCGCGCTCCAGATGGTCACGGTCTTGAGCAACTGGTCGCCCCAGAAATGCCGCTGGGTGGTCAGCGCCGACATCTCGGAGTCCGAATGGTGCAGCGAATGCATCGCCCAGAGCGCTGGCACGGCATGCTGGGCGCGGTGGAACAGGAACTCGCCCAGGTCCATGACCAGCACGAAGATCGCGAGGCCGAGCCAGAACGGCAGCGCCGCGCCGTCGAGCAACGAGGGGATTC
>DASVMK010000206.1:0-1516 GCA_036384395.1 Novosphingobium sp.
AAGGGCATGGCGCTCAAAGCCATCGCCAAGGCGCTCAAGCGCAGCGAGGAATCGACCAAGGACCGCGCCAAGGCCGACGGGCTGAGCATCGCCAAGCTGCGCTGATGATCCGCCTGTCCGACCTCAAGCTGCCGCTCGACCACGCGGCGGACGCCTTGCCGCAGGCGATCTGCGCGCGGCTGGGCGTTCCTCCTGAGGACTTGCGCGGCGTCACCGTGTTCAAGCGCGGCAACGACGCACGGCGGCGCGGGGCGATCCTGCTGGTCTATACGGTCGACGTCGCGCTGGCGGATGAGGCCGAAGTGCTGGCGCGCTTCGAGGGCGACAAGGACGTGCGGCCTACGCCCGACATGACCTACCGCCCGCCCGTCACCGCGCCCGCCCACTGGAACGGCCCGCGCCCGGTGGTCGTCGGCGCCGGCCCCTGCGGGCTCTTCGCCGGGCTGATCCTGGCGCAGATGGGCTTCAGGCCGATCATCCTCGATCGCGGCAAGGTCGTGCGCCAGCGCACCAAGGACACCTGGGGCCTGTGGCGCCGCAGCGAGTTCAACCCCGACAGCAACGTCCAGTTCGGCGAGGGCGGGGCGGGCACGTTCTCCGACGGCAAGCTCTATTGCCGCACCAAGGACCCGCGCTTCCTGGGCCGCAAGGTGCTGGAGGAGTTCGTCCGCGCCGGCGCGCCCGACGACATCCTGTGGGAAGCGCACCCGCACATCGGCACGTTTCGCCTGGTGACGATGGTCGAATCGATGCGCGCGGCGATCGAGGAGCTGGGCGGGGAATACCGCTGGCAGACCCGCGTCGACGACCTCGAGCTTGAGGAACGGCCCGGCGGCGGCAAGCGCCTGCGCGGGCTGCGCCTGGCCGACGGCAGCGTCCTCGAAGCCGATCACGCCGTCCTCGCCATCGGCCACAGCGCCCGCCCGACCTTCGAGATGCTCCACGCGCGCGGCGTCTATATGGAAGCGAAGCCGTTCTCGATCGGCGTGCGGATCGAGCATCCGCAAAGCTGGGTCGATCGCGCGCGCTATGGCGACTGCGCCGGCCACCCGGACCTGGGCGCGGCCGCCTACAGCCTGTCGCACCACTGCGCCAACGGCCGCACGGTCTATTCGTTCTGCATGTGCCCGGGCGGGCGCGTCGTCGCCGCCACCTCGGAGGAAGGCCGCGTCGTCACCAACGGCATGAGCCAGTATTCGCGCGCCGAGTTCAACGCCAATTCGGGTCTGGTCGTCGCCATCGATCCGGCGCGCGACTATCCGGGCGGGCCGCTCGCCGGCATCGAATTCCAGCGCCACTGGGAAAGCCTGGCCTACGTCGCGGGCGGATCGAGCTACGCCGCGCCGGGGCAGACGGTGGGCGATTTCCTCGCCGGCCGGCCCTCGACCGCGCTGGGCGAGGTCGTGCCCTCGTACAAGCCGGGCGTCACGCTGACCGACCTGTCGCAATGCCTGCCCGCCTTCGCGGTCGAGGCGCTGCGCGAGGCGCTGCCGGTGTTCGGCCGCCAGATCGCCCG
>DASVMK010000207.1:0-6526 GCA_036384395.1 Novosphingobium sp.
ACGTTGCCGTGCTTGTCGCCGAGGATCTGGATCTCGATGTGGCGCGGGTTGAGGATGAACTTCTCGATGAACACGCGGTCGTCGCCGAACGAGTTCAGGCCCTCGCGCTTCACGCTCTCGAAGCCTTCGCGCACGTCCTTCTCGTCGTACGCCAGGCGCATGCCCTTGCCGCCGCCGCCGGCCGAGGCCTTCATCATCACCGGATAGCCGATCTCGTTCGAGATCCGCACCGCATGCTCGGTATCCTCGATCTCGCCGACGAAGCCCGGGACGACGTTGACGCCGGCCTGCTTGGCGAGCTTCTTCGATTCGATCTTGTCGCCCATCGCGGCGATCGCGTTCACCGGCGGGCCGACGAAGGCGATGCCCTCGGCGGCGAGCTGCTCGGCGAAGCTGGTGCGCTCGGACAGGAAGCCATAGCCCGGATGCACCGCGTCGGCGCCGGTCTGCTTGCAGGCCTCGATGATCTTGTCGGCGATCAGGTACGACTGCGCCGCCGGTGCCGGGCCGATATGCACCGCCTCATCGGCCATCTTCACGAACGGCGCGCGCGCGTCGGCATCGGAATAGACGGCGACCGTCTGGATACCCATCCGGCGCGCGGTCTTGATGACGCGGCAGGCGATCTCGCCACGGTTGGCGATGAGGATTTTCTTGAACATCAATGGCTCCAGCGCTTGCTGAGTTTCTCAGATATTTTCCACGTTAGCTTCGCCATTCCGATCAACCAGATCAGGACCGGCACCACGATGGCCAACGCAGGGACATTTTCAGGGATCAAGCGGCCGAACAGCCCGATCGCCAGAAACAGGACAGGCAACGACAGCACGAAGAGGACAAGCCCGAAGGCCATCTCCAACAGCTTGTAGCGCCAGAATCTCACGGATGGCTATTCCGCCGCTTCCAGCTCAGACCCGATCGGCGGCATGTTGTGGCCGAGCAGGCGCAGCACGTCGGCGGCGCATTCGACCACGTTGGAGCCGGGGCCGTAGATGCCCTGGACGCCGGCGTTGCGCAGGAAGTCATAGTCCTGCGGCGGAATCACGCCACCGGCAATGACCTTGATGTCGTTGCGGCCGGCTTCGCGCAGCTTGCTGATCAGTTCGGGGATCAAAGTCTTGTGGCCCGCCGCGAGGCTGGAGGCACCGACGACGTCGACGTCGTTCTGCAGCGCGAGCACCACGGTTTCATCGGGCGTCTGGAACAACGGGCCGGACACCACCTCGAAGCCCATGTCGCCGAAGGCCGAGGCGATGACGTTGGCGCCGCGGTCGTGGCCGTCCTGGCCCATCTTGGCGACGAGCAGTTTCGGCTTGCGACCGAGCCGGCGCTCCACCGCCTGGACGCCGCTGAGTACCTGCTGCCAGCGGCTGTCGCCTTCGTAAGGCGCGGAATAGACGCCCTTCACCGGGGTCGGCTGAGTGCCGTAGCGCTGGAAGCTCTCTTCCATCGCCGAGGAGATCTCGCCGAGGGTGGCGCGGGCGCGGGCGCACTCGACCGCGTGGGCGAGCAGGTTGGTCTCGATCGACTGCGGCGCGGCGGCGGCCTTGCGCAGCGCATCGAGCGTCGCCTGGCACTTGGCCTCGTCGCGCTCCGCCTTCATCTTGTTGATCCGGGCGATCTGCGCCTCGCGCACCTTGGTGTTGTCCACCTCGAGCGTCTCGAGCAGGTCCTCGTTGGCGAGGCGATACTTGTTGACGCCCACGATCACGTCGTCCCCGCGGTCGACGCGGGCCTGGCGCGCGGCGGCGGCGGTTTCGATCATCGCCTTGGGCCAACCCGCGGCGACCGCCTTGGCCATGCCGCCCTCGGCCTCGACCCGGTCGATAATCTCCTGCGCGGCGTCGACCAGTTGCTGGGTCAGGCTCTCGACGTAGTAAGAGCCGCCGAGCGGATCGACGACCTTGGTCATTCCCGTCTCTTCCTGGATGACGATCTGGGTGTTGCGGGCGATGCGCGCCGAGAAGTCGGTCGGCAGCGCAATGGCTTCGTCGAGCGCGTTGGTGTGGAGCGACTGGGTTCCGCCCAGCATCGCCGCCATCGCCTCGATCGTGGTGCGCATGACGTTGTTGTAGGGATCCTGCTCGGTCAGCGACACACCCGAGGTCTGGCAGTGGGTGCGCAGCATCTTCGAGCGTTCGCTCTTGGCGCCGAGCTTGGTCATCGCCCGGTGCCACAGCACGCGCGCGGCGCGCAGCTTGGCGATCTCCATGAAGAAGTTCATGCCGATAGCGAAGAAGAAGCTCAGGCGCCCGGCGAAATCGTCGAGGTCGAGGCCCGAGGCGACGCCGTAGCGGGCATATTCGATGCCGTCGGCAATGGTGAACGCCAGTTCCTGGACTTGCGTCGCGCCCGCTTCCTGCATGTGGTAGCCGGAGATCGAGATCGAGTTGAACTTAGGCATCTCGCGGCTGGTGTAGCCGAAGATATCCGAGATGATCCGCATGCTCGGCTCGGGCGGGTAGATGTAGGTGTTGCGGACCATGAACTCCTTGAGGATGTCGTTCTGAACCGTGCCGTCGAGCAGCTTGCGATCGACGCCCTGCTCCTCGCCCGCGACGATGAAGAACGCCAAGACCGGGATGATCGCGCCGTTCATCGTCATCGAGACCGACATCTTGTCGAGCGGGATGCCGTCGAACAGGATCTTCATGTCCTCGATCGAATCGATCGCGACGCCGGCCTTGCCGACATCGCCGACCACGCGCGGGTGATCGCTATCGTAGCCACGATGGGTGGCGAGGTCGAAGGCGACCGACAGCCCCTTCTGGCCGGCGGCGAGATTGCGGCGGTAGAAGGCGTTCGATTCCTCGGCGGTCGAGAAACCCGCGTACTGGCGGATGGTCCAGGGGCGGCCGGCATACATCGAAGCGCGGACGCCGCGGGTGAACGGGGCGAAGCCCGGCAGGCCGGGATCGACCGTCACGTCCTCGGCGGTGTAGAGCGGCTTGACCGCGATGCCTTCGGGCGTGTGCCAGGTCAGGTCCTTGCCTTTGACTTCCCTGTCGGCGGCGGCCTGCCAGTCTGCGATCGTCTTGTCCGTCATAACTCTTACCTCAATGCCCTCTCCCCTTCAGGGGAGAGGATACGAAGGCTTGTCAGCGTGCTGACTAGCCGAAGTTGGAGAGGGGGCCCCCTCTCCGCTGCGACTAGGGCGTGCGGGCGCAGCCCCAAGTCTCGCGCCTCTCCCCGGAAGGGAAGAGGCCAGGTAGCCTACTCTCCCACGAACACCGGCGCACGTTTTTCGAGAAACGCCGCGACCGCTTCCACGCAATCCTTCGACTTGCCCGCCGTGCGCTGGTTGCGCGCCTCGGTCTCCAGCGCGGTGGCGAGGTCGCTTTCCAGCGCCGCCTGCACTTCCTGCCGGATCAGCCCGTACGACACCGTCGGACCCGCCGCGAGCCTGGCGGCGAGCGCCTGCGCCTCGGCGGCCAGTGCCTCGTCGGGCACTACCTGGTAAATCATGCCCCAGTCGAGCGCCTTTGCCGCCGGGATCTTCTCGGCCAGCATCATCATCCGCATGGCTCGGGGCTTGCCGATCAGGCGCGGCAGCGTGAAGCTGGCGCCGGCGTCCGGTACGAGGCCAACGTTGGGAAACGCCATGAAGAAAAAGGCGCTCTCTGCGGCGATGACGAAGTCCGCGAGCAGCGCCAGCGGCGCCCCCGCCCCGGCGGCGGCGCCGTTGACCGCGGCGATCACCGGAATCTCCAGCGCCTTGAGCTTGAGCAGCATCGGGTTCACCGCCTCGGTGAGCCCTTCATAGAGCATCTCGCCGAAGTCCGAGCCATCGCGCACCTCGCTGCTCATGTCGCCGCCCGAGCAGAACCCCTTGCCAGCCCCGGCAATCACCAGCGCGCGGGCGCCGTCCAGGTTATCGAGCGCATGGCCCATCTCTTTGGCCATCTTCCACGACAGCGCGTTGCGCGTCGCGGGATGGTTGAGCGTCAGCGTGGCGACGCCATCCGCGATATCGAGAGTGATGCGCTCGTAGGTCATGCGATCAATGCGCCTCTTTCGGCGTTTCCATGATCTCGGTGAGCTGGCCGCCCATATCCTTGGGGTGGACGAAGAAGATCAGCGTGCCATGCGCGCCGATGCGCGGTTCGCCCAGCACGCGCTTGCCCAGCTTCTCGAACCAGGCCTTGGCTTCGAGGATGTCGGGCACTTCGTAGCAAATGTGGTGCTGGCCCCCGAGCGGGTTCTTTTCCAGCCATTTGCCGACCGCCGAGTCCGTCGCGGTCGGCTGCAACAGCTCGACCTGGGTGCCGGCGGTTCCGTTCTCACCCGGCGTGTTGACGAAGCAGACGCGGACCTGCTGGCTTTCCAGCACGAACGGCTCGGTAATGTGGGTCGCGCCCATGACGTCGCGATAGAACGCGATCGAGGCGTCGAGGTCCGGCGTGGCGACGCCGATGTGGTTCATCCGGCCCAGTTTCACGCGGCGACCCTTTCAACGTTCTCAATGGTGTTCTCGATCACCAGGGCGATGCCCTGCCCACCGCCGATGCACATCGTGATCAGGCCATAGCGCCCGCCGATCCGCTTGAGTTCGTAGGCCGCCTTGACCGTCAGGATCGTGCCGGTGGCGCCCACCGGATGACCCAGACTGACGCCGGAGCCATTGGGGTTGAGCTTCTCGCTATCGAAGCCAAGCTCCTTGGCCACTGCCAGCGCCTGCGCGGCGAAAGCCTCGTTGGCCTCGATCACGTCGATCTGGTCGAGCTTGAGCCCGGCGCGCTCGAGCGCGATCGGCACCGCCTTGACCGGGCCGATGCCCATGTATTCCGGCTCCACCCCGGCATGCGCCCAGGCGACGATCCGCGCCATCGGCTTCAGGCCCCGCTTCTCCACCTCCGTGCCGGTCGCCAAGACGACCGCGGCGGCGCCGTCGTTGATGCCCGAGGCGTTGGCGGCGGTGACCGTCCCGTCCTTCTTGAACACCGTCTTCATGCTCGCGAGCGATTCCAGCGTCGTGTCGGCGCGCGGATGCTCGTCGGTGTCGAACACCGTGACGCCGCGCCGCGATTTGATCTCGATCGGCAGGATCTGCTCCTTGAAGCGCCCTTCCTCGATCGCGCGGCTGGCGCGGCGGTGGCCCTCGACCGAAAGCTGGTCCTGCTCCTCGCGCGTGACCTGGTGACGCTCGGCAACGTTCTCGGCGGTGACGCCCATGTGGTAATCGCCGATCGGGTCCTGGAGCCCTTGGGTCAGCGCGTCGATCAGCACGTTGTCGCCCATCTTCTTGCCCCAGCGCGAGCCGTGGTCGTGATAGGGCACGTTGGTCATGCTCTCTGCGCCGCCGGCGACGCAGATCCCCGCCTCGCCCAGCTTCATCATCTGCGCGCAGGAGATGATCGACTGCACGCCTGAGCCACACAGGCGGTTGACGGTGAGCGCCGGCGTGCCGACCGGGATATCCGCCTTGAGCGCGCAGACGCGGGCAAGGAAGTTGTCCTTGGCGCTGGTCGGCATGACCTGGCCCATGATCACATGATCGACATCGGCGGCCGGCACTTGCGCGCGCTTCAGCGCCTCGGTGATGACCATGCTGCCGAGGTCCGAGGGCATGAAGCCCTTCAACGAGCCGCCAAAATCGCCGATCGCCGTGCGGACGCCGGATACGATGTAGATGTCTTCCATGTTACTTCCTTGCCGCTCGGACCGTCAGAGCGGGATGTTGTCGTGCTTCTTCCACGGGTTCTCTAGGCTCTTGTTGCGCAGCTTGCGCAAGCCCAGCGCGATCCGGCGGCGGGTCGAGTGCGGGTAGATCACCTCGTCGATGAAGCCCTTGGCCGCCGCGACGAACGGATTGGCGAAGCGGTCTTCGTATTCCTTGGTCTTCTGCGCGATGCCTTCCGCGTCCTGGCCGCGGAAGATGATCTCCACCGCGCCCTTGGCGCCCATCACCGCGATTTCGGCGGTGGGCCAGGCGTAGTTGAGATCGCCGCGCAGGTGCTTGGACGACATGACGTCGTAGGCGCCGCCATAGGCCTTGCGGGTAATGACGGTAATCTTCGGCACGGTCGCCTCGGCATAGGCGAAGAGCAGCTTTGCGCCGTGCTTGATGATGCCGTTGTGCTCCTGGCTGGTGCCGGGAAGGAAGCCGGGAACGTCGACGAAGGTGATGATCGGAATGTTGAAGGCGTCGCAGTAGCGCACGAAGCGCCCCGCCTTCTTCGACGAATTGATGTCGAGCACGCCCGCCAGCACCATCGGCTGGTTGGCGACGATGCCGACGGTGCGCCCCTCGATGCGCCCGAAGCCGCAGATCACGTTGGCGGCGTAGGCCGGCTGGATCTCGAAAAAGTCCCCTTCGTCCAGCGTCTTCCGGATCACCTCATGCATGTCGTAGGGCTGGTTCGCCGAGGCGGGAACGATCGTATCGAGGCTGCTCTCGATGCGGTCCCACGGATCGGCGGAAGGACGCTCGGGCACTTCCTCCTTGTTCGACAGCGGCATGAAATCGAACAGGTCGCGCGTGGCGAGCAACGCCTCGATGTCGTTCTCGAGCGCGAGGTCGGCGACC
>DASVMK010000208.1:0-4229 GCA_036384395.1 Novosphingobium sp.
GTCACGGTCTTCGCCTTCCTGCTGGTGTTGGGGCCGCTGGTGCTGGTCCACGAGTTGGGCCACTACCTGGTCGGGCGCTGGTTCGGGGTGAAGGCCAACGCCTTTTCGATCGGCTTCGGCAAGGAGCTTGCCGGCTGGACCGACAAGCGCGGCACCCGCTGGAAGCTCTCGGCGCTGCCGCTCGGCGGCTACGTCCAGTTCGCCGGCGACATGAACGCGGCGAGCGCGCCCGATCCCTCCTGCGACGACCTGACGCCCGAGGAGCGCGCGCGGACCTTCCACGCCAAGCCGCTTTATCAGCGTGCCCTGATCGTGCTGGCGGGGCCGCTGGTGAACCTGGTCTGCGCGGTGGCGATTTTCGCCGCGTTCAACCTCGCCTACGGCAAGGTCGAGGCCGAGCCGGTGATTTCCGGGTTCGCCAAGGATTCGCCGGCGGTGGCGGCCGGGCTCATGACCGGCGACCGTATCGTCGAGCTGAACGGCGAGGCGATCGACAGCTTCGAGCAAGTGCGCGAGCGCATCCTGCCGTTTCCGGGCCGCGAGGTCGTTCTAGTCGTCCGTCGCGGCGGTGAGGAGCGGACCGTGCGGCTGCCGATCGCCACGCGCATCGAGCGCGACCGCTTCGGCAACGAAGCCCGGATCGGCATGATCGGTATCGTGACCGACGCGGTGAAGCTCGTGCCCGTCGGCCCGGTCGAGGCGGTGACGCTCGGCGTCGATCAGTCTTTCGGCATCATGCGCATGATGGTGACCGGGATCGGGCAGATTTTCTCGGGCGAGCGCTCGGTCCGGGAACTGGGCGGCCCGATCAAGATCGCCAAGTATTCGGGCGAGCAGTTCAGCCTCGGCTGGTCGGCCTTCGTCTCGTTCGCGGCGCTGATCTCGATTAATTTGGCATTCATCAACCTCCTGCCAATTCCCGGCCTCGACGGCGGCCACCTGGCGTTCTACGCCGCCGAGGCGGTCCGCCGGAGACCTTTGGGATTACGCAGTCAGGAGTGGGCGTTGCGCACCGGCTTGGCGCTGGTGCTGGCGCTGATGCTCTTCGTCACGATCAACGACATCGCCACCCTGCCGCTGTTCGGCGGGTAACGGGAAACCTTCACGAAAGTCTGGACGGGCCACGATGGTGGAGAACTGCCGCGAGACGTCCGCTCATGCGGGGCAAGTGCTTGATCGGCGATGCCGCTTCGGGCAGAGGGCTGCGATTGCGTGACGGGCTCGTGCGGGGCGCCGTGTGAGCGATGGACAGCCGGCCCTGGCTTCGCGGGGACTGGCAGAACAGCGGGGATGCCCGTGTCGGAAATGGGATTGAGCATGGTTCGCAACGCGGTTGTCCCTCGTAACGCCCTGGCGGTCGCCCTTCTGGGAAGCTCGATCCTCGCCGGCATGCCGCAGGCGGCGTCGGCACAGGCGGCCCAGCCAGCTCCGCCTGCCGTGGCGGTGCCACCGGCGGAAGCCGCGCCGGTGATGATCTCGAACATCACCGTGACCGGCAACCAGCGGCTCGAGCCCGACACGATCCGTTCCTACATCAAGCTGCGTATCGGCCAGCCCTACAGCCAGGTCGCGGCCGACCAGGCGCTCAAGGATCTCTACGCGACCGAGCTGTTCGCCGATGTCCAGGTCCGCAACGAAGCGGGCAACGTGGTGATCGAGGTCAAGGAAAACCCGGTCATCAACCGCATCGTCCTGGAGGGCAACAAGCGCCTCAAGGAAGAGAAGATCCTGCCCGAGATCAAGCTGGCGCCGCGGCAGATCTTCACCCGCTCCAAGGTGCGCGCCGACGTCGCGCGCATCATCGAGCTTTACAAGCGCCAGGGCCGTTTCGCCGCCACCGTCGAGCCGAAGATGGTCGCGCTTGAGCAGAACCGCGTCGACATCGTCTTCGAGATCAGCGAGGGCGCGAAGTCCAAGGTCCGCCAGATCAACATCATCGGCAACGAGAAGTTCTCCGATGGGGAGCTGCGCGGCGAGATGGTGACCAAGCAGGCGCGCCTCACCAAGGTCTTTAGTTCGACGACCAGCTACGATCCCGATCGCATGGCGTTCGACCAGCAGAAGCTGCGCCAGTTCTACCTGACCCAGGGCTATGCCGATTTCCGCGTGGTCTCGGCCGTGGCCGAGCTGACGCCCGACAAGCGCGACTTCATCATCACTTACGTGGTCGAGGAAGGCCAGCGCTACAAGTTCGGCGACGTCAAGGTCGAGAGCCAGCTGCGCGACTTCGACGGCGAAGCGCTCGCCAAGCAGCTGCCGATGAAGACTGGCGACTGGTACAACGCCAAGCTGGTCGAAGACACGATCGAGCGCCTGAACGAGACCGCCGGCACGTTCGGCTATGCCTTTGCCGATGTCCGTCCCAATTACGATCGGGACAAGGACAAGCTCACGATGGGCGTGACCTTCAACATCGCCGAGGCGCCGCGCGTCTATGTCGAGCGGATCGACGTCAACGGCAACACGCTGACGCAGGACAAGGTCATCCGCCGCGAGTTCCGCCTGGCCGAGGGCGACGCGTTCAACTCACTGCAGGTCAAGCGCTCGACCAACCGCATCAAGTCGCTCGGCTATTTCCAGGAAAAGTTCGAGGTCGAGCAGAAGCCCGGCAGCGCGCCCGACCGCGTCGTGCTCGAAGCCAACGTCGAGGAGAAGCCCACCGGCGAGCTCCAGCTGTCGGCCGGTTTCTCGTCGATCGAGAGCTTCATCTTCCAGGCCTCGGTCCAGCAGCGCAACTTCCGCGGTCGCGGCCAGACGGTGGGCATCTCGGGCAGCTATTCGCGCTATTCGAAGAGCGCCGAGTTGAGCTTCACCGAGCCCTACCTGTTCGACAAGAACGTCTCGGCCGGCGTCGACATCTATCGCCGCGACTACAACAGCTTCAACTTCGCGCAGGGCAACCGCAACACCAACTACAGCCAGGCGACCACCGGCTTCCAGGTCCGCGCCGGCGTGCCGCTGACTGAATACCTCACTGCGGTCGCGCGCTATACGTTGAACTACGACGATATCACGCTCGACAAGGGGCAGTTCTATACCGACCGCGTGACGCCGGGCGTCCTGCAGTGCGACCCGCTGATCGCCGGTCGCTATCTTTGCGAGGCGATCGGCCAGCGCACCAGCTCGATCCTCGGTCTGTCGCTGATCTACGACCGCCTCGATAACCGCATGCGGCCGACGCGGGGGCATCTGGCGACGGTGAACCTGGACTTCGCCGGCCTTGGCGGTTCGGTGAAGTACGCGCGCTTTCGGGCCAACGCCTCGAAATACTTCCCGCTCGGCAAGGGATTCATCTTCTCGGTCTCGGGCGAGGGCGGCGTGATCAAGGCGCTCGACAACAGCGGCGGGCCGGGTGTCGACGACGTTCGTTTGACCGACCGCTTCTATCTCGGCGAACCGCAGATGCGCGGCTTCGACATCCGCGGCGTGGGCCCGCGCATCGTGCGCAAGCCCTATAACCCCGTCGATACCGACAACAACCCGGCAACCCCGCCGGACTACGTCGTATCCGACAAGCGTAGCGAATGGACCGACGACGCGCTCGGCGGGAAGTATTATTATCAGGCGCGGGCGGAACTCGAAATCCCGCTGGGATCTGGCGCGCGCGAGCTGGGCCTGCGTCCGTCGGTATTCGTCGATGCCGGCGCCGTCTGGGGCGTCCGTGCGCCGTTGCCGTTCGATACGACGCCGGCCGGCCAGTTCATCCCGCAAAAGGACGCGAACGGGATTCCGCTGTATAATGTGACCTGCAACGGCACGGCCACTACCGTATCTGGCGCGACGCAGCCGCCTCTCCCGGGCAACTGCACCGGGGCGTCCGATGGGGTGGTCGCTCTCGGTCAGACCTACCGCTTCCAAGAACAATTCCTCGGCGACAGCTGGAAGCCGCGCCTCGCCGTCGGCATCGGGGTGAACTGGAATTCGCCGTTCGGTCCGTTCCGCATCGATTTCGCCAAAGTCCTGCTCAAGCAGCCGGGCGACGACGTCAAAACCTTCACCTTCAACGTGGGAACCCAATTCTGATGAAGACTCTCTTCAAGGCCGCGATGGTGGCCAGCCTTCTGATCGGCACCGCTCTTCCCGCCCAGGCGCAGCAGCGCACCGCGGCGGCCGGGCCGATCGTGCCGGGTCTCGGCGTCGCCAACCTCGACGCGGTCCGCGCCAACTCCAACGCCTTCAAGACCGCGCAGCAGCAGCGGCCGACGACCTACAAGGCGCAGATCGACCAG
>DASVMK010000209.1:0-17763 GCA_036384395.1 Novosphingobium sp.
CCCCCGGTCAACCCGTATTCGGTTTTTCATACCGATTTCGGCACATTTCGCGCAAATCGGCAAACCGTTGCGCTCTGCGAGGAATTGACCGCCGCCGCCGCCTCATGCATGAGCGGGCCGCACGCGGGTGTAGCTCAATGGTAGAGCAGAAGCTTCCCAAGCTTACGACGAGGGTTCGATTCCCTTCACCCGCTCCACGGCTTTCCACCGTTTTCCGCACATCTTTCCACCGAATTCCCGATTTGGCACGGGGATGAACCCTGGTTTAACAATTTTCATACGGGAATCGCCGGATCGTGTTACGCTCCAAGTGCGACCCGGGGCCTGAGTCGTAAGACAGGGGCTCAACACTCATCAGCCTGCTCACCACATCGGGGGCAGGCTGTCTTTCTTTCGGGCCTCGCGAAACCGCGCCTCTACGAAATCGTGAAATCGACCATGATCTCGCCCGAGATCGCTTCCAGTGCATCGCGCACCGCGTCGGCGGCGAGGCTCGTGGGGAGCGTGAGCCGGGCGGCGGCGCGGAACAAGGGCTCGCCCGACCACGAACCATGCTCGGTGCCGGTGTCGAAATCCTCGATATTGACGCCGAGCGCTGCAAGGACGCGCGTGACCTCGCGGACGATGCCGGGGCGGTCCTGGCCGACCAGTTCGATGCGCAGCGTCTCGCCCGCCGGGGCATCGGTGGCATCGCCCGCCGGCAGCACCGAGACGTGCAGCCCGCCGGCGTCGACCGCGCGGATCGCCTCTTCGAGCGCGGGAAGCCGCGCCGGGTCGATCTCGACCAGCACCGCCCCGACGTACTTGCCGCCGAGCCGGCTGAGGTGGCTCTCCAGCCAGTTGCCGCCCGCGTCATAGACCGCGTCGGCCAGCGCCTGGGTCAGACCGGGACGGTCACTGCCGATCGCCGAAAGGATCATCTTCGCCGCCATCCGAGCGTCTCCCGCATTCCATCTCGCGCTTGGGCTAGCGGTTGCCAGCCGACCGTCAAGCCACGTTCAGGCCTCCAGCGGCGCGGTGGTCAGGCCCAGTCCGGGAATGCCCACCGAGCGCCGCCCGCCGAAATCGGTCTTGACGACGATCAGCCCGCTTTTCTCCAGATGATCGAGCAGCCGGCGGATGCGGCCTGGCGAGCGGGTCCCATAGAGCCGCGCGAGCGCCTCGTCGTCGGGGCACGGCATGCCTTCCTGCGCGGCGCGGGCCATCGCCAGGAACGGCGTCAGCAGCTCGTCGGGCACTTCGCGGGCGATACGGAGCAGCTCGCCCCAGGCCGGATCGGCCGGATCGAGGATGCCGGCCAGCGCCAGCGCGAAGCGGCGACGGAAGGGCGCGAGCTCCAGCGGCGCGCCGGGAATGCGGCGCATGCGCCAGCGGACGGTGAAATCCTGGTACAGCACGGCGGGCGGCTGGAAGGTGCAATCCTCCTCCGCCACCATCTCTTCGAGCACGCCGGCGATCTCGGCGGCGATCTCCTCCGGCGTCGGGCCGAACAGCGCCGGTTGCGCCTCGGGCTCGGGCCCGGCGGGCTCGAAGCCGGCGATCTGCTCGATCAGATGCGCGGCTTCGACCGCCGGCTCGGGTACGAAGACCGGCCGCGGGGCGGCGTCCTCGGCGGCGAGGTTGGCGTGGAGCAGCGCGTGCAGATCCTCGGCCGGCGCCTGCGGCAGCGGCATCAGCCCATGCGCGACGCCGCGCCCGCTGGTTCGCACCGCGCCGATCCGCGCCGCCACCGGGCGCCGGCTGATCGCCGGGCCGAGGCCGAGGAAATGCCCGCGCTCGAGATCGCGGATCTGTTCGGCCTGGCGCCGCTCCATGCCGAGCAGGTCGGCGGCGCGGGCCATGTCGATGTCGAGGAAAGTGCGCCCCATCAGGAAGTTGGACGCCTCGGCCGCGACGTTCTTGGCGAGCTTGGCCAGCCGCTGCGTGGCGATCACGCCGGCGAGCCCGCGCTTGCGGCCGCGGCACATCAGGTTGGTCATCGCCGCGAGACTGAGCCGGCGTACCTCGTCGCTGACGTCGCCGGCGGCGGCGGGCGCGAACATCTGCGCCTCGTCAACGACGACGAGCGCGGGATACCATTCGTCGCGCGGGGCATCGAACAACGTCGAAAGGAACTGCGCGGCGCAGCGCATCTGCGCTTCGAGATCGAGCCCGTCGAGCGCCAGCACCACCGAGGCGCGATGGCTGCGGATGCGCGCCGCCAGCCGGGCGATCTCGGCATGGCCATAGGCGGCGCCGTCGATCACGACATGGCCGAACGGCTCCGCCAGCGTGACGAAATCGCCCTCGGGATCGATCACCACCTGCTGCACCAGCGCCGCGCTCTCTTCGAGCAGGCGGCGCAGCAAGTGCGACTTGCCCGAGCCGCTGTTGCCCTGCACCAGCAGGCGCGTGGCCAGCAGTTCCTCGATATCGATCGTGACGGGCGCGCCGCGCGGATCGGCGCCGATGGTGATGGATGCGGTCACGGGCGGCGGTATTAGCCGGGGCGACCGAGTCGGCAAGGGCGGCGCGGCAATATGCTGGGCATAGCCGCGCGGCGATCTTGCCCGGCGCTGTCCCACCCCTAAGGTGGCGCGCGCATGACCGGGTTCTTCCTCGCCTTCCTCGCCGTCATCCTCACCGGCATCGGCGCGCGCGACCAGGCGACGGTGGCGATGCTCTCCGCGCGGCTCGGGCGGCGGCCGACGCTGCTGGCGGTGGCGCTACTGGCCGGCGCGCTCACCGCGGCCATCGCCGCCTGGCTGGCGCTCGCGGTGATCCCGCTGATGAACGGCCCGTCGCGGCTATTCCTCGCCGGGCTGGCGCTCGGCCTCGGCGGGATCGAGCTGCTGCTCCTCGCCCCGTCGCGACGCCGACCGAGCGAGCCGACGCTATCGCTGGGCGCGGCGGCAATCGTCATCCTCGCGCATCAGGCGACCGACGCGGCGCGCTTCCTGATCTTCGCCATCGCGGTGGCCAGCGCCGCGCCGATCCCGGCGGGGATCGGCGGCGCGGCGGGCGCCGGAGCGGTGCTGACCGCCGGCTGGCTTCTGCCGCACCTCTTCGCCCATCCGCGCCTGCGCATGATCCGTGCAGGCATCGGCGCCGGACTGATCGGGTTGGGGGCGTTGACCTGTCTCAACGCCCTCGGTTGAGGGTCAGTTCAGGGGCTTGAGGCCGGCGGCGGCGATGCCCGCCAGTGCGCAGGCCTCGTCGGCGTCGGAGGTGTCGCCGGTCACGCCCACCGCGCCCAGCACCGCGCCGCTCGCATCGGCGACGATCACGCCGCCCGCCGCCGGGACCATGCCGCCCTCGCCCATCGTATCGACCGCGGCGATGAAGAACGGCCGCTCGATCGCCATCTCACCGATCTTACGGCTCGACACGCCGAGCGCCAGCGCGCCCGCGGCCTTGCCGCCGGCCAGCTTGGCGCGCAGGTTCGAAGCGCCGTCCTGGCGCTGCACCGCGATGACATGGCCCCCCGCGTCGAGCACGCTGACCGTCAGCGGCTTGAGGCCCTGGCTGGCGCCTTCGGCCAGCGCGGCTTCGATGATGGTGTTGGCCTGTTCCAGGGTAAGGCGGGTCATGCTGGGTCTCCGGTCAGAAAATTTGTCCAACCGTCCCTGCCCGCACTGGCGGCCGAGCGCAACCTTTCAGGTCAGGACCAGGTCGCCTCGGGCGGCAGGCTCATCAGGATCGCGTCGATGTTGCCGCCGGTCTTGAGGCCGAACAGCGTGCCGCGGTCATAGACGAGGTTGAACTCGGCATAGCGGCCGCGCCATTCGAGCTGGCGCTGCTTGTCCTCGGGGGTGAACGCCATTGCCATGCGGCGGCGGACCAGCGTGGGGAACACCACCAGGAAGGCCTCGCCCACAGCCTTGGTGAAGGCGAAGTTGGCCTCCCACCGTTCCGGCGAGTCGCATTCGAGGTGGTCGTAGAAGATGCCGCCGACGCCGCGATGGACCTGGCGGTGGGGGATGTAGAAATAGTCGTCCGCCCACTTCTTGAACCGCGCGTAGTAATCGCGGCCGTGCGCATCGCAGGCGGCCCGCAGCGCCGCGTGGAAGTCGGCGGTGTCCTCATCATAAGGGATCGGCGGGTTGAGATCGGCGCCGCCGCCGAACCAAGCCTTGGTCGTGGTGAGGAAGCGCGTGTTCATGTGGACCGCGGGAACGTGCGGATTGGCCATGTGCGCGACGAGGCTGATGCCGGTGGCCGAAAACGCCGGCCGTTCGGCCGAGGCGCCGTTGATCGAGGCGGCGAAATCGTGTTGCAGGTCGCCGACCACGGTCGAGACGTTGACCCCGACCTTCTCGAACACCCGCCCTTTCATGACGCCGCGCACGCCGCCGCCTGTTTCGCCATCCTTACCGCCTTCGACCGCCGCGCGCTGCCAGGGGGTGTACTCGAACGCGGCGTCGCTGCCGGTCTCGCGCTCGATCGCCTCGAACTCGGCGCAGATCGCGTCGCGCAGCGATTCGAACCACTGCTGGGCGCGGGCGGCATAAGGGGTCCAGTCGGTCATGGACGGCGCTTGCCAAATCGCCGGGGCTGCGGCAAGGGAAAGGCATGGTTCCCCTTTCGTTCGCCGATCAC
Source organism: Novosphingobium sp. (assembly GCA_036384395.1). Classification (GTDB taxonomy): domain Bacteria; phylum Pseudomonadota; class Alphaproteobacteria; order Sphingomonadales; family Sphingomonadaceae; genus Novosphingobium. The sequence goes on from DASVMK010000209.1 coordinate 4,579, forward strand.
GAAATGCGCCTGGTCCACGGCCGCGCGCTGTTCTGGCCGCGCGAGCAGGCGTTGCTGGTCGCCGACCTGCATCTCGAGAAGGCGAGCTTCTTCGCCCAGCGCGGCCAGATGCTGCCGCCTTACGACAGCCGCGAGACGCTGGAGCGGGTGGCGCTGGCCTTGCGCGAAACCGGCGCGAGGCGGGTGTTCTGCCTGGGCGACAATTTCCACGATAGCGCCGGCGCCGCCCGGCTCGAACCGCACGCCGCCGGCATGCTCGCCGCGCTGGTGCGCGTGGTCGACTGGGTGTGGATCACCGGCAACCACGATGCCGAGCTTTCCGATCCCCTGGGCGGCACGCTCGCCGCCGAACTCACGGTCGGGGGCGTGGCTCTGCGCCACCGCGCGCTGAACGGCGCGCCGGGGCCGGAACTCTCGGGCCACTTCCACCCCAAGCTCACGGTGCAGGCGCGCGGCCGGCGGATCGCCCGCCCCTGCGCGGTGCGCAGCGAGGCGCGGATGATCCTCCCCGCCTTCGGCACGCTGACCGGCGGGATGAACGCCGCCGCGCCCGAGATCCTCGCGGCGCTGCAGCCGGCGCGGGCGATCGACGCGCTGGTGCCGCTGGGATCGGGGGCCGAAGGCCGCCTGGCCGCGTTCCCACTGTGGCGCGCGGCCCACTAAGGCAGGGCACTCGGCTTCCACCTGCGATTTCCCGCTTTCCTTGTCTGCGCGATTCGCTCTAAGGACGCGCCGATCAAGAATCCCACAGGAGAATACACAATAGCACCCCCACCCCGGCGCTCCATGCAGCCCCCCGTGAAGAGCGGGCCGCGCTTCAATCAGTTCATCACCGTCGACAAGGTTCGCGTCATTGACGAAAATGGCGAGAATATCGGCGTGATGTACACGCGCGAGGCGATCGAACAGGCGGCCGAGGTCGGCCTCGATCTGGTGGAGGTTTCGCCCACCGCCGACCCGCCGGTGTGCAAGTTCCTGGACGTGGGCAAGTTCCGGTACGAGGCCCAGAAAAAGGCGAACCTCGCCCGCAAGACCCAGAAGACGCAAGAGATCAAAGAGATCAAGATGCGTCCCAACATCGACGATCACGACTACGACACCAAGATGAAGAAGGTGGCGCAGTTCATCGACGAGGGTGACAAGGTCAAGGTGACGCTGCGTTTCCGCGGCCGCGAGCTTTCGCACCAGCAGCTCGGCATGGATCTGCTGCGCCGCGTGCAGGAAGACGTCGCCGAAGTCGCCAAGATCGAGGCCTACCCCCGCATGGAAGGCCGCCAGATGCTTATGGTGCTGTCGCCGAAGTAGCTTGAATTCCTCCCTGGTTGAGGGAGGGGGCCATGCATCAGCATGGTGGAGGGGCACAGGCGAAATTGGTGGAACCAGCGGGCTCGCGCGATCGGCGCGTGCCCCCCCACCGGCCTTCCGCTGGTCTCCCTCCCCGTGCCGGGGAGGAACGATGACCGCAGCGCGTATCGGCTTCTGGCTCGGCCTCGCCGGCTTTCTGCTCACCGTCCTGCTGCCCGCACCGGCCGACATGCCGCCGACCGCTTGGCGCACCGCGGGGCTGGTGCTGTGGATGGCGGTCTGGTGGATGACCGAAGCGCTGCCGCTCTACGCCACCGCGCTGCTGCCGTTCATCACGCTGCCGCTGATCGGCGTGGCCGACGCCAACAAGACCGCGGCATCGTACTACTCGCCCGTCATCTTCCTGTTCATCGGCGGCGCCTTCCTGGCGCTGTCGATCGAGCGCACCGGCCTGCATCGGCGGCTGGCGCTAGCGATCCTCGCGCGCGCCGGCGACACGCCCTGGCGGCTGCTGCTGGCGGTGATGGCGGCGACCGCGCTGCTCTCGACGATCAACTCGAACACCTCGACCGCGCTGATCATGATGCCGATGGCGCTGGCGATGCTGGCGGCGGGCCAGATCAAGCCGGGCGACACCGCGGGGATGGCCGGGGCGCTGCCGATGGGCATCTCGTTCGCCGCGTCGATCGGCGGGCTCGGCACCTTGGTCGGCTCGCCCACCAACGCGATCAGCGCCGCGCTGATCGAGCGCACGCTCGGCGTCGAGATTAGCTTCGCGCAGTGGACGCTCTACGGCATGCCCACGGTGATCCTGGCCATTCCGCTGGCCGCCTTCATCATCGCCCGCGTCCACAACTTGTCCGAGGACCGGTTCGACCCCGCCGCCGCGCGCGCGGCGATCGCCGGCCATACCGACTGGACCGCGCCCGAGCGGCGGCTGGTGCCCGTGGTCGCGCTGGCGCTCGCCACGTGGATCGCGCAACCCTTCATCGAGCCCCTGTTTCCCGAAGGCGCGATCACCGACGGCACGATCGCCGCCGTGGTCGGCCTGCTGCTGTTCGTCCTGCCCGACGGCACCGGCCGGCCCATGCTGGTATGGAAGGAAGCCAACCGCGCGCCCTGGGACGTCGTGCTGATGTACGGCGGCGGGCTGTCGCTGGCGATGGGCATGACCCAGTCCGGCCTCGCCGCCTGGCTCGGCCAGGAGATGCTGCCGCTCGCTGCGGTGCCGCTTCCCGTGGTGGCGCTCGCGCTCGTCGGCTTCGTCATCGTCGTCACCGAATTCGCCAGCAACGTCGCCACCGCCAGCGCGATCATGCCGGTGGTCGCCGCGCTGGTCGCCGCGCTCGGCGCCGATCCGATCCTGCTGGCGCTGCCCGCCGCCTTCGCCGCGAGCTGGGGCTTCATGCTGCCCGCCGGCAGCGCCCCCAACGCCATCGCCTGGGCGACCGGCCACATTTCACTGCAGCGCGTGGTCAAGGCGGGCTTCCTGTTCGACATCGCCGGCGGTTTTCTCATCGTCGGGGTGATATGGGCGATCGCGGCGCTCTCCTGACGCCCTCGGACACCCCCTGATACAAGACAGGCGTTGACGCGGCCCCTTGGGAGCGGGACAACCCCGGCGACAGACCGGCGAGAAGGGCCAAAGGAAGGGAGACCCCGTGAGCACGAGCTATTTCTCGGAGCTGCGCACCGCGTGGCGCCCGTTGCTGGCCGCTACGCTGGGCCTCGGCACCGGCATGTCGACCGCGGGCATCGTGACGACGGCGATCGCGCCCGCGCTGGTCTCCGACAACGGTTGGCCGCCGGCCGAGTTCGCGCTCGTCGGCAGCCTGGCGCTGGTGACCTCGTTCGCTTTCCCGCTGATCGGCCGCCTGGCCGACGTCTTAGGCGTCAAGCGCACGGCGCTGATCGGCATGGTCGCGCTGCCGCTGAGCTATCTCGCCTACAGCATGATGAGCGGCGCGCTGTCGGTCTATATGGCGATCTTCTTCGTCCAGAGCATCCTGTGCGTGACGACGACCGCCACCGTGTACACGCGCCTGGTGGTCCAGCACATCGAGCGTGCGCGCGGACTGGCGCTGGCGATCGCCGCCTCGGGCTCGGCCATCACCGGCGTGATCGGCGCGCCGATTCTCAACGCCTATGTCGAGGCGCACGGTTGGCGCGACGCCTACCAAGCGCTGGCGATCTTCGCGACGATCGCCGGCACCATCGTGTTCCTGCTGATCCCGCGCGAGACCCGCGACGTTTCGGCGCCCAGGCCGCCCAAGCGCCGTGCCCGCGAGGATTACCCGCAGATCTTCAGCATGCCGGCCTTCTGGCTGCTGCTCGGCGCCATGCTGCTGTGCAACCTGCCCGCCACGATCATGCTGGTGCAGCTCAAGCTGCTAATGCTGGCCAACGGCGTGAGCGGCGAAGGGGCGGGCGTGATGCTCTCGGCGCTGTCGATCGGGATGCTGGCGGGGCGCTTCGTTGCGGGCGTCGGCCTTGATCGCTTTCGGCCCAACGTCGTCGCCTTCCTGACGCTGGGCCTGCCAAGCGTGGGCCTGTTCCTCATCGCGTCGAGCTATGACGCGCCCGCGCTGCTGACCTTCGCGGTGTTTTGCATCGGCTTCTCGTTCGGCGCGGAAGGCGACATCGTCGGCTTCCTGGTGGCGCGCCATTTCGGCGTCGGCATCTACAGTTCGGTGATGGGCCTGCTGACCTTCGCCACCTCGTTCTCGACCGCCGCGGGCGCGGCGCTGCTCGGCCTGACGATGGCGCGGACCGGCGGCTACAACCTCTACCTGGTGATCTGCGGCGTGGCGGTGATCGCCGGGGCGACGCTGCTGCTGCTGCTCGGCCGCGGGCACAAGCCGACCGAGGCCGACAGGATCGCGGAAGAAGCGGAACCGGTGCCGGCCGTACCCGGGGTGGGTTAGAGCCCTACCCCGCCCAGGTCCGGCGTTCCTCCGCGGCGCGCAGCACCTCGTAGGCGAGCTGGAGCGCCTGGAACGCCTTAGCCGCGTCGGCGTCGCCGGGGCGGACGTCGGGGTGGACCTCCTTGGCCTTGCTGCGCCAGGCCTTGCGGATCGCCTCGAACTCGGCGTCGGGCGGCAGTTCGAACAATTCGAGCGCGCGCAATTCGTCGCGGCTGCGGGTGCCGTCGCCCGATCCGGCCCATGCGTGGTGGACCGACTCGCGGTAGCCCGACGATTCCTGCCGCTCGCGCCCCTCGCGCTCGGCGGCTTCTTCCGCCGTCAGCCCGGCGAAATAGTCCCAGCCGGAGTTGTACTCGGCCGCGTGGCGCTGGCAGAAGTACCAGCGATCCGGGCTGTTGGGGGACTTGGGCGCGGGGCAGTCGCCGGCCTCGGTACAGCCGGCGCGGTCGCACAGGCGCACTTGCGTGGCTTCGCTGCCCGAGCCGTAGCCGCGCCAGCGGGGGAAGCCCCAATCGTTCGATCTGCGTGCGCGGCTCATCCGTTCCGCGATAGTCCTTGCCCGGCCCGCTCGGCAAGCCCCCCAAGGGACGCTAGCAGGAACAAGCCGCTTCACGGCGGGTTCAGCGGTGACCGGTTAGCCCCCTTGCAAATTCGCGGGCGCCACCTATGCTAACCTTGCTGAGCAAAAGAGAGATGAAGCCATGAGCGACAAACTGGCAATCTCCGCCGCCTTGTCCGTGCTGATGATGGCCGCTTACGTGCTGCTGGGCGCCGATGCCCTGCACGCGCCGCCGGCTCCGGTCGGGCTTACCGAGATCGAGGCGTCCGCCCCCGCGCTGCCGACGCTTGAATTGGGTGATCTGCTCCCCAAGCTGCGCTGACGTTCAGACGGCAATCCTCCGCCCGCCTGGCGGACGGAGGACCGCTATCCCGTCAATCGATCGTGACCGTCACCGCACGGCGGTTCTTGGACCAGCTCGCCTCGTCCGAGCCGAGCGCGACCGGGCGCTCTTTGCCGTAGCTGACGGTGCTGATGCGCGCGGCGTCCACCCCCAGGCTGACGAGGTAGTTCTTGGCCGCGTTGGCCCGCCGCTCGCCGAGCGCGAGGTTGTAATCACGGGTGCCGCGCTCGTCGGCATGACCTTCGACCGTCGCGCGCTTCTGCGGATACTTGGCGAGCCACTGCGCCTGCGTCTGCAGCGCGGCGACGTCGGGCGCGTCGATGTTGTAGCGGTCGGTGTCGAAATAGATCGTGTCGGCGCCCGCCGTGAAGTTCTGGAAATCGGCCTGGCTGCCCGGCACGATCTGGCCGGCGGCGCCATCGGTGGTGGTGCCGACCGCCGGGCCCGGATCGGGCGGCAGGTCCTTCGGCGGCTTCTTGGCGCAAGCCGACAGCGCGAGCCCGGCCGCGGCCAGGGTCACGATAGCGACGCTACGCAGCGAGGCGTTGCTGTGCCGTGCGTTCATGGCAATCTCCTTTTGGTGAACTAGTTGCGGATCGGGCCCCACGACGGGTCGGAGCCATCGACCGGGGTGGGCAGCCGGCGCTCGTTGCGGCCGGTCAGGTCGACCTGCCAGATCGCGGTCTGCCCGCTGGTCTTGGTCGTGCGGAAGAACTGGATGATGCGGCCGTTGGGCGACCACGTCGGCGCCTCGTCCTGCCAGCTGTCGGTCAGGTAGCGCATGCCGCCGCCGCTCGGGCTCATCACCGCGACGCGCAAGTTGCCGGCGATGTGGGTGAAGGCGATCTGATCACCGCGCGGGCTCCACTCAGGGGTCGCCGAGCGGCCGCCGAAGAAGCTGATGCGGCGCTGGTCCGATCCGTCGGCGTTCATCACGTAAATCTGCTGACTGCCCGAACGGTCGCTTTCGAACACGATCTTCGAGCCGTCGGGCGAATAGCTGCCGCCCACGTCGATGCCGGGGCTGTCGGTCAGCCGCTGGCTCTCGCCGCCGCCCGCCGCCGAGACGCGATAGACGTCGGTGTTGCCCGCCACCGCCATCGAGTAGAGGATCCACTTGCCGTCGGGCGACCAGCGCGGCGCGAAGGTCGGGTTGCGGCTCTGGGTGACGAGCCGCTGCTTGTTGGTGTCGATGTTATAGACGTAGATCCGCGGATTGCCGTTCAGGTAGGAGAGATAGACGATCTCCTTGTAGTCCGGCGAGAAGCGCGGGGTCAGCGCGGTGGCCTGGCCGGTGGTGACGAAGCGGTGATTGGCCCCGTCCGAATCCATGATGGCCAGGCGCTTCATCCGCCGGTCCTTGGGGCCCGTCTCGGCGATATAGGCGATGCGGCTGTCGAAGAACGGGCTCTCGCCCGACAGTCGCGAATAGACCATGTCGGCGCACTTGTGCGCGGCGCGGCGCCAGTCGGACGGCGGCACCGACCAACCCGCCTTGGCGAGCTGCTGGCTCAATTTCACGTCATAGAGATAGCAACCGACCATCAGCTGCCCGTCGCCGCCGGCGCGGACGTAGCCATGCACCAGCATCTCCGCCCCCTGCGCCTGCCAGGTCGGATAGGCCGGCGCCTGGATCTGCGGATAAGTCGGACGCGGCAGGCTGCCGGGGCCGACCGGCTTGAACAGCCCGTTGTTCTGGAGATCGGCGGTGATGACCTGGGCCAAACTCACGCCGAGCGCGCCGGTGGTACCGGCGTTGGTCTGCGTGGCGACGTCGTTGTCGGTGGCAAAGGCGGGAATGGCGATGCTGGTGTCCTGCCAGTCGCTGTCATCGGACACCGTGACCTCAAGCCCGTCCGGCGCCGCGTCTGCAGGCTGCGGCGGCACGGCCGCAGGTTGGGCAAGCGCCGGCGTGGTCGCGAGCAAGGCCAGGACAACGAGAGAGCGTCGAATCATTGAGAAAGCCTTCTGTCGAACGTCGTGGTCACGGATTTCCAGACCGAATAGTACTGATCGGGCAGTTGGAAGGGAGCGGCAAGACGGACCGCCCTGATCGCCTGCTCCGCATGTCGCGCCTTTTGCGCTGCGTTGGCCGCGGTGACGCCCGTCTGGCTGACCACTTCGGGTTGCCCGATAAGCGTTCCGTCCTGGGCCAGACGGAAGCGCACCCTCGTCACGAGAAGATCGGCTTCCATGCCTTGCGGCGCGGTCCAATGCGGCTTCAACTGGCGGGAAATGGCACCGCTGATCGAGGCCTTCACATCGGGTCCGATCGCGGCGGCGGGCGCGTTCTGAGACGCACCGGCCTTGACAGCAGCACCCGGCACGCCGTCCTTGAAGGCATCGGCGAAGTTGCTGGCGCCCGCCGGTCGGTTGCTCGGCCGCTGCGCCGGGCGCGCGGCCGCCGCGTTGGACGTTGCCCGAGGCTGCGCGGCCGCCCTGGGCGCGGGCTGCGCGGGGCGCGGGGCCGCGCGCGGCGATGGCCGCGCTGCGGGAGCCGGACGCTGCACCGCGCGCGACGCGGGCTTGGGTATCGGGCGCGGCTCGGGCCGGGGTTGCGGCTTGGCGACCGGCTTGGGCACGGGCGGCGGCGGCAGCGCCTCGGGCTCCGCCTTGGCGACCGGCTGCGGCTCCGGCGCGGGCGCCGCCTCGCCGATCTCGGGCGCGGCATCGGGCGCGGCCTGGGCGTTCGGCTCGGGCGAGGTCGAGGTCGGCGCGAGGTCTTCGCTCAGCGTCACCGTCATCCGCTCGGGCGGGATGACCAGCGCCTTGCCGGCCGGGCGCCACAGCAGGAACCCCGCCAGCCCGAGATGGACGGCGATCGCCAGGGCCAGGCCGATGCCTTCTTCCCGGCGGCCATATTCGCTGTTGGACGTCGTCGCAGGCATGGCTTTGGGCTATTGGCCCCCGTCTGAACGACCGCTGACCGCCGCGCCGCCGGCGTTGGTCACCAGCGAGATCGAGTTGAAGCCCGCGTGGTTGAGCTCGCCCATCACTCCGGCGACGGTGCCATAGTCGAGCCCCTTGTCGGCGCGCAGCGTCACCAGCGGCGGCTTGCCGTCGGCCCCTAGCGGCAGCGCGGCGAGACGCTCGGGCAGCGTGCCCGACGCGACGAAGGCCTCGTCGATCCACACCTCGCCGTCGCGCGAGAGGCTGATCGTCACCTGCTCGGCCTCCTCGGCCATCGCCTTCGCGCGGCTCTCGGGCAGCTCGACCGGCACCGCCGCCTTGAGCAGCGGCGCGGTGACCATGAAGATGATCAGCAAGACCAGCATGACGTCGACCAGCGGCGTCACGTTGATCTCCGCCATCGGCGCGCGCCCGCGACGGCGGCCACGACGGCTGGAGGATGATAGATTCATGGCCATCAGATCCTCCCCCACCGGGGGAGGGGGACCGCCGCGAAGCGGTGGTGGAGGGGGTGCCCCACGCACCGCCGTTCGGCAAAGGCGCCCCCTCCGTCAGCCGTGCGGGCTGCCACCTCCCCCGGAGGGGGAGGATCGAACAAGAGACCCCTCATTGCCCGTCCAGCTCGCGGCTGAGCGAGGCGTGGAACTTGTCGGCGAAGCGCTGCAGCCGCGCCTCGAAGGCGTTCACCCGGTGCGAGAAGCGGTTGTAGGCGATCACCGCGGGGATCGCGGCGAACAGGCCGATAGCGGTGGCGAACAGCGCCTCGGAAATGCCCGGCGCAACCACCGCCAGCGAAGAGTTCTGCTGCTGGCCGATCTGGAAGAAGCTGTTCATGATGCCCCAGACGGTGCCGAACAGGCCGACGAAGGGCGCCACCGAGCCAACCGTGGCGAGGAAGTTCAGCCGGTCCGACAGGCGGTCCGCCTCTTCGGCGACACTGCCCTCCATCGCCGCCGCCAGGCGCGCGCGCAGGCCCTCGCGATCGAAGGCCTTGGACTTGGTCGACTTGCGCCATTCGCCCAGCGCGGCCCCGGCCACGCGCGAAAGCGGCACATCGCCCTTGCGCGGCTGCGACTGGAACGCGTCGAAGTCCTGCGCCTTCCAGAACCCCGCCTCGTAGTCGTCCGACCGGCGGCGCACGCCGCCCATGCGCAGCGAGAACGAGATGATGATCGCCCAGACCCAGACGCTGGCCAGAATCAACCCGGCCATCACCACCTGCACGACGATATCGGCCTGGAGGAACAGCTTGATCGGATTGAGGTGAGCGGGCGCGCCGGCGGCGGCCACTGTCACGCTTTGGGCGACGACGAGAAGAGACGGGGTCATGGGGTTCCTTCTGGAGCGATTGTGGCGAAGGCGGCGCGCCAGGCGGCGGGTTGACGCCGCGGCCGGCCATCGGCGCCGACGAAGCCGACGCGCAGCCGCGCCTCGGCGAGCAGGGTGGAGCCGCGCCAGGCCTTCTGGTGCATGCGGCAGCTCGCGCCGCGCAGCTCTTCCGCGCGGCTTTCGATCATCACCACGTCGTCGAGCCGGGCCGGCGCGGCGAAGCGGATGGTCAGCTCGGACACCGCGTAGAAGCCCTCCCCCGCTTCCTGCACCGCGCGCTGGTCGATGCCCAGCAGCCGCAGCATGTCGGACCGGGCGCGTTCGAACCAACGCAGATAGTTGGCGTGGTAAACCACCCCCGAAAGGTCGGTGTCCTCGAAATAGGCGCGCACGGCGAAGCGGTGCACGGGCCCGTCGAAACGGCCGCCGGGGGGTTCGGGGAGCGTCATGCAGGGGCGTTCTAGCCGTGCGACGAGTCGAGTGGCAAGCCGCGGCGTTCGTCCGGCGGCGAATATGGCACGGTTCGGCGGCTGGCGCGCGCGCCCCGCCCCCTCAGTCGGCGATCATCCGGAAAAACTGGCGCCCGCCAAAGATGTGGACGTGAAGGTGCGGCACTTCCTGGTGGCCGTCGTGCCCCATGTTGATCAGCAGACGATAGCCCGGCTTGTCGAGCTCGAGCTGCCGCGTCACCGCCCCGATCGCGCGGGTGAAGCCGGCGATCTCGCGATCCTCGGCGCGGGCGGAGAAATCGTCCCAGCTCACCCATCGCCCCTTGGGGATGACCAGCACATGCACCGGCGCTTGCGGTCGGATATCGTGGAAGGCGAGCGCGAAGTCGTCTTCGTAAACCTTGTCGCACGGCAGCTCGCCGCGCAGTATCTTCGCGAAGATGTTGGCGTCGTCGTAGGGCAGGCTGGGGTCGATCGGCATTATTGGCTCCGTGACGCTTTCTCGGCGATGCCCGACACGCCCTCGCGGCGGTCGAGTTCGGCGAGGACTTCGGCGAGCGGCACGCCCTTGGCGCCCAGCAGCACGACGAGGTGGAAAAGCAGGTCCGCCGCCTCGCCGACCAGCCCGGCGCGGTCGTCGGCCATCGCCGCGATCACCGTCTCGACCGCCTCCTCGCCCAGCTTCTGCGCGATCTTGGGCACGCCGCGGGCGTTGAGCTTGGCGACGTAGCTGCTCTCGGGATCGGCGCTCCGCCGCGCGGCGACGGTCGCTTCGAGGCGGGCCAGGGTGGTCTCGGTCATCGGCGGGGCATGCGGCGTGAAACGGGCAGGGTCAAGTCGGACACGAAAGGGGGCTCACACGAAGCACGTCACGGGGCATCGCGCCGCCTTGAGCAGCCGCGCCACCGGCAGGTCGTTGTCGCCCGCCGCCGCCGCGCGGAACAGCGCCGCCTTCTCCGCGCCCCGCACCACGAACAGCAGGGCGTCGCTGCGCGCGAGCGCCGGGATGGTCAGGCTCAGCCGGTCGAAGGGCGCTTCGGGCGGCAGCGGATCGGGGGTGAGCCGCAGCACCGTGCCGGGCGCGTCGACGCGCGGATCGGTGTTGGGGAACAGCGAGGCGACGTGTCCGTCGTTGCCCATGCCGAGCCAGGCGAGCGCGAAGCGCGGCGGTTCGGCGCCCTCGACAAGGGGCACCACGCGCGCGCCGGCGGGTGCGAGCAGTGCGCGGATGCGACCGAGGTTGCTCGCCGGGTGGTCCTCGGGCACGATGCGGTCGTCGCCGGGCCAGACCGCGAGGCGCGACCAGTCGAGCGAGGCTTTCGCCAGTTCAGAGAGAATCGGGAACGGGGTCGAGCCGCCGGGCACCGTCACCACCACCTCGCCGGACGTCTCGGTCAGTGCCGTGCGCAGCCGCGCTTCCAGCCAGCGCGCGATATCGGCGTCGCTCGCGCCTTCGATAATTTCCGGACTCATGCGTATCTCCCATTCACTTCCGCATCGAAGTGTCCCATCAATCCCGTCATCCCGGGCTTGACCCCCGCTTTTTCCTCGGCCGTCGCGCTGAAAAGGAGCGGGACCCCGGATCAAGTCCGGGGCGACGGTGATGGGACGCGCATCGCTTCCATAACTTAGCGCGTTACCAGCTTCACGCTCTGCCCCACCCGTAGCCGCGCGTTCGCATCGAGGCCGTTGAGCAGGCGGAACAGCTCGGCCGGACGGTCGGCGGCCATGCGCGCCGCAAGGCCGCGCGCATCCTCGCCCGGCTGCACCGCGCGGATGCGGATGAAGCGCGGCTTGAGCGTGGCGACGTCGGCGGCGCCCAGCCGGTGGAACGATCGGAACAGGTCGCGTGCGCCGGCAGGCGCGCCCGCACCCGGTCGCGAGACCAGCACGAAGTGATAGGCGCTGCCGTCGCCGCCGTCATAGACCGCCAGCGAGATCGTCGCCGGCCCGCCCTCCGCCTGCGCGACCGCCTGGACCACCGCGCTAGGCAGGCCGTTGGTCTGGCCGGCGACGCTCGACACCACCTCCACCGGCGCCTGGCCGACGATCTGGCCAAGCAGCGCCTCGGCGTAAGGCTCCAGCCCGCCGGGCGGCAGCGGGCCGCCGGCGAACTCGCCCTGCGTGCCCTGCGGCCCATCGATCACCACTGCCTGCGGGCTGTTGGTCAGCGTGAAGCCTTCGGGCGCCTCGAAGGCGATGCGCATCACCGGGTGGGCGAAGCGACGGCCGAGGACGAAGCCCTGCTCGGGATCGTCGCCATAGAGCAACCCGTCGAGATGGCCGAGGTAACGCGCCTCGAACTCAGGCAGCGCGTCGGGCTTGAGCCCGGTCTTCTCCGCCTCGCGCCGGGCGCGGGCGATGCGGTTGGCGGTCAGCGGGTGGGTGAGCTGCCATTCCGGAATGCGCTGCGCGTCCTGCGCGCCGCGGGCGCCCGCCTGGAACGTGCTCGACCGGTCGAGCGCGGTGAGCATCTGCGACGCAGCGTAGGGGTCGTATCCCGCCTTGCGCAGATAGAGGAGGCCGAGATCGTCCGCCTCGTATTCGTGGGTGCGCGAATAGCGCAAGTCGAAGAATCCGGCCGCCTGGCCGGCGATCCGGGTCAGCTGGTCCGAACCGGTGATCGCCCCTACCGCCAGCACGCCGAGCGAGCGCAGCAGCGAGCGCTTCATCTGCTCGTGGCTGTGGTTGCCGACGATATGGCCCAGCTCGTGCCCCAGCACCGAGGCGAGCTCGCCCTCGCTGTTGACCCAGCCGAGCAACCCCCGCGTAACGTAGATGTAGCAGCCCGGCACCGCGAAGGCGTTGACCACGTCGGTATTGACCACGGTGAACGTGCACTGCCCGCCGATCCCCGCCGCCCTCGCCAGCCTCTCGCCCACTTCGGCGACGTAGGCGGCTTCCTCGCCGCGATAGGCGCCGCCCATCTCCGCGAGGAGCTCCTGGTGCTGCTCGGCCGCCTGCGCCTTGTCGTCAGGCGAGACCGCGGGCGTCGGCGGCTCGTCGGCGCAGCCGGCCAGCGCGAGCGAGGCGGCGGCGAGCATCAGGCAGGCGGATCGGAACATGGAACTCCTAAGGGCGCGGGGGTCTTGCCGAGGATAGGAAGCGCGAAGCCCGGCGGCAACCGCGCCGCCCGATTTCGCATCTGCATCATTTTCCGTCGAAAAGCCTTGCCCTGGGCAGGCGAAATCTCACATTCTGGGGCTTCATGCTGCGCCAATACGAACTCGTCGAACGCGTCAAAGCCTACGATCCCGATGCGGACGAGGCGATCCTCAACCGTGCCTACGTCTATACGGTGCAGAAACACGGCTCGCAGAAGCGCGCCAGCGGCGATCCCTACTTCAGCCATCCGGTCGAAGTCGC